>JAOAPB010000037.1 GCA_025462645.1 Edaphobacter sp. | reverse complement strand
GCGACACAGTGAAGGAGCTACGCACGAAAGAATTCCTCTTCAGTTAGAAAACAATGGCTGCATCATGAAAACATCTGTTTCATAAATTCAGCGCGCGCCAAGCTACCATCGCAACCAGAAAGCAGATCCAGTGACTCCTACTCCGAACGGCATAATCACCCATCCGAGCCCCTACTCGGTCCCCGAGACACTCGACCGTCTCGAAGTCATTCTCCGCGCCAAAAACATTACCATCTTCGCTCGCATCGACCACAGCGGTGAAGCCGAGAAAATCGGCCTCCACATGCCCTCAACTCAACTCCTCATCTTCGGAAACCCAAAGGGAGGCACTCCCGTCATGTTGGCTGCACCTCTCTCCGCCATAGACCTACCGCTAAAAGCCCTCGCATGGCAGGACACAGAAGGTAAAGTTTGGCTAAGTTATAACGATGCTGCCTATCTCAAGGATCGCTATTCGATCGACGATCACCTACTCGGTCCAATCAGCGCAGCCAGTGCCCTGATCGAGCAAGCCGTTGCCAGCTAAATTTGTTATGAAGTAGAGGCCCCGGCCCTGATACGCTAACTCCGTGAAGCTCCTGACCCGAACCCTCTTCGCTCTCTTCCTGCTAGCCTTCACCCTCGCCCTTATCGTCGCGGGCAACTACGTCACCCTCCCCACTCACAACACCACCGCCACTCACTTCGACACCATCGTCGTCCTCGGCACGCCTGCCAAACTCGACGGCACACCCTCGCCCGAGCAGCGCGAGCGCGTCCTCGAAGGCGTCCGCGAGTACAAGGCCGGAGTCGCCCCGCACATCATCATGACCGGTGGCCCTGCACACAACTCCTTCGTCGAAGCCCACACCATGGCCCAGTTCGCCGCCGCCCAGGGCGTCCCCGCCTCCGACATCCTCGAAGAGTCACAGGCACAAAACACCGTCCAGAACATCTACTACTCCGCCCAGATCATGCATGAACACAGCTGGTCCTCAGCCGAAGTCGTCAGCTCCCCCTATCATCTCGGACGAACCTCCCTCATCCTCAACACCTTCGACATCACCCAACCAGCGCTCTCCGTCGGCTGGCACACCCATGCCTCACGCTGGCCGGACGAGTACAACATCGGGCACAAAATCGTCCTGTACTCCGTCGAAGCCTGGCGCTGTCTCCAGCTCCGCATTCGCGGCTTTCCACCCTCACGCTTCCTGCCCGGCGCCGCGACTGCCCGCTAATATTCAAATCGCCGCTTCAGCTGTAGAAATGGCCGTTCAATCAGACGGTAACTAGCAACAGCCAGCAAGGTCGAACACAGAAGAATCGATCCAAAACTCAACACACCCGCCACAAATGGAACTGGCACATGTTCTCGTACCCACTTGGCCAGCCATCCAAATTGAGCTAAAAACAGATAGTGCCACAGGTACAGCCCATAACTGTACTTTCCGTAAAAACGCAGCACGTTCCACGAACACACGCGATGAACAATCGTCGTAGGGTAAAAGCTAAGCACCAGTATTGAGCCCGAGAGCAGCGCCAGCGCACTGTATCCGGCGCCCTGGATCGGCCGCGACAGAAAAAACATCGAGTGCCCTAACCAGACCAACACACCACACACCGCCAACGCAGCTGCCCCTGTTATCCGCGCCGTGCGCAATGACGGCAATGGAATCAGCGCAAGCGCAGCGCCCACCAGCAAGGAATCCATCCGTGTTGGCAGACTCTGATAGATCAGCCAGGACTGCGCGTGTACGTGCAACAGCGCGAATCGTAATAGCGGAGACAACAGGATTCCTGCGATACATATATTCCGTAGCGTCCCACGCTTCAGTTGGCTTCCCACCAGCCACGGCCAGACCAGGTAGAACTGCTCCTCCACCGCCAGGCTCCACACATGGAAAAAATCGAACGGTCCTATCGTGCCCAGCGAGTTATCAAAGGGAAGAACTAGATTCGCCCCGTAAAACAACATCGCCAGATGTCCCAACCGCCACTGAACATGCAGGAAAGGTGCTAGGAGCAAAGCGCCCAGAAGAAGAAAGTAGTACAGCGGAAACAACCGCAGTACCCGGCGCACATAGAAGTTGCGGAAATAATTCTCCGCCCCTCTCTGCTCATACAAAATACTGGTGATCAGAAACCCAGAGAGAACGAAAAAAATATCTACACCAATCCACCCAGCCGACGCCAGCATACCGAAAGGGCCAGTGCCGCTCCTCGGGAAAAAATGGAACAACACAACAGACAGAACTGCTACCCCTCGAACCCCATCCAGACTCGCAACGTGCTTCACAGATTATCTCTCTCCACCATTATCTGAAGCACTTCCCGGATCATCAGCGCCCCCGTTCCGAACCTTCTCAGACTATCAAACGAATTCGCTCATCCGAATAACTCGCGCGTTTGACCATAACGTTATCGTTGTCTTTGCAGAGCCGTATCCTTATCTTCAATAACAACCCCTAAAATAGGGCTGAAATAACTCTGGAGACTTTAGACAACATGATCATCATCAACGACGAACACGTAACGCTCGAGACACCAGGCGGTCCCATGCGGACTCACATCGTCCGCCCAGGCGCTCCTGGCCGCTACCCCGGCATCGTCTTCTACTCCGAGATCTTCCAGATCACTGCGCCCATCCGTCGCACCGCAGCTATGCTCGCCGGACACGGTTACGTCGTCGCCATGCCGGAGATCTATCACGAGTTTGAGCCAGCCGGAACCATCCTCGCCTACGACCAGGCCGGCTCCGACCGCGGCAACGTCCTCAAAACCACCAAGGAACTCGCTAGCTACGACGCCGACGCGCGCGCCGCCATCGACCATCTCAAGTCACGCCCCGACTGCACCGGCCGCATCGGAGCCATGGGCATCTGCATCGGCGGCCACCTCGCCTTCCGAGCCGCCATGAACCCCGACGTCCTCGCCACAGCCTGCTTCTACGCCACCGACATCCACAAAGCTGGTCTCGGCAAAGGCATGAACGACGACTCCATCCAACGCGCCGCCGACATCAAAGGTGAACTCCTCATGATCTGGGGCCGTCAGGACCCCCACATCCCCACAGAAGGCCGCATGAAGGTTCTCAACCGCCTCAACGAGCTAGGAATCCGCTTAAGCTGGCACGAGGTCAACGGAGCCCACGCCTTCATGCGTGACGAAGGCGCACGTTACGATCCCGAGCTAGCCTATAGCCTCTACGGCCTCGTCTTCGATCTCTTCCACCGCAAACTAGCCGAGGGCGACCAATCCGCCACCCCGGCATCCAGCACCGAAACACGCCACTAAATCAGGAACCGGTGAGCTGCGCGCCTAACGCCAGCTCACCGCCAGATGCCACCGCATCTCCCGCGTCCTGGTCTTCTCCAGCACCTTGCAGTATTCCAGCAGTTCCCCGAGCACCTGCTCCCCATCCGATCCAAGCTGCTGCGGCTCATCCTCTAGCGCCTCAACCAACGCACGCACCGTAACCAGACCATCCGCTGCCGAGTACCACTGAGGCGGAGGCAGTCGTTGCATCAACTCCTTGTTCCCTGCCCCTTCCTCAATCAACAGAGACATCGAGTTCTCATCCGCCGAAAAGAATTCGATCAGCGGTTTAACCCCCAACCGCAGCGCCAATCGCTCCAGAGCATCCTCATACCGTGCCAACGAGCGCCCATTCACGAAGATATCGAACCCAGGGTCCTCGCCCTCAACCACGATGTACATTGAAGCAGCCATTCTCCGCAGTTTACCCCTCCGGCCGACGGCAGAAAAGTATCATCGCAATGACAAGACCGCCTCATCTCCTGTTACCTTTGAAAATAATATCCACGCGGCTCCTGCTGTCAGCAAAGCGGCCCCCGCTCCCATCCTCACCGTCAACTCGGGCCGCAGGACAATATACCCCTCAACCACGGTAAGCAGCGGGATCAGAAGATACCGCGCAGCAAAACGCACCGGCGACATCTCCCTCAAAAGCCATATCAGCAAAACCAGCGTGACCAGATCAACCAGTGAAGCTATAGAAACCATCGTCCCAAACTCACTCCACTGCCAGACAAGCGATCCAGTAACGGAACACCAGGTCAGCAAAGACAGCGCATTCACAAGACACATCAACGCAATGGCATCCACAACAGCAACCGCCTGCAACAATTGATAGATCCAAACACCTGCAATTGCGACCAGCCCCACGGCCAGACAGACAACGGCCAGCATCGCCCACTCTCTTGCAGACCCAGGCAATGCAACCGGAAGAAGCAGCAAAACGCCGCCAAACGCCATCAGCGACGGAGCAAGAAATCTCCGTCCTTCTTCAGCATTCGAGCGGCTTACTGTCACAAGCACCACAACAGCCGGAAGCAGCGCGAACGCTGCAGACCGATTCACGGCAGGAACGCGGCTCCCAACAGACTCAATCAACACCGCCGGCACACTAAGAAAAATCACTCCGGCAATCGCTAACCGGGCCCAACGAAGTTCCGCGATTCGAGCCCACACTCCCCTCTTCACAAACAGAAGCGCACCCAACCCAGCGACAACGTAAAGCAGACACTGCTGCTCAAGCAGAGGAAGCGCATCCCCTGCACCTGGCGGAATCAACCAGACAGCAGAGGAAAGGAGACAAAAAACACTGAACACAATCCACAGAGATCTCCTCATAAGAGACCCGCCCCATAAAGCAACGCATCCCAAACAAAAGGGCCGCGCCTTAGCGCGACCCCCTGCTTCATCCCCAAAGACAGCCTACTGATTACCGCCGCCTTGCGGTGCTGTACCAGCTCCAGGCCGGCGACCGCCACGACGACGCCTGCTACCCGGCCGACGCTGTCCACCAGGACCGCCTGCTCCATTTGGTCCCGGCCCGCCTCCAACTCGCGGAGCTGGAGCCGTGCCATCAGCGCGATTGAAGTTAGGCTCATCACCTGCTTCATCGCCCTCTTCGTCGAAGTCATCGCCGTCTTCAGCCGCAACATCATCAGCGACCGGCGAATCTCCGCCCCGTCCCACTGATGCACCAGCCTCGACATTCGCGCCATCAGCTCCGATCTGTCCCGGCTCAGGCAACCCAAGCTTCGCACGCTGCTCGCGCAGAACCGCCTTCCGTGAAAGCTTGATACGATTCCCTTCGATCGCGAGCACCTTCACCAGAATCTGGTCGCCCTCACGAAGCTCGTCCTTGACCTCCTTCACGCGATGTTCCGCGATCTCGGAGACGTGCAGCAATCCATCCGTGCCAGGGAAGATCTCAACGAACGCGCCAAACTCAGCAAGCCGAACCACCTTGCCCAGATAGGTCTTCCCAATCTCGGGAACGGCGGTAAGATCGCTGATCATCTGGATCGCGCGCGCCAGACCATCAGCATCGCTCGAAGCGACATTGACCCGGCCCGTATCGTCGACATCGATCTTCACACCAGTCGCATCGATGATCCCACGGATCACCTTGCCTCCCGGCCCAATCAGGTCGCGAATCTTGTCAGTCGGAATCTGGATGGTGTGGATCCGAGGAGCAAACTGCGACTTCTCCTCGCTCGCGCCCGAGATCGTTGCATCCATTGTATCCAGTAGCGACAGTCTGCCTCGCCGCGCCTGCTCCAGAGCCTCCCGCATAATCTGCGGAGTAATGCCCATAATCTTGATGTCCATCTGGAGTGCCGTAATGCCCTTGCGAGTTCCGGCCACCTTGAAGTCCATGTCGCCGTAGTGATCCTCCGCGCCGGCAATGTCCGTCAGGATAGCGTAGTTGTCGCTCTCCTTGACCAGGCCCATGGCAACGCCCGCAACCGATCCCTTGATCGGAATGCCAGCCTGCATCAGCGCAAGCGACGCACCGCAGACCGTGGCCATCGAAGACGACCCATTCGATTCAAGAATGTCCGAGACAACACGCAGCGTATACGGAGACT
The DNA here is from genome assembly GCA_025462645.1 of Edaphobacter sp. GTDB lineage: Bacteria > Acidobacteriota > Terriglobia > Terriglobales > Acidobacteriaceae > Edaphobacter. The sequence continues at coordinate 29,033 of JAOAPB010000037.1, read as the reverse complement.
CATCTTCAGCCGGCAATACAGCCTCAATCGCTCGGAAAGCCAGTGCGCCATGTCCAATCTCGCGCCGTCCAACACCGGTCATCCTGCCAACCTCGCCGACCGAAAACGGAGGGAAGTTATAGTGCAGCATGAAGCGACGCTTCTGCTCGCCTTCATAGCTCTCCAGGCGCTGAGCATCGTCCGTAGTGCCAAGAGTCGCACTGACCAGAGCCTGTGTCTCACCACGTGTAAACAGCGCAGAGCCGTGAACACGCGGAAGAACCCCAACCTCAACCGTCACCTCGCGGATCTGATCGAACGCGCGATGATCTGGCCGAATCCGTTCCTTCAAAACCTGTTCGCGGAAGATATTCTCGCGCAGCAGCTCGTAGTACTTGCTGAGTTTCTTCGCAGCGGCTGCATCGCCCTCCGGCAGCTCCAGCTTCAGCTCGTCCTTGATCGCCTTCACCAGCGCATAGCTCTCGAACTTCGGGTGCTTCTGCGTGTCGAGAGCATCCTTCAGCCTCTCGCCGACCTTGGCCGTCAGCGCGCTCAGATACTCCTGGTCGATCTCCACCGCGGAGACGAGCCGCTTCGCCTTTCCTGCACGACTGACCAGATCTTCGATCGCGGAGCAGATCTTCTTGATCTGCTCATGCGCAAACTCGATGGCGTCGACAACACGGTCTTCGGCAATCTCCTTCGCGCCGGACTCGATCATCACGATGCCGTCCTTCGTGCCCACGACCATGATGTTCAGCTGGCTCTTCGCGCGCTCGTCATAGGTTGGGTTCACGACAAACTCGCCGTCCACGATGCCGATTCGCACAGCGCCCACTGGCCCGTGGAACGGAATATCGCTCAGCGCCAGCGCGCAGCTCGCGCCGTTGATCCCAAGCACATCAGGATCGTTCTCTTTGTCTGCGGAGTAGACGAAGGCAACGACCTGCGTCTCATTCCGAAACGCCTCTGGGAACAGCGGACGAATAGGACGATCGATCTGACGGCTCGTCAGAATCTCCTTCTCGCTCGGACGGCCCTCGCGCTTGATGAACCCTCCTGGAATCCGGCCACCCGCATAGGTGAACTCGCGGTACTCAACGGTGAGGGGAAAGAAATCGATACCTTCTTTGGGGTCTGGCGATGCTACGGCAGTCGCCAGAACTACGTTGTCGCCACTCGATGTGAGCGCCGCGCCAGAGGCCTGCTTGGCCATGCGCCCTGTCTCAAATTTAATTTGCTTGCCGCCGGCAAGCTCTACTGTGACATCTTGTTTCATGTTGCCTCTCTTCTCTCTTTATCTATCGTGTTAGGAAACTTTTGCATCGCGTCATCCGCGTTGCGGGCGCGAAAAAGTGCAGCTCCGCTGATTCGGCTATCGCGCCGTCACAGAGCTGCACTGATTGAATCTGTTGCGGGCTGAGATCTACCGGCTCCCGGAACAACAGAGACACCATCCACGCCTACCATCGTCGGCAACTCCTGCGACAAGGTCTTGCTCGACCTTGCACGAAGTTTGCAGCCGAATGAGGCCGGGCGTGCTTCCATAGTTTGAACGGTGTCTCCGGAGATGGTGCGTTACTTGCGGATTCCGAGCTTGCCGATGACGTCGCGATAGCGGTCGGCATCGCACTTCTTCAGGTAATCAAGCAGGCGCCGACGCTTGCTCACAAGCATGAGAAGTCCGCGGCGTGATCCGTGGTCCTTCTTATGTGCCTTGAAGTGTTCCGTCAATTCACCGATGCGCTCGCTCAGAATCGCGATCTGTACCTCGGGGCTCCCGGTGTCGGAGTCATGTGTGCGAAACTTCTCAATAATGTCTGTCTTTTTAGCGGATGCCAACACAGCTGTTTTCTGCTCCTGATCTTCTAGTCCACTCTCTTAGTGTCTGCATAAGGATAGCACCGCTTGAGGAAACGCGGCAATAAAGGTGACCCTGCATCTATCAAAGAGGCAAAACCAAGTACCTAAGCAACATGCGTCTTCAGGAACGCCAGTGTTCTCTCCCGCGCCAGCTTCGCCGACGGCGGATTGTAGCTCGCCCGCGCATCGCAGTTGAATCCATGCTCAGCCCCCGGGTAGATGTAGATCTCCACCTCAGGATGGGCGGAGCGCACTGCCTCGATCTGGTCCGCGCCGATATGCGTGTCGTCACCACCGAAGTGCAACAAAACCGGACAGCTAGGCTCCTCGGCAGCAAACTTGCCGATGCCTCCCGGATAGTACCCCACGCAACAGGAGGGCTGCATCTTCAGCGCCTCGCCGCGTGTCGCGGTCAGCCAGCTCATCAGTCCGCCAAAGCAGAAACCGATAACGCCAACTCCCTTTCCCGCCTCCTTCGCCAGTTCGTAGGCCGCAGCGATATCCAGCAGAGCCGTATCGGGATTCAGCGTCCCCATCAGGGAGTACGCCTTCTTGGCGTCCTCTCCCTCATACTTCAACTCCACGCCGCGCTCGGTGCGGTCGAAGAGAGCAGGCGCGACCACAAGAAATCCGTCCCGGGCATATCCATCAGCGACGCCTCGAATGTGGGCATTGACGCCGAATATCTCCTGAATCAGGACCAGCGCACCGATCGGTTCACCAGCGGGACGCGCAACGTATGCGCTCAACTCATGGCCGTCCTGCGCCTTCAGATTCATGTTTTCACTCATAGCTTCACTCCATGTCAGGTTGCTGCGTGTCTAGTTGTCTAGTGTAGTTGATGCGGATTATCGTCTACTTGATTCGGAGTATTGGAGAATTAGCAGGCTGCGTACCTCGAAGAGATGATCTATCCCTGCCTTGCTTAACGCTCTTCGCTCGCTCCCGCATAGCCTTTGATCTCGCGCGTCCAGCGAAGAAATCGGAACACCTGTCTCTTCTCTGCCCAGAACAGATCCCAGAAGTCGCGAGCAGTCACCGTCTCCGCTCGCTTTCCCGAATACGTCTCAAGCCTCCAACGCAAGTAGGGGCTTCGCCAGGGCCGCAACCTGTCGCCACGCGACGCATTCCACAGAAATCTGAGCCCTTCAACCATATCGATACCATTCCCAAAACCAAGTATAAAGAATACGCAACGATCCACCTCTGAGCGCCAAAGGCGCTCGGAAGCCGATCATCATCAGCGCCGCAATCGAAGGCGCAGTATCTCACTCTTGTGTCTGTCCCCAAGCCAGAGGCACAAAGAGGACCACAAAGGAACACTCTGAGATCGCTGCTGTTCTCGCCCCTCACCGAAAACCTGTCAAGCCCCTACTCACCTAACCTACGCTTCCACAACAACATAAAGTTGCCGATTAGTTTCCATCGATTTGTTATACTTAGAACAGAATCAAAGCAAAGACCCCGGCCAAAAGCCGGGGTCTTGTTATTTCCCAATGTAACTGTTTTAGATAGAATACTTTTTAGGCAACTCTTTTATTATGAATAGTTTGCATCAATCCATCCTCGTAAACTAAACACAACAAAGAAGTTACTCTAAAAAATACGGGGGAGGTACCCCTTCTCACTGGAAAGCCAGCGTAACCCCGAACACATTCCCCTGAAAGGAATAGCAACGGTGATAGCTCGTCCCGAACTCATCTTGAAATTCGAGAGCGCCATCGCGTGTCACCGCAGGAACCGAGATCAGGCAAACCGCCTCGCTCGACTCCAGCTTGCTCTTCCATCCGCCCGCGATCATGTTGCACAACTCGCCCACGGCGTCCTCCACCATGGGATCGCAGGTCTCGGAGACCGTTCCGAGGAGCGCCTCCGCGGCGATCTGCGCCACAGTCTGGCTCGCGTACACGAGACACTCGCCGCTGATTGCGCCCGAGAACTGAATCCGTGCCGTGATTCGCTCCTGGATGCCGATCTCGGCATCTACGGGTCCGCAGCTCCGGTCGAGCATCATCTCGAAGACCTCGGAGACTGCCGAATCAAGTCGCGCAATCCGTTCCTCCGACACGCTACCGCCGCCATTGCCAAGCATGAGCCCTCGCAGGAGTCGTCCAGCAATATTGGAGCATCACGCCACCTGCAGCAGTGGAAGTACCCGCGCCTTCACCTGGTCTGCCGTAAAGGGCTTGCAGATATACCCCTGAGCCCCGGCAGCAATCGCACGCAGCACAAAGGGCTCACTCCCCTCAGTCGTAATCATCACGACCGGGACCCCCTCCGCCAGCTTCTCATCTCGCCGGGCCTCCAGAAACTGCAAGCCGTCCATAACCGGCATATTGATGTCGCTGACAATCAACCCAATGGGAGAGGCACTCCCCCCATCACCTCGGAGAGCCTGCAACGCCTCCTCGCCATTCGAAGCCTGCAAAACCTCTGAAAGCTCTAGGCCGGCCTGACGCAGCGCCCTCTCGATTACCTTCCTCATCACTGCCGAATCATCAATAATTAGAGCTCGCAACCCATCCTCCGGTAGTCAATGTGGTCTACGACCTCTATCGGCCTCCGTACCGAAAGCTTGAACGAACTCGTTCTTAGCATCTTCTAACAAACACTCTCTCCTGTTGGGCCACAAACCTGCATAAGCCAGTGCATGGATAGCGGTCTCTATGCTGCATACACTGGTCTCATGGCGCGCACGCAGGCGCTCGATACCGCAGCGAACAACGTGGCGAACGCCGGCACCAACGGCTATCGCGCGCAACGAGACTACTTCCGCAGCATCTTCGCCGGTGGCCTCGACCGCGACTCACCAGCTGACTCCCAGGTCGGACAGTCCGTAAACGGCTTCGGGATCCTCGGCGGAAACCGTCTGGATCTCGGCCAGGGACAACTGGCAGCCACCGGCAATCCTCTGGATCTGGCACTGCAAGGCCAGGGCTTCTTCGCCCTCCAGACCAAAACGGGCCTCAGCTACACAAGAGACGGAGCCTTCTCCCGCTCCTCCACCGGTGTCCTCCAGACCAGCCAGGGAGAGCCTGTCCTGGACAGAAACCAGCAACCCATCACCATCCCCACCGGCAGCATCCACGTAGCCGGAGACGGAAGCATCTCCGTCTCCACCCCCGACGGAAGCATGATAGTGGGGCAGGTAGGTGTCTTCGATTTTGCAGACAAGTCTGCGTTGATTGCAGAAGGAACGAATCGATTTTCCGCAGGCGACGCAAAGCCGATTGTTGCAAACGCCTCTATCGAGCAAGGCTCTATCGAAGGAGCGAACGAGGATGCCATTCATGGGACGATGCAACTAGTTCTTGTGCAGCGACAGGCAGAGATGATGCAAAAGGCACTGAGTGTCTTCAACAACGACTTCGACAAGACAGCCACAGAGGAACTACCGCGAGTCTGATAGCAGCCCGCGCAGCAGAATGGAGTTGGAATGATCCGAGCGTTGTATACGGCAGCAAGTGGAATGAGCGCGCAACAGGCGAACCTGGATACGGTGGCGAACAACCTCGCCAACTCGGCGACAGCTGGATTCAGGAGACGTCGACTGCAGTTCGAGGACATGATCTACCAGAACATGATCACTCCCGGATCTGCGCAGAGTCAGCAGACAGTCTCGGCAGGTCTGCAGATAGGCCTTGGAACAAGGTCATCAGCAACAGAGATGATCATGACCCAGGGAGACTTCAACCAGACTGGCAACACATTCGACCTTGCAATCAAAGGCTCTGGCTTCTTCCAGGTGTCGAAGCCCGACGGGACGATCGCTTATACCCGTGCGGGCAGTTTCCATTTGAATAACCAGGGAACGATCGTTACAGCGGATGGTGACACAGTGTTGCCGGCGATCACAATTCCCTCGAATGCAACCGACATCGTCATCTCTCAGTACGGAGTCGTGTCGGCGACAATTCCGGGACAGACGGCCGCCGCGCAGCTAGGCACAATCCAGCTAGCGACCTTCGCCAACCCCGGAGGCTTGAGTTCAGTGGGAGGCAACCTTTTCGAACAGACAGGATCTTCTGGTAATGCGATCACGGATGTACCAGGAGGAGCCAGCGGCATCGGCACACTGCAGCAAGGCTACCTCGAAAACTCAAACGTCGATGTCGTCGCAGAGTTTGTACAAATGATCCTGGCGCAACGCGCCTATGAGAGCAACTCCAAGGTCGTCCGTGTAGCTGACGACATGTATTCCCAGATTAACAGCATGATTCGCTAGAGGGTTTATGAGTAAGAATGTTCGTCTATCCATCACGGCTTTGCTGTTCTGCATTGGACTCCAAGTATCGTTAATAAACGAAGCTGATGCAGCAACATGCTTGAATACTCCAGATACAACTGGTTCGACTCGAATCAGCGCTTCATCATTGGCTCAATACAGTGGAGACTATCGCGTTCAAGCGGCCCGGTGGGACCCTATTCTGCGGCAGAGATGGTTGACAATTGCCAGTTGTGACCATCCAGAGCGTCCCACGTTCGCACTCCTGACGCACGAGGTAATGGATAGGCCATCTTTCCTGCGAGACAACCAGATACTGAAAGAAGGTTCTCATGCAGTGTCACCGCTAGTGCGTGCTGGCGACATCGTTCGACTCTGGAGACAAGAAGATAACGTACGGATCGAAGTGGCTGCGGTGTCGGAGGAGAGTGGCGGTCTGGGTAATGCCATACGGGTGCGACTAGTCCAAATTACCAATCCTGTAGTGCAGCAATTTATCGCTGTGATTCGTGGACCTGCAGATGTTGAGCTCCAACGATGAGGAGTTTAGTGAAGATGAGATTTGCAAGGACATATAAGGCTAAGGCCGACGGAGAGACACAGAGCATCGAGATACCGGATTTCCGGTCTCCTTCTAACATCGCAAACATAGGACGCTTCGCTATATGCGTTGTGATAGGACTCCTTCTGTTGCTAGTGGTGTCATCGCTGAATGCACAAATGATCACAGAGCGGAAAACGCAGGGTCCAAGACCCAATATAGCTTCGACTTCTCTTGCTTCCTATTTGGAACGGGTACATGCAGACAGTTCCAGCGCGCAAGCTGCAGCAGGATCTATCTGGACAGACAGTGGCCGTCTCACAAGGATGACAACAGACGTACGTGCCATGCGTCCCCACGATTTGATCTCCGTGGTGGTCTCTGAAAGTTTAGCGGCTTCAACGGACGGCTCTGTGAAAAACTCTCGGGCTTCAAACGCAAGCTCTCAAGTGTCGAGCCTGATCGGTTTGTTGCACTCAGGAAATGCTTTACAGAACCTGGTCAATCAAAGTTCCTCTGCGGGGCTGAACGCCCAGGGAACGAGTGCCACTAGCTCAAGTCTCAGCACAACATTTGGAGGACAGGTAATTGAAGTTCTTTCAAATGGAATGCTTGTGATCGAAGCGGCAAGAGAGGTCGAATTCAGTCAGCAGACACAAACCATTATGTTGCGTGGTCTGGTGCGTCCTGAGGATATCTCGCAACAGAATCAGGTGCTCTCAACCGCAATATCCAGCCTCGAGTTGGAGGTGCGCGGAAAGGGGATCATTACGGATTACACTCGCAGGCCTAATGCTCTAATCAGGCTTCTGCAACGAGTTCTGATCTTTTAGTGGGGAAACTATGCGGGGCATCTTGAGTGGATCGATGACAAGGAAGAAGTTATCCAGGACAAACATTATCGATGGATGTGCTTGTCTGCTCGCTGGGTTTTTAACAATGGGTGGTGCGGCCTTTGCATCTGATGTTCCTCTTCCGTATTTGCGGCAGGCGCGCATCAAAGATATTGCTTCAATTGAAGGTATTCGGGATAACCAGTTGGTCGGATACGGTATTGTGGTGGGGCTGCAAGGCACGGGAGATAGTCAGCAGACCAGTTTTCCAACCCAAACGCTTGCAGCAACACTACTCCGCATGGGGGTAAGTGTCCCCGCCTCGTCGATTCGCGTACAGAATCTTGCCGCGGTATTTGTGTCGGCGACATTGCCGCCATTTGCCCGTCCAGGAACAAAGCTAGACATCACAGCCTCTTCAGCTGGGGACGCGAGAAGCCTCGAGGGCGGTCTGCTGCTGATGACCCCTCTTTATGGAGCCGATGGCAAAATCTATGCCCAGGCACAGGGCCCGCTAGTAGTTGGTGGATACTCAGTGAACGTCAATGGGAATATAAAGCAGTTGAACCATCCAAATACAGCCCGGATCCCTTCTGGGGCTATGGTGGAACACGGCGTCCCCCTGGATCTGGGAGGTCGAAATCAATTCTCATTACTGTTGAATGATGCTGACTTTCGCAGCGCCGAGGCGATGGCACAAGCTATCAATCATGAACTAGGTCGGTCTGCGGCTCGAGTCCTCGATAGTAGACGCATTGACCTGTCGGTCGTAAATGGAGAGGAGATTCCCTCTCTTCTTGCAAGAGTGGAGTCGATCGAGGTTCCCATCTATCCTCGAGCGAAGGTGATTGTCAATGAGCGTACAGGAACTGTCGTCATAGGAGGAACTGTCGTTTTGCAGCCTGTCTCTATACTGCACGGCGGCCTGGCTGTGAATGTTGTTACTGATTTCCTCGTCTCGCAGCCGAATGCCTTTTCCTCTGGAACGACTCAAGTGATACCGCAGACACGAATTAATGCACAGGATAAGCCGGTCAACCGTATTGAGCTCAAACAGGGTGCGACTGTGGATGATCTAGTCCGAAGTTTGCAGACGATTGGTGCTTCGGCCCGCGATGTTATCTCCATCCTTCAGGCTATGAAGTCGGCAGGTGCTTTGGAGGCGGAGATCGAGGTGCTATGAAGATTACAACAGCCATTCCAAATCAGATATCCGATAGAGCCGAAAAGCAGCATTCCAAACTGGTGGACGCCGCTCAACAGTTCGAGTCGATGCTCATGCAGGAGATTCTAAAACCGATGCGGTCAGGTCAGGATGGCTTGAATGGTGAGAAAAGTGACGACAGTGCTGCTGATACGATAAGCAGCTTTGGAACGGAGGCGGTTGCAAAGGCTATATCAAAGAGAGGCGGACTTGGAATTGCTAACCATGTGGTCCGGCAAGTCACACTGGAGTACGAGAAGAGTCCCGAAAATAGAGTGCCTAGGTACTAAAGTTTGCTGGAGATGCGCCGATAGATTCAAGTAGATGGAGGAATAAGATGAGTTATGCAAATGGAATTGGAAGCCTGCAGCAAGCTCTAAGTGTAATTACTCCGACAGAGACAAAGCCCGCACTCGCCAGTGGTCCGAAAGATGAAACATCCACCCAAGCCGCGGGACGTGCGGATCAGGCAAATCTGAGTACCGCCAGCGGGCTTATGGCACAAGCTCTAGGGAGCTCTGATACGAGATCTGCTAAGGTTGTCGCTTTACAACAGGCAATTGCCTCAGGAAGCTACAATGTGTCTTCATCTGATGTAGCAGACAAGATGATTCAGTCTCTTCTAGGTTAAGGATGGGAACCTGTCAAGCTGTAGCTGACTTGCTCGATGAAACTATCGATGCCCTCGCCGTGATGGATTTAGACAGACTTCAGGTTCTCGAGGAACGGAGTGCGGCGTTGTGCGGGATCAAGATTAACTGTGACAAGAACATTCATCCCGTTCTGATGAAGAAGCGCGTGCTGGAACTTGTCCTTCAAAGTAGCGCAGAGAACCTCAACGCAATCGACCGACTGCGCGATAGAAACGTGAGGAGCCAATGGGCACGCTAACATCGCTGATGGATACGGCTAGGCAAGCGTTGATGGCAGACCAGGCTGCGTTGAATGTGACAGCGAATAATGTCGCGAATCAGAATACATTGGGGTACACACGCCAGGTCGTGAACTGGCAGCCTGTGGATGAGGTGACGATCAACGGATCGACCAATGTCATAGGAGGCAACACGGGAAATAATGCTGTTTCACAGAGAGACCGTGTACTTGAACAACGGGTACAACAGCAAACCCAGGCACAGGCTCAGAGCAGCGCACTTGAGTCAGCTTTGCAGCAGGTACAGAGCATCTTCGGCTTGAGCTCTACTGCTACATCCGCAAGCACGACAGCCCTTGGTTCAGCGATGGACTCCTTTTTCAGTGCTTTGTCTAAGCTTGGGAGTAATCCGTCCGATACCGCGACACGACAGAATGTACTGGCTGCCGCGAATACTCTAACAGCGGCTTTCAACTCTTCCGCTAATCAGTTGGCACAGATATCTTCCAGCCTTGATCAGCAGGTGGGCACCATAGCTGGGCGAGTGAATACGCTTACAGCTACGATTGCCTCTTTGAACCAGCAGATCGCTGGCATAAGCCCTAATCAAGATGCCGGTGGTTTGGAGGATCAACGACAACTAGCGATTACGCAGCTGTCCCAATATGTCGGATTGAATCAAATGTCGACAGAGAATAATGGAATTACATTGACGACCAGTAATGGAGCCGTGCTGGTTAGTGGCAAACAGTCTTATGCGATGAGTACGGTCATCGTATCTGGGGCGACGCACATCGTTGCAGGGACAGGCGGACAGGATGTGACTCAAGGTCTTACCGGAGGAGAGCTCGGTGGAGTACTCCAAGCACGGGATCAGATGATGCCGACGTTCGCAAATGCGCTCGACAATCTGGCTTATGCAATTGGAACCCAGGTTAACGCGCAGAACGCTCAAGGAATTGACGGCAGTGGAAACCCTGGCCAAGCGCTCCTTGGCCTTCCACCAAGCGCGAGCGGCGCTGCTGGATCGATCCAGGTAACGGCAACTGATCCGCTGATGATTGCGGCGGCAGCCATCGGAGAGGGATCGGTAGGCAACGGGAACGCTCTGTCGATGGCTGGCCTTGAAACGGCGAACATCGTCGGTGGACAGACCGCGTCCGGATTCTTCGCTGCCTTTCTGGGTCAGATCGGGACCGCCACTGCGGGCGCAACAACCGACAATAAGGCACAACAAGCAACACTGGCGCAGTTGACGACACAGCGCAACCAGCTCTCCGGCGTATCGCTGGACGAGGAGGCAGCGAATCTGACTCAGTATCAACGCTCCTATCAGGCTGCGGCCAAGGTGCTTTCGGTCGTCAATTCGATCATGGCGGGCGCGATCAACCTGGGAGTGGAGACGACAGTCTCTTAGTTGAGATCGGCTGCATCTGAGATGTGCACACAGTGTGAACGTGAGGCAGGAGGAGTTGTTTGAGAGCTGATCCAACTTATATCTACAACGTTGCGAAGGCAGTCAATCAGTCGAGCAGTGCGACCGACGGTCTGGTCCAGCAGCTATCCAGCGGATTGAGAGTTTCGTCGCTGCAGGACGACCCGGTTGCGGCGGCGCAGAGCGTGCTGCTGGGCAACGCAATCTCTCGCGATGACAGCTTTGTGCAGACAGCCTCGGGGGAGGCGGCCATGCTGCAGATTGCAGACTCCACACTGGGTGAGGTGGTTTCTCAGTTGACCTCGGCTCTAACGCTCGGCGTGCAGGCTAGCAATGGAACGCTCAATGCGGCGAACACAGGGGTGATCATTCAACAACTGACTGCCATTCGCGATCAGGTTCTCTCCCTGGCGAATGCCAGTTACCTGGGACAATCGCTGTTCGGTGGCAGCCAGGGTTCGGTGAAGCCGTTTACATTGGACACCTCGACACAGCCGGCAACGGTCAGCTACGTCGGAGATAGCAAGTTGCAGTACATCGAGACGCCGAGCGGGCAGAAGATACAGACGAACCTTCCCGGTTCGGATATCTTCGGCACTTCATCCACAGGTGTCTTCGGCGCTCTCAATCAGCTGATCTCCGATCTTTCAAGTGGCTCTCCTACGGCGAGTGTTACGACTGATGTCTCCACGTTGACCTCCGCGCTCGGCAACCTATCGACGCAACGTAGCATTCTGGACAGCTCACTTAGCCGGGTGAAATCGACTAGTTCGTATGTCCAGACACAAGAGGCCCAGTTGAAGTCGCAACAGAGTAATCTGGTCTCGTCAGATACAGTTGGCGTAGCCACGCAGCTGAAGTCGAGTCAGGTCCAATACCAGGCGCTTTTAAGTGTGATGAGTGCGCTCCAGAAGGTGAATCTGTTCGACTATCTGCACTGAGGCACCTGCGTGTACCCCTCCCCCCGGGGGGTACTATCGTCGATGTGGTTTGTTTTGTTTATCTTATGGATCATCATGGCTGCAAACTATTCATATAAAAAGATTACGGGCAAATTCTTCTTGCTAAATGGGTTATAGCATTAATGCCAACAGCCCCGATCTTGTCGGGGCCAAAACTAATCGGCAAATTTTCTTATTGTTTCTACAGGGGTTAAGTGGGTAAGGGCTTGAAAAGATTTGAGGGCACCCAGATCGCAGAAGTTCTGGTTTGCCTCGTTCTCCGAGGACTATCTGACGACAGACTGGAAGAGCGGTGAGGTGAGAAGGTTGGCGAACTGGCTGTCGGAGGACGAGTAGGAGACGGTCAGGGTTCCAGAGCTGGAATCAATGATCGTGTCGTCGAGAGCCGACTTCTCGAGCGGGCTGCCGGAGGTCTTCTTCATGAGTGATACACCCTTCAAGAGGGCGGCGGAGGTCGCGGCCGTCATGGTATCGGACATGACGACGGCCATATCGAACTTGACGCCGTTCTGAAAGTCCATCGTGTAGCGGGAGCTCTTCATACGGTTGCGGACGGTGTCGTAGTCGGCTAGCTGGGCGGCGTCACCGAGGACACCCTTCATCATGATCTGAGTTCCCTTGGCGTCGAGCAGGCTCCAGACTGCCTTGGTGTCGACGGCGAGCATCTCGTTGACCATGTCACCGTTGGAGAGGAAGTTGGAGGTGATGCCGTCGCGGGCGTCGAGGGCAGCTCTGACTGCGTCCCTGTCGCCGAAGACCATGGTGGTCTGGTTGAGGAAGACGACACTCATGCCGCTTGACCCCATGGGATAGATGCTGTTATTGCGGAGGATCACCGGCTTGGTCTTCGACTTCGCGAAGCTGGCGAGGATGTCGCGCGTGTGAAACTGGCCCTGCGCGATACCGACGGTCCGATCGCCCTGGTTGCCTTCAGCGCGGAAGGCGGCGAAGGTGAGGATATCCGCATCCTGATCGACTTTGAGGCCGGAGTTCTTGAGGGCGGTCTCAAAGCGCTTGAGTTCCGGAGGAAGGACGCGATCCTTGAGGTTCATGGCAGCCGTCGAGTTCTGCATGGCTCGATAGTCGACGACGATGAGTTGCTGAACCTCGCGAGGGATGGCGGCCTTGGCGTCGCTCGATAGCTGAGCCGCCGGACAGAGGGCGGCGGAGAGGGCAACGGTGGCGAGGGGGAGGAACTGCTTAACTAGAATGCGCACTGGGATACTCCTTGGCCACGAGGTTTTGCGGCTCAACCCTTCTATTCTTCCTTGAAAGATGGCAATAGGCAAGTGATTGAGACTACTACTTTGGACGTATCGAGAAGAAGAAGGGTTGAAGAGCTATGGCCAGGAGATGGGGGAGTGTAGTTTGCGCTCCAGTACTTTGTCGTCTGGATTGAATCCTATTATCTGACGCACCCACTCCGAATCCGGCTCGTAGGCTTCTTCCGGGATGAGGCCGATGAGTTCGCTATCGTCGATGAGGACCCCGTGACGCAGTGCCAGCCGATGGATGGTGGCGTGGATATGATGCATGGGCGTTGCCTTGTGATCGGTGATGTTCATACTGACCTGGGCGCGGCCGTTGGCGAGAACGCCGATAGCCTTCACACCGTGGAGGCCGCCGTTGGAGGCACGGATGTCGCGGGCTATAGCCCGGGCGGCGGTGATGTCGGGCTGGCGGAGATGAATGTTGTAGGCGATGAGGAAGTTTCGCGCACCTACGGCGCTGGCTCCAGCGGTCTCGTGAAGTTCGGGACCACCGATATCCGGGCGACGGGAGGCATCGCGGCGGGTGGCGTCGCGGAGTCCTTCGAACTGGCCCTTGCGAACGTCTTCGAGCTGGACACGGTCGGGACGGGCGGCGGCGGCTCCGTAGAAGTAGACAGGAACGCCGTAGGTGCGCCAGATGAGGAGTCCAGCCTGTCGTGCGAGGATGGCGCACTCCGCGAGAGAGATGCCGCTGACGGGGATGAAGGGGACGACGTCGGCGGCCCCGATGCGGGGGTGAACTCCGTTCTGCTGGGTGAGGTCGATGAGTTCGGCTGCCTTGCCAACAGAGCGGACAGCCGCTGCCATGACCGCCGCGGGTGGGCCCGCGATGGTGACGACGGAGCGATTGTGCGCGGCATCGAGCGACCAGTCGAGCAGACTCGCACCTTCAACCCGCATGGAGGCGACGATCTTGCTGACTTTGGAGGCGTCCGTGCCTTCGGAGAAGTTGGGCACGCACTCGATGATGGCATCAGGCTTCATAGGACAACAGACCAGTTTATAGGGAACAAAGAGTACAGGTTATTTCCACCAGGTGTAGCCGATGGAGAACTGAAGGCTGGCATTGACTCCGGGGTTCTTGTCGCCGAGAGATGCACTGGAGATGTGAACGGCGTTTAAACCGAAGTCCACGGAGCGGCGGGGACTGATGAAGTAGTGTGCGCCAAGGCCTGCCTGAGGGGTGAAGTTCCAGACGCTGGCGTCGGAGTTGGGACCATCGTTAATCTGGTTGAAGGGAGGTCCGCCGAAGGCAGGATACTTGTGATTGGTCCAGAGGACGCCGCCACCACCCTGGATCCAGGGCGTGATGCGGTGCGAGCCGGTGAAGTTCCAGCGAAGGATGATCGGGGTGATCGAGGCTCCCGTGAAGGTTCCGCCTACGGTGTAGGGGGCCGAGCAGACATTGGGCGCGGTACACATGGCGCGCTGGAACTTTGGCGTGTAGGACTGCCAGAAGGGGAAGACCTCGACGGCGTACTCGAAGTTGCCGTGCAGCGGGCCTGGGCCGATGTTGGGGGTGAGGACCTTGCCGGCGTGGACACCCGCCATGAGGAACTTGAAGCTGCTGCGGTCGGTGAGGCCAAAGCCACCCTGGGCGAGGACGCCGATCTCCAGAGGAAGATGTGCGGAGTTCGCCTGAAAGGGCGTGAGCGGGGCGGCAGTGGGAGCAGCCTGCGCCATGGTGAAGGGCGTGCTGAGTGCGAGGGCAAGAGCCCAGACGTTCGTCTTTGCGATGCGGCGGATGCTCTTGGTCACTGGCTCTCCTGTTTCGATGACACGGAACGATGCTTGGTTGCAGAAGAAAGGCCGCCGATGAGCGGCGGCCTCTTTGTGAAGATTTGACCGTTGCGCCTAGTGTCCGGCTGCTACCGCAGCTTCGTCGAAGTCGAAGTTGGAGTAGACGTTTTGCGTGTCGTCCAGGTCTTCGATGGCTTCGAGGAGACGGATCATGGCGTTGGCCTGAGTGCCTTCGAGCCTGGTGTAGGTGGAGGCGATCTTGGTGACCTCGGCGTGCTCCGGGGTGATCTTGGCGGTCTTCAGTGCTTCGGTGACGGCTTCGAAGTCCTTGGGGTCGGTGAGGACCTCCCAGTTCTCGCCCTCGTCACTGAGGTCTTCCGCTCCGGCTTCGAGGACGATCTCGGTGAGCTTGTCTTCGCTGGCAGCGGATTTGGCGATGGTGATGACGCCCTTCTTGGTGAACATCCAGGAGACGGAGTTGGATTCGCCGAGGTTGCCGCCGTTCTTGCTGAAGGCGTGGCGAATCTCGCTTACGGCGCGGTTCTTGTTGTCGGTGAGGACATCGACGATGACGGCGACTCCGCCGGGGCCGTAGCCCTCGTAGGTGATCTCATCGTAGGAGACGCCTTCGAGCTCGCCGGTACCGCGCTGGATGGCGCGCTTGATGTTGTCGGCGGGCATGTTCTCGGCCTTGGCCGCGGCGATGGCCCCGCGAAGGCGCGGGTTGCCGTCGGGGTCTCCGCCGCCGCCGGTCTTGGCGGCTATGGTGATTTCCTTGATGAGACGGGTGAAGATCTTGCCACGCTTGGCGTCAAGCGCGCCCTTTTTATGCTTGATTGTGGCCCATTTTGAGTGGCCGGACATGTACTACCTCAATCGTGATTTATGGGTGAAGCGTGTGATGCGACCTTGCGATTCTAGCACGTTGGGCGGAGGCGATGGGATGACCTCCCCACCCGTATCAAAATAGTGCAAAGTATTCAATCGAGAAGACTTAAGATCGGACTGCATGTATAAACCTTTGATTTTATTGAACAGATTGGCGCAAAGTATTGATTCAACAGGAGTAGAGATTAGCGTTCTTCCTTCCGCGGCACTACTTCTTCCTATCTCTATTATAGCCGTCCGCAAGGGGAACTATGCCACGCGAAAGTTCGCGGTTGGAGCGGGGATTTGTGATTTGGGGGCTTGACAGATTTTCTGTGGAAAAGTTCTTTGGACCGGCTGTTGAGCTGAATAGAAAGTGCCTCTAACCGGGAATCTCGGGGGCCAGGAGGTCGCGCATGGTTTCGCGGCGACGGATGAGCTTTGCCTGAGCGCCTTCGATGAGAAGCTCGGCGGGGCGGGGGCGGGAGTTGTAGTTGGAGGTGAGGCTCATGCCGTAGGCTCCGGCGTCTAGGAGAAGGACCAGATCGCCTGGCTTGACGGCGGAGATGACGCGGTCGCGGGCGAAGAAGTCGCCGGACTCGCAGACGGGGCCTACGATGTCGGCGGTGATGGTCGACTTCCCTGCCGGCTGCCTGACGGGAATGATCTCGTGATGGGCGTGGTAGAGCGCGGGGCGGATGAGATCGTTCATGCCGGCGTCGGTGATGACGAAGGTCTTGGAGCCGTTCTTCTTGACGACGAGGACGCGGGTGAGGAGAGCTCCGGCCTGGGCTACGATGAAGCGGCCTGGCTCGAGGAGGAGATGGGCGGACTCGTTGGCGAGGCCCCTGGTGAGGGCGGCGGCGTACTTCTCGACTTGCTGGGCGGGGTGGAAGGCTGTGGTGCCGTAGTCGATGCCGAGGCCGCCTCCGGCGTCTACGTAGCGGATGTCGTGGCCGTCCTTGCGGAGGTCGGCGATGAGAGCGGTGACGCGAGCGAGGGCGGCGGCGAAGGGATCGACCTTGCGGATCTGCGAGCCGATGTGGACGCTTACGCCGGCGGGGTCCAGCCACTTGTACTTCGCGGCCTTGCGGTAGATGGCGCGGGCGGCTTTGATGTCGATGCCGAACTTGTGCTCGCTGAGGCCGGTGGAGATGTAGGGGTGGGTTTCGGCGAAGACGTCGGGGTTGACGCGGAGGGCGAAGCGGGCGCGCCTGCCCAGTGCTTCGGCACGGGCGGCGAGGAGGTGGAGCTCGGCCTCGGACTCCACGTTGAAGAGGAGGATGTCGGCCTGGAGGGCGGCGTCGATCTCCCAGACCTGCTTGCCTACGCCGGAGAAGACGACCTTTTTGAGCGCGGGCTTGTGGGCTTTGCGGACACGTTCCAGTTCGCCGCCGGAGACGATGTCGAAGCCTGCTCCCTGCTTCGCGAGGAGACGGAGGATGGCTAGTGAGGAGTTGGCCTTGACGGCGTAGCAGATGGTGTGGGGGCGGCTGGCGAAGGCTGCTTCGAAGAGCTGGAAGCGATGCGAGATCTGCTGCGCGGAGTAGACGTAGAGAGGCGTGCCGTGCGCGTCGGCCAGGGAGGAGAGATCGGCTCCATCACAGAGGAGCTTGCGGTTGCGGTAGGCGAAGGGACGAGGAGAGATTTCAGGTGCGGCAGTTTTTTTGGTCAAGACTCTAGGTGCTCTTTGCTGGAATGGCGTAAGGGGCTTCGGGGATGATAACCCAGGCGGCGATGTAGGCCAGAGCACCGACTCCAGTGAGGATGATGAGAAGCGCGGTGACGACACGGACGACGTTGAGGTCCCAGCCGTAGTGGAGGGCGAAGCCGGCACAGACCCCAGCAATCATGCGGTTATTGCGCGGACGGGTCAACTTGCCGGCCGCGTAGAGGGGGTCGGTGGCGAAGGGGCTGGCGGCGGGATTGGTGGTGGCTCCGCAGGCGGGGCAGAAGCGGGAGGAAGGATCCAGTTTGTTTCCGCAACGAGTACAGAACATGGCAGTTCTCCTGGAGACTTCTATTTTGCCATATCTGTGGGGTAGTTATTTGCCGGGGATGCCGTTGATTCGTGACGCATCAAGGAAAGGCCCGGGGCTGTAAAGCGCCGTTTTGCAGGCTGGTTTGGTTCGGAGGGCTATGCTCCCGCCGAAGGACAAGAACAGACAACGGCAAGGACGGTGGAGTTTGTGTTGGAAAGGTTCGGGCGGTCGTGGCGAGTGAAGACCTTCGGGATCCCTTCGCTCCGCTCAGGATGACGACGTAAACAAACAACGGCAAAATTCGATTTGTTCTGCCACGAATGTCAGTCCGGATGATCTGGCTAACCGGGTTCTCACGGTACTGCAGAATTGTGCAGGGTTTGGCCAGAGAAAACATCCCGAAACAACGAGAACTGAGGATTTAGCGATTTGGCATGTGGTGCTGCAATTGCAGGTAGTTTGTATT
The DNA here is from genome assembly GCA_025462645.1 of Edaphobacter sp. GTDB lineage: Bacteria > Acidobacteriota > Terriglobia > Terriglobales > Acidobacteriaceae > Edaphobacter. The sequence continues at coordinate 10,794 of JAOAPB010000037.1, read as the reverse complement.
GGTCTAAATCAATTTTGAAAATACTGGAGATTCACTTTGCGAGTATCTATTCGTCTTTTTGCGGCCGCCGTCGTTCTCGCTGGTTCCACCATTCCAGCGTGTGCCGATACGTTTACGTACGACTTCAACAGTACTTTTGGGGTGCCGACTTTTGGGGCGCCGACTTCCTTCACGTACACGAGTCCCTATCTGATTACAACCTTCACGCCCGTCACTTCATTAACAACTTGCTCGGTAAATGGTTTTGCTTGCCTTCTTGTAGTGATTGATCCGGCTGATCTGGATTTGCAGATCTACGCTGTTCCGAACGTTGACAATTTTCAGAGCAGCAAATTTTTGGGTTTTGATATGTTTAGCGTCGGCACCCATCAATTCTTCAACAGTATTACGATGACCATTACCGATAACCCTGTCGATCCCCTTCCTCCTCCTGTTGCTCCTACTCCTGAACCGTCCAGCCTGGTTCTTCTCGGGACTGGAGTTCTTGGCGCGATAGGAGCATGCCGTCGGAAGTTTTTCCAAACGTAAAAAATCCAAAGGAAGAGAGGTCTCCTCTTCGGAGGCGGCTTCTTTTGCTTTGAATTGCAAAAACGCCCATTGCGCCTCACTCAAATCACTCGCGTACATCCCTCAACACTGTGCGGCGCCTATCCTCTGGCATATCCCTGCGCAGGTTCCCCCTCAGTTTTTGAACAGTTTCCTGGACTCGCCCCCCTGGGCATCGCTCAGGATGACACAGTGTTTGTTCGAGCAAGAAAAAAAGAATGGGTTGATAACTACTTGCCGGTGTACGGGGTCTTTAGGTAGCGGCGGGCGGCGTCGGCCTGGGATTGGTCGCCGCCGCCTGCGCTGGCTTGTTTGTACTGCTCGATGGCTTTGTCGCGCTGGTGGAGGAGGTCGAACATCTGGCCGGCGTTGAGTTGGGCGCGACGACGGAGCCAGTCGCTGCACTTGGGCTGGGCTGCGGCCTCCATATAGTTCTGGGATGCCTCGGCGATCATGTTCTGGCCGCGCTGGCTATCGGCAAGACCGAAGTAAGCCATCTGGAGGCGGGGGTCGATGAAGAAGTTGGGCTTGCGGGCGTCGGCGATGACGGCTTTGTAGGCGGCGATGGCGGCGGAGCCATCGCCGGAGTCCTTGGTGAGATTGGCCTCTTCGAGACGGAAGAGATAGTCGCGAGGGTACTGCTGAGCCAGGCCGTGCTGGACGGCGAGCGCCTCGGGATACCGGGCATCGTGGCGGAGGAAGAGGGAGAGCGCGGTGCGGGATTCGACGACGGTGACCACGCCGTGGGCGGCGGCCTCACGGAGGAGGTCGAGACCCTTTTCCTTGTTGCCGGTGACGCCGGTGATACCGATCATGATGCGGAGGATGCGGGGCAGGCTGGCGACGGCGAACTGCTGGATGCCGATGGCCATCTTGGCGTCGGCATAGCCGGGGTCGATCTTGAGGACCTGCTCGCTGTCGCCGCGGGAGGCATAGCCTTGTCTGGCGGCGGCGACGTAGCTGTGATCCACCAGAGTGATGAAGGCGGCGTGCATGCCGCGGGCGTATCCACGGGCGAAGTAGGCGTTCTTATCGTTGGGATTTGCCTTGACCAGCCGGTCGCACATGGCGATGGAGGAGTTGGTGAGCGACTCGATGCGATCTCGCGTGGCCTGGAGGACGGGGACGCTGCGTTTGGAGGTGAGGAAGGAGTCGTGGGCGTAGTAGGTGGTGTCGAGCAGGTCCTGGTGGTACAGCTCACGAAAGATGAGCACCATGAGGACGTAGTTGGTGGCCATGGGGTTCTGCGGGTTGGCCTGCTGGATGGCCTCGAAGCGGGAGAGAGAGCCGTCGTAGTCCAGGTTGTAGAAGTGATCGTGGGCCTCACGGACCTGGGGGGTGAGGTTGATGGGATCGGTATGGGCGGCGGGATCGAACGGTTGCGAGTGGGCGGATGCCGCCAGAGGGAAGACAAGCAGAAGAGCAGTCAGGATTTTGCCGATGCGCGGAATCTGAATCATATCTCCATGGTGGTGTTTCTAAATGTGTACGCAGTTCCTTATGTGTACGCAGTTCCTTAGATGATGACGCACCTGCGGTATAGACGGCTGTCATCGTAAACTATACCCTTGGATGTCCGGTATTCTCTGTAGTATTGCGCCACTCCTCCTCTGGTTTGAACGGTAACTATGACACGGTTTGAGTTGCTTCAGCTCCTGGTGGGCCAAGCGCGCGCCAATGGGTTCGAGTTTCGGAGGTGGTACGTCGGCAAGCTGGGGCTGCCGTGGAAGAACGCGCTCCATGCCATTGAGACTCTGTCTACCGGGCGGCGTTACTATACGCTGCTGTTTTCTCATGAGTTTGCGTCCAGCTTCTGGAAGGCAGGCAAACAGATCACGTTCCAGGTGCCGACGCAGACCTTTACCCGAAGGATGGCGGATGGCACGATCGGCACGGTGAATCGCAAGGGATATACGCGACGCAGTGGGCGGGAGGACGCGTGGCTCTATCACCTGCGGGAGTTGGCGGTGGCAGAGGAGCCGCTGCGGTATATGCGGCGATATCTACCGGTGCAGGAGGAGCTCGATGAAGATATCCCTGAGTCTGCTCCTACGGACGACTTCGAAGACATCGAGGAATAGAACCCTCGCGACAGTAAAGGAAGCTAGAGGTTGCGGCTCGCGCGAAGGCCGAGGATCTGCCGGATGTGATGCCGACCGTGAACGAGGTGAAATCTGCGCCACTGGTGAATGCTGAGAGGGCCCAGAACTTCGTGGGTAATGCAACGTCTTTGGCCAAAGAGGGCTTCGGCCTGATCGAAGAGCTTGTCGATGCGAGCCAGACACTCTGCGGCGGCACGAGAGAGATCTTCTCCGGAGAGTCGCTCTCCTCCTGATGGTGGGACGACCGCTGAAGGAGCCTCGCGGCCGTGTGGGAAGTAGCCGAACACCGTGACGAAGTATTGGGCGATCCACTGCAACATTGTGGGTTTGGCGCGAGTAGGCCTGCCCTTGATGAGACGACCGTGAATGGCTGCCTCGGTTGAGGTATAGGTGAGGCAGAGATGCTGCGCGATCTGCTGGATGCTCCACTTGTCCGGCTGGCCCGGCGGAACCGTCTGGGTCTGGGCGGAGTCGAGGCCCCGGAGGGAATCGGCGACCTCGTTCTGGAGTTGCTGCAGCGTGGGGTTCATAGTGCAGCAATACCTTATACCGCAGGAGGCGGATCAGTGAATCTGCCATCCGCTCCCCAGGATTTTTTGGCGATGCGCGGCTTGGACTTCCAGGGTGGAAGAGCCTATTGCAGCTGGGAGATGGCCTTGCGGGCGGCGTCGATCTTCAGGCCATCGGGGTCGAGCTTCAGGTAGGCGTTGAACTCTGCGATGGCTTCGTCACGCTTCTTCAGCTTCTGAGCGATCTCGGCGAGGGCGAAGTGGGTCTCAGGATCGTTGGGCTGGGACTTTACGGCGTCCTTGACGCGGAGGTAGGCGGCATTGAGATTGCCCTTGCCCTCATAGAATTTGGCGATATCGAGGTCCTCGGCGGCGCGGTCTTCGTCAGACTGGAGCTTCCGTACCTTGGGAAGCTTCTTGCGAGTGGAGCGGGTATCCGGGGCGTCATCGGCAGCGGCTGAATCAGGGGGCGCATTCGGGTCCGCGCTGCTGCTGGAGCCGCTTGAACTGCTGCCGGAGCTGGAGTCCGCACCGGGGAGCGGAGGAGCTTTGGTTGGGAACGGGTGGTCGTCTGGGTCAGAGGGATGGGCGGCGTTCGGGCTGGGAGCGTCGGGTGTCCCATTGGATGGGGCACTGGGCTTGGCGGGCTCGCCGGGGAACGGAAACTCTTCTGCCGGAGAAGGCTTCTTCGTATCCGGGGCCGGGGGGCAAGGCTTGTCGGCTGCGGGCTTGCCGGAGGTCTGGCTTGGAGAGGCGCAGGGTGGGTTGGCGGGCTTCTGATCGGACGTGGTCTGGCCGAAGGAGGTGGCAGCGAGGGCAAAGGCGGCCAGCAGAACACGAACTGGAGGAGAGATTGCCATCGTCTTTAGATTACTCGTTCGAAGATTACTCGTCCGATACTTTGACGGTCTTGTCCGGGGGTTTGTTATAGTCAGCTCGGGACGGGAAATGCGTATCCGGCTTGACCGGTCTCGGACGCGGACGATCCAACATCTCTCTATTTTAATAAAATTAAACAAAGAGCAGAGCCAAACCTCTGCACTTCCACCGTACAACTTCAAAACGTCTGTAATGGATCACTTCTAACTATGGTTGATGGGCTGATTATTCGTTCTTCGTCGATTCATGCGGCTGGCTGCTATACGACGCAGGCTGTGAAAAAAGGGACTCGGGTCTGTGAGTACGATGGCCCTCGCTTCACGAAAGAGCAGGCCGATGACCGGTATAAAGACCGATTTATCACCTATCTCTTCAGCTGCGGGGAGGATGGAATGGTGATCGACGGCTTTGGGATAGCGATGTTCATCAACCACTCCTGCGACCCAAACTGCGAGACCGAGGATGAGGACGGCCGAATCTTCGTGATAGCGATTCGCGACATCGCAGCCGGCGAAGAGCTGACCTATGAGTACAACCTCTACGACAGCGACGATGCCGAGGCTGACTGCCACTGCGGAGCGGCAAAGTGCCGGGGCACAATGTTCAGCCAGGCGGAGGTGAGGCGACGGAAGAGGTTGGCGAAGACTAAATCCGGGACTTCGCGGCGTTAGTCGATCGCGCGGAGCTCAAGCTGCGATGGACGATACAATAAGGGTTGCGGCGAGCTTCACCGCACCTTTCTTATGGCATATCAGGTTCTCGCAAGGAAATACCGGCCACAGCGTTTCGCAGATGTAGCGGGACAGGACCACGTCACCGTCACCTTGATGAACGCGCTGACGCAGCAGCGAATCGCGCATGGGTACATCTTCAGCGGGCATCGCGGCATCGGCAAGACGACGATTGCGCGAATCCTGGCGATGGCGCTGAACTGCCGGAATGCGATTGGCAGCGAGCTGCGGCCTACCGCCGAACCCTGCGAGGTGTGCGAGAGCTGCACGGAGATCAGGGCCGGCAATGCAGTGGACGTGATCGAGATCGATGCGGCGACCAATCGCGGCATCGATGAGATCCGCGAACTGCGGGATGCGGCGCGGTACCGGCCTGCGCGGGACAAGTACAAGATCTACATCCTCGACGAGGCACACCAGATCACCGATGCGGCGTTCAATGCGCTGCTGAAGACGCTGGAGGAGCCGCCGGACCATATCGTCTTCATGATGGCGACGACGCAGCCGGAGGACATTCCGCAGACGGTTCGGTCGCGTTGCCAGCACTTCAGTTTTCATGCCGTGAAGCTGGTGGACATCCTGGGCGAGCTGCGCGGCATTGCGGAGCGCGAGGACGTGGATGCGGATGAGGCGGCGCTGGCACTGCTTGCCGAGGCCGGCGATGGATCGATGCGCGATGCGCTGTCGATCATGGACCAGGCGATCGCGAGCGCTCCGGTAGAGGATGGACGGCCGAGGCTCGACGCCGCACAGATTCGCGAGCTGATGGGATCGGTTCCGAATGCGGTGTTTGAAAAGATTCTTGAGGCAGTGGATGCGAATAACAGCGCCGAGGTCATCACGGTTGCGAATCAGTTGCTGGATGCGGGGAACTCTCCGGCGCAGCTGGCGCGGCAGTGTGTCCGATATCTGCGGAACTGCGTGATTGCGAAGATCGCGGGGATCGGCGTGGATGGCGCTGGAGCGGATGGAGCCGCGGGTGAGTTGCTGCAGATCTCGGCGGATGAGCAGAGGCGTGCGGCGCGTAGCGCCTCTCTGTTTGGCGAGGAGGAGCTGACGAGGTTTCTACAGGTGATGCTGCGTACCTTCGATGAGCTGGGATATCGGCAGGAGCAACGCTTCCATTTCGAGCTGGGCTTGCTGAAGCTGGTACATCTGCGGCGATTGCTGCCCGTGGAAGAGGTTCTGAGCCAGTTCCCTGTTGCCGGAGCGGGGCAGGCACGGGGCAAGGCTGTGACTACTGCACCGTCTGTTGCGAGGAGTGTGGTAAGCGCTCCGGTGGTCCCTGTCAGTACAAAGCCGGCGTTTTCTCCGTTTGAAACGGATAAAGGACGGAAGCGGTTTGAGGGCGGAGAGTCCGTATCGCCTACGCCGGTCGCCACCGTTCCGGTCAAGGCTGCACCAGTCAAAGTGCCGGAGACGGGATCGGTGGCCGTCGCGGAGCCTTCAGCTGTGGCAGCGCCTTCGTTCGTCCCTGAGCTTTCAGCCGTGGCAGAGCCTTCTTTCGTCGCAGTGGCGGCAGAGATGCTTGGCATGGGATCGGCGGTTGCGGTGTTGGAGCCTGAGCCTCCGGTAGAGGAGCAGGACTCCGATCTGCAACCATCGCCAACGTATTCTGCGCTTGCTTCTGCGTCGACTTCTTCATCGGAGCAGCCTGCTGAGGAGTTTCAGCGCGTAGCTACAGAGGCTCTGTACAAGGCGAAGGGGCAGGACTCTGCCGGGGATGCTCTATCGGATGCCGAGTGGACGATCAGCGGGAACGAGCTGCGTGTCCAGACTGAGAAGTCGAAGACGATGTTGCCGATCGTGGTGAACGCCGAGGCGGAAAAGATCGTCCGAGCGGCGTTGCGAGATGCCGGTGCTGGAGCACTGAAGCTGGTCTTGCTGCCTGGCACTGCGACATCGACGGAGAAGAAGCCTCGCGCGGCGAAGTCCGGGAGCGCGCAGGCCAAGGCGCTGGAACATCCTGTCGTACAGCAGGCGCAGCGGCTGTTTCATGCAGAGGTTCGAACCGTAATCGATCTGCGAGACGACGACTAGAGGGAGAGGGACCGAATGGATATTTCTGATCTCGGCAAGATGAAAGAGATGATGGGGCAGGCGAAGCAGATGCAGGAGCAGATGGAGAAGAAGCTCTCTGAGACTGTGGTCGAGGCTTCGAGCGGCGGCGGCGTGGTGACGGTGCGCATGAACGGCAAGAAAGAGCTGCTGCGGTTGAAGATCGAGCCCTCTGCGATTGGCAGCGCGGGAAGCGATCTCGAGTTGTTGGAAGACTTGATTACGGCTGCGGTCAACGAGGCTGGGAGACGCGCAGATGATGCGATGAAGGCCAGTGTCGCAGGAATGATGGGCGGACTTGGGCTACCGGGGCTTGGCGGATGACGAACCGGTTCGCGGAGCCGATGGCACGGCTGATCGAAGAGCTGAGGAAGTTGCCGGGAATCGGAACGAAGAGCGCTCAACGGCTGGCCTTCCATGTGCTGCGGTCTCCTGCCGAAGACGCCGAGGCGCTGGCGGTGGCGATTCGAGAGTTGAAGCTGCACCTGCGGCTGTGCTCGGTCTGCAACAACATTACCGATGTCGATCCTTGTGGGTATTGCACTAATCCCCTGCGTAACCAGCGGCTGGTGTGCGTCGTGGAAGAGCCTACCAACATCGCTACCATTGAGAAGACGCGGAGCTATGGGGGCGTGTACCACGTGTTGCATGGGACGCTGTCGCCCATTGGCGGAGTTGGCCCGGAGCAGCTGCGGATTGCCAATCTGCTGACTCGACTGAACGAGGTGGATGAGGTGATTCTGGCAACCTCGCCTACGACTGAGGGCGAGGCGACGGCGGGGTATCTTGCGCTGGAGCTGCGGAAGATCAATAGCGCGGTCAAGGTGACCAGGATTGCTACCGGCGTTCCGGCGGGCAGCGATATCGAGTATGCCGATGAGGTCACCATCACGCGGGCTATGGAAGGCCGGCGGGAGTTTTAGCGTGTCCTGATCCGCTCTCACGAACTTGTAACATACGCTTCAGTTTTTATTAAGGACGCAGTGATATAAGGAAAATATGAACTTGAATGACACCCTATCCCGTCGCCGATTTCTTAGACAAAGCTTTGCCTTCAGTGCCCTTGCGGCGCTTGGCACCGTTCCCTCCTTCGCAGGTCGAGGGAAGGCTCCGGGAGCAGAGGGATCTAACCTGCTGATGGTGGGCGACTGGGGCTATGAAGACTTTCAAGCGCAAACCCGTGTAGCAGCCGGGATGAGCCACTATGTGCGAGAGCATGGCCTCAAGACGGACGCGTTGTTGATGCTCGGGGATAACTGGTATGGCCCGTTGGAGGGTGGCGTCGAGTCCAAACGCTGGCAGACACAGTTTGAGGATATGTACCCGAAGAGTCTCTTCGACTGCTCGGCGTATGCGATCCTGGGCAACCACGACTACCAGCGGATGCCGGACAGCAAGGTGGACTCCGAACTGGAGTATGCGAAGAAGGCCGGAACGCGGTGGGTCATGCCCTCGCGATGGTACCGGTTCGAGTTTCCCGAGAAGAATCCCCTGATGACGGTGATTGCTCTCGACAGCAATATGCCGCATGAGGATGGAACTCCGAGTAAGGGGAATAACTTTACTTTGACTCCGAAGCAGCAGGCGGAGCAGTTGGCATGGCTCGAAGCCGAGTTGGAGAAGCCGCGCAAGACGCCGTTTCTAGTCGTGATGGGGCACCATCCGATCTTCTCGAATGGGCCGCATGGGGATACGAAGATCCTGGTTCGGGACTGGGAGCCCTTGTTGAAGAAGCACAAGGCTCATCTGTATCTGGCCGGGCATGATCATGACATGCAGCACCTGGAGTTCGAAGGACACCCGACCTCGTTCGCACTATCGGGCGGGGGTGGAGCAGATCTTTACACGTTGAAGATCGAAGAGGCGCAACGCGGACCGTACGCCGCGAAGGTGTACGGCTTCAGCCATCTTGAGGTTACGCCGGAGAAGATAACGCTGCGCCATATGGATGAATCAGGAAAGCTGATCCATGCGTTCAGCAAGATGCCGGATGGCAGAGTACAGATCGCTTAGCGATCTGTACTCTGCTGGCTAACTTTTCTCGGAGTTGAGGTTCGTGCCGGTCATCTCATTCGGCTGCGCGAGGTGGAGCAGCGAAAGAATCGTGGGGGAGATATCGCGCAGGCTGCCACCGGGACGGAGAATGCGGTGGTGGCTGGTGTCGGGCTCATCGGTAACGAGGATGAAGGGCACTGGGTTGGTCGTGTGGGCGGTGTGGGGTCCGCCGGTCAGCGGGTCGATGAGCATCTCGGCGTTACCGTGATCGGCGGTGACGAGCAGTGCTCCCCCACGCTGTTTGATGGCTTGGTAGATGCGGCCTAGCTGGGTGTCAACGGTTTCAACGGCGCGGATCGTAGGCTCCAGTTTGCCGGAGTGGCCGACCATGTCCGCATTGGCGAAGTTCACGATGATGACGTCGAAGGCTGTGTCGTTGACGGCCTTCACGACGGCGTCCGCGATGCCTGCGGCGGACATCTCCGGGGCGAGGTCGTAGGTAGCCACCTTCTGCGAGGGGACGAGGGCGCGGTCTTCGCCGGGGAACGGCTTCTCGATGCCGCCGTTGAAGAAGTAGGTGACGTGAGCGTACTTCTCCGTCTCGGCTACGCGGAGGTTGCGGAGATTGGCTTGTGCCATCACGTTCGCTAACAGGTTGTCCATCGATTCGGGCGGGATGACGACGGGCAGGTTGAAGTTCTTGTCGTATTGCGTCATGCAGACGTAGTGGATGTTCTTCGGCGCGAGGGAGCGGGGAATCTCGGCTTCGAGCTCTGCGGCCTTGGGCAGGTCGTTGGCATCGTTTGCGGTGAGGCCACCGGCGACGTCCGAGTTGCGGGCAAGCACGCGGGTGATCTGGCGAACGCGGTCGGCACGGTAGTTGAAACAGATGCAGACATCGTTGTCGCGGATAGGGCCGACAGGGTGGCCGCTGGCATCGATGCATGTAAAGGGGGTAATGAACTCGTCGGTGATCTCGTTGTTATAGAGCTCGCGGACTCGAGCGATGGGGTCGTGATAGACGCCGCCCGGGGGCGTGCCTGTGACCATCGCATCGAAGGCTTGTCTCTCCTTCTCCCAGCGGAGATCTCGGTCCATGGCGTAGTAACGGCCGCTGACAGAGGCTATGCGTCCGACGCCGATCTCGCGAAGCTGCTGCTGGAGGGCGTCGAGGTAGCCGAGGCCGCTGGTGGGCATCGTGTCGCGGCCGTCCATGAAGGCATGGACGAAGACGCGGGTGAGCTTATGCTGCGCTGTCATCCTGAGCAGTGCATAGAGGTGACGCTGGTGCGAGTGGACTCCGCCGTCGGAGAGCAGGCCGAAGAGGTGCAGCGAAGAGTTGCGCGACGCGGCGAGCTTGATCGCAGCAGTCAGGACGGGATCGCTGAAGAGGCTGCCGTCGGCGATGGCAGTGTCGATGCGGGTCATGTCCATGCGGACGATGCGACCGGCGCCGAGGTTCAGATGGCCGACCTCGGAGTTGCCCATCTGGCCGTCGGGCAGGCCAACGTAGTGTTCGCTGGCGCGGATGAGGGTGTTGGGGTAGTTGGTCAGAAGCTTGTCATAGATAGGCTTGCGAGCAAGCGCGATCGCGTTGCCGTGGGTCTCGGGGCGGTAGCCCCAGCCGTCCAGGATAGTGAGAACGATGGGTTTGGACATACACGGTTAGGATAGCAGCGAAACAGCGATGAGCCTTGGGCGGTAAGAAGGTGAGGGTTGGATGTGGTTGTGTGAGAGTTGCGTTGGAGAAGCGGATTTCTCCGCTGCGCTGAGCTCGGTCGAAATGACAGTGTTTTGGGTTTGGGTGGAAGAGGACATGCAACGCAAAAGCGAAATGCGGGGGTCGTCCCTCCACTCCCCCTCGACTGCGCTCGGGGTTCGGTCGGGATGACGCCTCCTTTTGATTCTGTGGTTGTGTGGAGATGGACAGGGTGTGACCGATCGTCTGCGGCAGAAAACCTATTCCAGCGGCAA
>JAOAPB010000028.1 GCA_025462645.1 Edaphobacter sp. | reverse complement strand
TTGTGCAATCGTTCGTCGATCGTCGAGCGCTCTTTACAGGTTTTTTACGCGGCATCTCATAGAGTGAGGACTGCGGCAGCGTTCCCAGTGATGAGTCTTGGGCGGAGTCGTATATGGCGTTGGGACTACAGGAGGGTGGTTGAGGGGATTCGCGGTCATGGTCATAGGGATTGTCGGTATTTCGCTCCCAGGAGTGTGTTGCGCTATGGCTCAGCAGGTTCCGGACCCGGTTGCAGCTAGTAGCTCGGCGACGACGAATGACCCACGGAACTTCTTTGGTCGATTGATAGAGTTCTATCGGAAGGATTGGCAGGGTACGGCTGCGGCTGGGCCGACGGCGGCTCGGAGGGGGTTGCCTTCGCCGTTGAGTTCGCCGCCGTTTCCCAACTCGGACTGGTCGTACGGCGGGTCACCGACGATTGGAGAGGCGGATGGGAATGTCTATCCGCTGCAGACCGCGATCAATGGAGCGACGGGTCGGACAAAGGTATACGGTTGGATCGAGCCGACGGCGAACGTGACGACCTCGCGCGACAGAAACTATCCGGAGACGAACGATATCTACTCGAATCGCGTGGAGCTGGGGCAGGCGGTGGTGTATGTCGAGCGGCTGCCGGATTCAGTGCAGCGAGACCATATCGATTGGGGATTTCACCTGACTGGCTTCTTTGGGACGGACTACCGTTCGACGACGAACAAGGGGTACTTCAGTAGCCAGTTGCTGGATCACGACAGGCAGTATGGGTTCGACCCGGTTCTGGAGTACGCGGATGTTTACTTCCCGCATGTGGCGAAGGGCATGAATGTTCGAGTAGGGCGGTTCATCTCCATTCCTGGAATCGAAGCGCAATTGACGCCAAATAACTACATCTTCAGCCACTCCCTGCTGTATGCCGTGGACCCGTTTACGGATACGGGCGTGCTGGCCACGATCCAGGCGAACGATCAGTGGGTCGTGCAGCTTGGGGTTTCAGGCAGCCATGATGTGGCGCTATGGACCGAGGACGCCAAGCCGTCGTTCATGGGATGTGTGAGCTATACGACGAAGAGTGTGAACGACAACCTCTACCTGTGCGCAAACGGAATCAACGACGGCAAGTATGCGTTCAACAATCTCCAGATGTATGACGGCACCTGGTATCACAAGTTCGGAGGCACCATTCATATGGCGACGGAGATCTATGCGATGTACCAGAGGGACGTGCCGAGTGTGACTGGGTCGATTGCACCGGAGAAGGGAACGAACGGCGCGAATTGCAGGGCGGGAGTGCAGACGTGTCTGGCTCCGGAGTGGGCCATGGTGAACTACATCAATAAGCAGATTTCGCCGCATGACTTCGTGTCGTTCCGTAGCGACTTTCTGAATGACAAGAAGGGCCAGCGGACGGGGTATGCGACGAAGTACAGCGAGGCCACGCTGATGCTGAGCCACTGGGTCGGGTCTACGGTGCAGGTAAGGCCGGAGATACGGTTCGATCATGCCTGGGACCGCAAAGCCTACGACAAGGGGACGCAGACGAATCAGTTTACGTTCGCGACGGATGTGATCTTTCACTTCTGAGGTGATCCATGTTAAGTACAGGCAACGGCAAGAACAACGGCAACGGCAATAGCTGGTTGGGAAGAGGATGCATTCCCACCCATCGCGATGAGACTGCGATGGATGGGGCACCCGGCATCCGTGGCGCTCCGGGCAAAATGCGGAAATTCTTCGCTGCGCTCAGAATGACATGCGAAGTTGTACATCTTTGAAAAATGAAAGCGGCTGCGAATGGTGTTCGCCGCCGCCCTTTGTTTCGATTTGAGATGCTCGATTACTCGCCGTAGTAGTCGAGGCCGAGGTGGGTGATGAGGTCTTCGCCCATGATGTGGCGGAGGGTGTTTTTGAGCTTCATGTGCTGGATGAAGAGATCGTGCTCGGGGTAGACGCCGGGGGCACTGTCGGGATCCTTGAAGTAGAAGCTGAGCCACTCCTGGATGCCGAGGCCGCGCAGGCTGGGCGTGCGGGCTGCGAGATCCATGAAGAGGACGAGATCGAGGGCGAGGGGAGCGGCGAGGATGGAGTCGCGGCAGAGGAAGTCTACCTTGATCTGCATGGGGTAGCCGAGCCAGCCGAAGATGTCGATGTTGTCCCAGCCTTCTTTGTTGTCACCGCGAGGTGGGTAGTAGTTGATGCGGACCTTGTGGTAGATGTCCTTGTAGAGATCGGGGTGCAGCTCGGGTTGGAAGATGTGCTCGAGGACGCCGAGCTTCGAGACCTCTTTGGTCTTGAAGGACTCGGGATCGTCGAGGACTTCGCCGTCGCGGTTGCCGAGGATGTTGGTGGAGTACCAGCCGCTGACGCCGAGGTTGCGCACCTTGAAGGCGGGGGCGAGGACGGTCTTGAGGAAGGTCTGGCCGGTCTTGAAGTCCTTGCCGCAGATGGGAGCGTTCATCTTCTTCGAGAGCTCTTGCAGGGCGGGGATGTCGACGGTCAGGTTGGGTGCGCCGTTGGCGAAGGGGATGCCCTCCTTGAGGGCGGCCCAGGCGTACATCATCGAGGGGGAGATGCCGGGGTCGTTGTCGACGAGGCCCTTCTCGAAGGCTTCGAGAGTCTGGTGGACGGCGGTCTGTTCGAGGTAGATCTCGGTGGAACCGCACCAGATCATGACCTGGCGGTCGGTCTTGGTCTTGAACTCGGCGATGTCGTTGCGGATCTGGTTGGCGAGGTCGCACTTGTTTTTGCCGGTCTTCACCTTCTTGCCTTCGAGGCGCTTGACGTAGTGCTGATCGAAGACGGCTGGCATGGGCTCGATGGACTCGAGGAAGGGGCGGATCTGCTCGAGTTGGTCGCGGTCGAGGACCTGGGCGGTCTTGGCGGCGTCGTAGAGGTTGCCTCCGAAGATGTCCCAGCCGGTGAAGACGAGGTCGTCGAGCTGGGCGAGGGGGGCGAAGTCTTTGATGAGCGGGGTGCGCGCGTCGGTACGCTTGCCGAGCCGGATCGTGCTCATCTGAGAGGTGGAGCCGATGGGTTTCGCAAGACCACGGCGGATCGCTTCTACACCGGCGATGAGCGTGGTGGCTACGGCTCCCATGCCGGGGATCATGATTCCAAGTTTTCCTGTTGCGGGCTTGATGCTGGCCGCTCCTTGTGTAGCGGCTCCGGGTGTAGACATGCTGGGCGATACCCTTCTTCTGAGTCAATTTTCCGTGGTAGCGGAAACCCCAGTATTGCTCACCGTGAAGGGCAGTGCAAATGCGCCGAAGCCAACAAATACAGGGTAAACGGTAACTATACGGCTTCTGTACGGATACGATTTTTCCAATGTGTCCAGAGGAACCAGATAATTCCGACAACGAGGACCAGTTCCACGCCGAGGTGGAAGCGATGGAAGATGGCTTTAAAGCGAGGATCGGTCTCCCACTTGTCGCCTAGTTTCATTCCGACGTAGGCCAGGATGTAGCACCAGGGCCAGGAGCCGATGAAGGTGTAGAGGTGGAAGCGCAGTTGCGGCATTCGGGCGATACCGGCCGGTAGAGCGATGAAGGTACGGACGACAGGAAGGAGCCGGGCTACGAGGACAGTGAGGCCACCGTACTTTTGGAAGAAGTGCTCTGTGCGGTCGAGGTCGTGGCGGCTGAGAAGGACGAAGCGCCCGAAGCGCTCCACAGCCTGCCTTCCTCCCCAGGCTCCCAGCCAGTAGGCGGGGATGGAGCCGAGGTTGCATCCGATGGCGCCAGCGGTGGCTACCCAGAAGAGCTTGAGCTGTCCGGTGTGAACCAGATAGCCGGCGAAGGGCATGATGATCTCGGATGGCAAGGGGATGCAGGCGGACTCAATCCCCATGAGAAGGGCGATGCCTGCGTAGCCACTGGCGGAGATGACGGCGATGATGAAGGTTGCGAGGGTGGTGATGATTCTCTCAGACATGCTGTTGCAGTATAACGGGCAGCGAATGCGCTAGCATTACAGTGGAGAATTTACCCATGTCAGATACAGCTACAGCAGTTCCCTCTTCGGCTGGCAAGCCGCAGAGTGCGTATGGTGCGCACGATCCATCGAAGCCACCGGTGAAGCGGCAGATTGTGTGCTTCAGCTTCTATAAAGTGATGCCGGAGTGGCGCAGGCTTCCGGCGGAGGAGAAGGCGGCGCATAAGGCTGCCTTTGCCGAGGTTCTGACTCGGTGGAACAAGCCGGGCGAGTTCGTGTCGCTGACGTACTCGACCGTTGGGACGAGGGGCGATGTCGATATGTGCGTTTGGTCGATCGGATACGGCGTCGACGAGCTGAACAAGATGCGTAGCGAGTTGATGCGGACTCCGCTGGGTGGGTATCTCGATACGCCGCATAACTTCCTGGCGATGACGAAGCGCTCGCAGTATCAGATCGATCGGCCGGATGAGAGCGAGGGCGAAGGACGTGGAGCGATTCGTCCGGGTGGACAGAAGTACATCTTCATCTACCCGTTCTGGAAGACTCGTCCGTGGTATCTGCTCTCGGCTGCCGAGAGGAAGCGGTTGATGGATGAGCATATTCGGATTGGGCTGAACTATCCGCGAGTGAAGTTGAACACGACTTATTCGTTCGGGATCGACGACCAGGAGTTTGTGGTGGCATTCGAGACGAACTTTCCCGAGGACTTCCTGGACCTGGTGCAGCAGCTGCGCGAGACCGAGATCAGCATGTACACGCTGAAGGACTTCCCTATCTTCAGTTGCGTTCGGGTTCCGGCAGCGGAGATGCTGGATCGACTCGGATAGCCATGGCGACGAGGACCCTGGCTAAGGCGCCGAAGACTAAAGCTGTGAAGCGTTCCGGGACGAAGAATCCTTTGGCTCCGGAGCGCGTTGCAGCGATTCTCGAGATCTTGCGGAAGACGTATCCGGGAGTTGTCTGTGCACTGCATCATCGGAGTGCGTGGGAGCTGACTGTGGCGACGATCCTGTCGGCGCAGTGCACGGATGTGCGGGTGAACCTGGTGACTCCGGCGCTGTTCAAGGCGTTTCCCACTCCGAAGGCCATGGCTGCGGCTTCGCTGCCTGAGCTTGAGGAGTTGATCAGGACTACCGGCTTCTTTCGGAATAAGGCCAAGTCGATTCAGGGGGCGGCGCGGGTTGTCGTCGAGGAGTTTGGGGGGAAGGTTCCGCAGACGATGGAGGAGATTCTCCGGTTGCCGGGGGTGGCTCGGAAGACGGGGAACGTTGTGCTCGGGTCGTGGTTTAAGATTGGCGTGGGAGTTGTTGTTGATACGCATGTTATGCGTATCTCACGGCGTCTGGAGTTGACCAGGGAGACTTCTCCAGAGAAGGTGGAGCGGGACCTGATGAAGATCCTTCCGCAGGATCGTTGGATCGACTTTTCGCATGAGGTTATTCATCATGGCCGACAGGTATGCGTGGCTCGGAAGCCGCGGTGTGTGGACTGTACGCTGGAGAAACTGTGCAACTCTTCGGATAAGACGTGGAGCTCGCACTAGGTACCCCTGTTAGTGGCAGAATTGGGAGGACAACAGCAAGCTGGCTGGGGAGAGGATACATTCCCACCCATTGCGGTGAGGCTGCGATGGATGGGGCACCCGAGCAGTTCGGGTTGGTTGAGGGAGAACAAGCAAAAACAACGACGGGAACAAACGACTGCTACGACGAACAGCGGGGAGTTATCTGGCGAAGTGGGCGGTGAGGGACTGGATCAGGGCTGGGATGGTGGGTTCGGCGGCTTCGAGGTGCGGGGAGAGGCCGAGGTCGCGGAGGGTCTGGGAGGTGATGGGGCCTATGGAGGCGAGGGTGATGGTGGGGGGGAGGGTGAGGTTGGCGGCTTCGAGGAGCGCGATGAGGTTGCGAGCGGTAGAGGCGCTGGTGAAGGTGATGGCATCCGGGTAGCTGGTGGGTGAGGCGAAGATCGACTGCAAGGCTGGGATGGAGTCCGGGGGCGTCTGGGTGCGATAGGCCTCGGCTATGGTGACGTGGGCTCCGACGGCGGTGAGGCCTTCGGGAAGGATGTCGCGGGCTTGCTCGGCACGAATGAGGAGCATGCGCTTGCCGAGGGCTTCGGGGATTAGGGCTTCAAGCAGGGATTCGGCGATGTACTTTGGCGGGATGAGGTCGACCTGGAGGCCGATTCCCTGCACCGCTTTGGCAGTGGCTGGGCCTATGGCGGCGATCTTCGGCAGCTTTGCGTCGAAGCCCTCTATCGGCTTTTGTGGATCAACGGAAGAGAGCGGATCGCTTCCGCGATTGCCCACCTTAGCGACGATGAGGCCGTCGCGAAGATGGGGCACCCGATTTAATCGCTGAGCGAAGACCTCGACGGCGTTGGCGCTGGTGAAGAGTAGCCAGTCGAAGGATTCGAGTTGGGCAAGAGCGGTGTCGAGGGGTGCGTAAGTTTCGGGGGTGATGATCTCTATCGTGGGGATGAGGAGAGGGGTGGCTCCGAGGGCTTCCAGTTGGGTGGCTAGCTCGGATGCCTGGTGACGAGTTCGGGTGATCAAGATGCGTTTGTTATCGAGGGTGGGCATCTCCTAGAGATTGTAGTTTGTCGAGGTGGGATACCCCATCAGCGGGCTTTCGTCATGCAAGCTTCCGAAGCCATGCCATCTTTGATGAGTTAGCCAAGTTGCTGTTTCGTTTAGCCCTTCCTTCGGAACCGACTGCTCCCACGCGGCGGCCTTTCGGAGATAGAAGAAGGTGACTAGCTAAAGATAAAGCTTCCCATCGGCTCACCAGAGGCATAGTATCCGTTCCGCAATGGAGGAGGCTCGCATGTTGAGGCCTTTGTTCGTCCTTTCCGTACTGCTGCCTTTCGCACTCTCGCCACAGCAACCGGCTGCTGCGCCTGCACAGACAGTTATTCCCGCTGAAGCCGCGCGCATGGTGAACCCGGTAAAGCCAACATCCGAATCTCTGGCCCGCGCCAAGAAGATGTATGGATATGAGTGCTCCATGTGCCATGGAGAGAACGGCAATGGCAAGGGCGATATTGTTGCCGCTATGAAGTTCGTCCTTAAGGACTACACCGATCCCGCAGCTCTGAAAGACCTGACTGACGGGGAACTCTTCTACATCATCAAGACCGGCAAAGGTCAGATGCCCGGTGAAGGCGACCGCGCGAAGCCGGAAGATATCTGGAATATGGTGGTATTGACGCGCTCGTTTTCCAAGAAGTGACAACCGTAGCTTGAGGAATATATCTGCGATTTGGGACCAGCGTGAGAGGACAGACCCCAGTGGCTAAAGCGTATCTTTCATCTCCCTTGAGAGACCCCAAGGCTAAAGCCTTGGGGTACCTAGAAGCAAAGGCCAGGATTGGTCAGACACTACCTGGAACCGCGCTAATCCCAATGACTCCTATGAGAACCAAAATAAGTTGAAGCCCCGACTTTAGTTGAGGCCCGACATTAAAGGTCCGGGCTGGATGGGTTCGCGTGCCGGATTGGATTATTCCTGGGGTCTTCGAACCGCGGTTATGCGGCGTGTCTTCTTGACTGGAGGCGCTGAACTGGGTGGACGCTGCTTGCCGTTGCCGTTGCCGCTGGTGTGGCGCTTGGCTCCGTGGGTTTCGATGACCGCTCGCATCCAGTAGTTCCCTTCGGCATCGCTTTCGATGCCATGAGTCTCTCGCTCGAAGCCCGGGAAGCGCTTGCCGAACTCCTCCATGGCCAGTATGAGGCGAATGACGGGACTGTCGGGGCCTCCGAGACGCTCGCCGGGCATCGACATGGGAATGCCTGGGGGGTATGGGACAAGCATGACGGCAGCGATGCGCCCGGCCATCTGGTTGAAGCGGATCTTTTCCGTCTCGGCGCGGAGGAGCTTCTGGTAGGTCTGCGCGGGGGTGAGGACGGGGTCGAAGTCCTCGTCGCAGGCCTCGCCGACAAGGTTGGCCAGGTTGAGCTGGACCATGGCGGCGTGCATCTCGTCGGAGAGCTCCTTGAGAGTGACGTTGCGATAGCGGTTGGGATACTTCGCTACGAGCTCGGGGAGAGCCTCTTCGAGAGAGGCTTCGGTGTCGTAGAGGCGCTTGAACTCGAAGAGGTTCTCGAGGAGGCTGCCCCACTTGCCCTTGGAGGTACCGACCGAGAAGAGGACGAGGACGGTGTAGTCGCCGGTGCGGGCGATCTCGACGCGGCGGCTGTCGAGGAACTCGGTGAGGATGGCGGCAGGGATGCCCCAGTCGCCGATGTGGCCCTGAGCGTTGACGCCCGGCATGAGAATGGTGACCTTGGTGGGGTCCAACATGCAGTAGTCGTCGGCGATGTCATCGTCCTGGAAGCCATGCCAGTCCTCGCCGGGCTTGAGGGTCCAGCAGGAGGGGTTCGAGCCGAGAAGTTTGTCGGGAGTCTCTTCGAAGACGTGGGTCTCGCCCGTCTCGGGGTCGGTGACCTGGTCGGGCTGGAAGAGGCGGAAGAACCAGCCCTCGCCATTTTCAGCGGCGCGGAGGCGGTGAGCGACCGAGGACATGGCCTTGCGGAAGCTGATGGCATCGTGGATGGTCTCGAACATCAGCGTCGGGCCGGCGGGTTCATCCATCATGGCGGCGGCTACGTCGAGGCTTGCGATGAGAGGGTAGAAGGGCGAGGTGGTGCCGTGCATCATGAAGGACTCGTTGAACTGATCGAAGTCCAGAGGCGCACGGGGGCTGAGCTTGATGTGAACCATGGAGCCCATGGAGAATGCCGCGAGCATCTTGTGGGTGGACTGCACGGAGAAGATGGCTGGGCGATCGGGCATGTCGTCGGGGACGTCCATGGCGAAGCGGCCGCGATAGATCTTGTGGAACTTGGCGTAGGCGTACCAGGCTTCGTCGAAGTGAACGCGAGGGACGCTTTGCGAGAGCTCTGCTACGACACGGTTGACGTCGTAGCAGAGGCCGTCGTAGGTGGAGTTGGTGACGACGGCGTAGGTGGGGTTCTGTGAGCGGGCACCCTTGGTGAGGGGGCTGCGCTCGATGAGGCCCTTGATGAAGTCGGGGTGGAAGCGCTTGAGAGGGACGAGGCCGATCATGCCGTAGCCGTTGCGCGTGGGCTTCATGTAGACGGGGCGCGCGCCGGTGACAGTGAGGGAGTGGCAGATGGACTTGTGGCAGTTGGCGTCGGCGAGGACGATGTCGTCCTGCGCGATGACGCCGTGGCCGATGATCTGGTTTGAGTTTGACGAGCCGCCGAGGACGTAGAAGGTCCAGTCGGCTCCGAAGATGCGGGCAGCGTTGCGCTCGGACTCGCCGGGAGGTCCGATGTGATCGAGCCAGGAGCCTAGAGGGGCGGTGGAGATGCCGAGGTCGGAGCGCAGGAGGTTCTCGCCGAAGAACTTGTGGAACTCCATGCCGACGGGGTGCTTCAGATACGCTACGCCGCCCATGTGGCCGGGCGCGTCCCAGGAGTAGGCTCCCTGGTCGGTGTACTTCTTGAGCTCGCGGAAGTAGGGCGGGAGAAGCTGCTCGTGGTAGCGCTCGACGGCGAAGTCGACACGATTGGCGATGAAGGCGGGGGTGTCGCCGAAGAGGTGGATGTACTCGTGGACCTGTTTGACGACTTCGAGCGGAAGCTCGCTGACGAGGGTGCGGTCGGCGATGAGGAAGATCGGAATCTTCTTGTTGCGATGACGGACGGCGCGGAGGATCTTGAGCGCGGCGCGCTCGTCGAACTGGTTCTCGCCTTCGAGGTCCCAGTCGAGCAGGATGGCGCTGTGGGATGGGTCCGACGTTACGAGGGATAGACCATCTTCCGGAGTGGAGGTGCGGACGACCTCGTAGCCTTCTTCTCTGATTGCATTAACTAATCGCTCCATGGCGCGATCTGAGACAGAGTCCGTGCCACCCACTTCACTTGCAATCAACAAAACCCAACGACCTTCGCTCATTACACCTCACACTTCCAGATAGCAGTTTATAGCGATTTCATCGCTGTGTATGTGAACGCTGTGAGTATTGGGATGCAAGCGCGAGCGTTAAGTCGATTTCGCATCTCTGTGGCATTGACGTTGACAGCATAGCCGCTACGAACAAAATGCGGGGGTTCTTCGCTACGCTCAGAATGACAAGCGTTTTTTGCTTCATGACAAACGTTTTTTGCTTCAAAGGGTAGCTGAGGCGAGAAGGGCGAGGGCGCCCTTGGCTTTGAGATCTTCGGCGACCCATTGGCCGAGTGTTTCAGGGTCGGTGTCGAGGGTTGCTTCGGTATCGATCTGGACCATGGTCTCGCCGTCGGGAGCGATGACCTGGGCGTACATGCGCCACTTGTCGTACCCAGGGACGCAGTGGACTCCGATGGGGAGCGAACAGCCACCGCCGAGGACGTCGAGGGTGACACGCTCGGCTTCGACGCAGAAGCGGGTCTCGGGATGGTTGAAGAAGGCGATGGCCTGACGGATGTAGGCGTCACGGGCTTCGTCGATGACGTGCTCGCAGCTGCGGGTTTCGAGGGCGAGAGCCCCCTGGCCGGGGGCGGGACAGAGCTCGTCTGGAGCGAAGCGCTGATGGACCCACTCGGCTCGTTTGAGGCGATCGAGGCCGGCTGCGGCGAGGACGAGGGCATCGCACTGACCGGCGGCCAGCTTCTTGAGGCGGGTGTCGATGTTGCCGCGGACGTCGACGAATTGCACGTCGGGGCGGAGCGCGAGAAGCTGGGCACGACGGCGAGGGCTGGTGGTGCCAATGGTTCCGCCCATGGGCAGAGTGTGGAGCGCCCAGTATTGCTCGCAGACCCAGACGTCGCGCGCGTCGGCTCGCTTGGGGATGGCGGCGATCGTGAACTGCGGGGCTAGTTTTGTCGGTAGGTCCTTAAGGGAGTGGACGGCGAGGTCGATGCGACCCTCTTCGAGGGCCTCTTCGATCTCCTTGATGAAGATTCCTTTGCCGTCGAGGTCGGCGGGGGGCACGAAGCCCGGCTGCTGCATGCGGTCGCCGGTGGTGCGTATGACTTCGAGCTCGACGTGGTAGCCGGCGTCGCGGAGAGCGTAGAGGATGTGGTTCGCCTGCCAGAGGGCAAGCTGAGAGCCACGGGAGCCGATGCGGATGGGGTTCTTTGGGTTGTTGTGCTCGCTACTCATGTCATGTCTAGGATACGGGATGTGATGGGGTCGCGCTTGCTTGCAAGCGACTATCCAAATCAACGTATGGAGTATGGGGCTGTTCGCACCTCAAGGCCACTGTGCCAACTTTGCAAGTGAGGATGCGGTTTAAACGGGTGAAGGCAGAAAGCGGCTCGTAGTAAGTCGCTTCCTGCCCTCTTTTTTGGAAAGGTATGCGCGACGATTGCGCCTACCTGCGTCCGGTGAGATTAGCGATGACCACCACCGCCGCCGCGGGAACCTCCGCCTCCACCGCCGTGGAAGCCTCCACCGCTACCGGCACCGCGGAATCCACCGCCCTGGGCATATCCGCCGATTGACCGACCGCCACGGTAGCCGTAGCCGCCGCGATAGGGGTAGATACCGCGACCATAACGGCCGTAGACGAAACCTCCACCGTAGAGGTAGTAGGGCGAGTAGAAGCCGTAACCAAAGGGGTTCCAGAAGAGGCCGTCACCTGGGAGCCAGGTGTAGCCGTAAGGACCGCCAGCCCAGTACCAGCCGGGATAGAAGCTGGAGGCTCCGGCGTACTCCGAGGCGAGGTCGACGTTGGCTTCACCCAGATACTCAGAGCGGAGGCTGCTCCACTTGTAGAGATCGTCCTCGGACCTGCCCTTATCGAAGTGTTGCGGATTGGCCGGTTCGCCGGTGAGTACGATCTGACGGGAGCCTTTGACCTCGATGGGTTTGATGTCGGTCTGGAGATTTTCCCCTGGGTAGACATCGGCCTTGCCGTCGAAGACACGGACAGTGGAGTTATTGGCATCGAAGGCATAGAGACCGGGCTTCAGTAGATGGGTCTGACCGTTCTTCAGATCGATAAGAATCGTGTTCTGTTTGTAGAGTTGATCGACTTCTACGTTGGCATGGCCGCTCTCGAGTTTGACTTCGACCTGGGTCAGGGTGGGAGAGACCATCTGGACCGTACTATCGTTGCCGAGACGGAGGAAGACACCCGGAGTAAGAAGAATTTCGGCTTTACCGTTCGCGGTGGACAAATATTGTCCGGCCTGAAGTTCGGTGTTGCCCACGGAGTTGGGAGAGAGCTGACGGCCTTCTATGGAGGCCTGTCCTTCGAGATAGTTGAGAGTCCCTGGGCGGGCTTGGTTTGCGCTTTGCCCGAAGGCTGGCACGAACAGAGTCACCAGGGAAAGAAGAAGAAGCAGTAGTGGCACTTTCGACCTTGGCATCTTAGAATCCTCTGTTCTTTAGATGTGGCTGAGAATGAAAGGTCACAGGTGGAAGTAGTGCAATGGAAAGAGATAGGGCGATATTCGGATGCAACTATTTTTTCGATTCAGTGTTGTGGGCGCATTAGTACGGTCTCCGCCGAAATCCTGCCGCTGAGAGGTCAGGCACGAAATCAGGAGTGGAAGACTTGCCCTGCCCGGTGTGCAGAACCGGGCCTAGTTTTTTTCATCTTCTGCGGCACTAACCGAACGCCGGAGAGCCGTGAGCTGGGGATGGAGGAGCTTGGCGGTGAGCGAGCGCGTGAGTGCTTCTACTGCGGCTTGCTGGTCGGGGGTGAGGCTTGCGAGGCGTTTTGTTGCGCGGGCAAGCTCGGCCTCGCGGATGGCCTCTGCGTTTTGCTGGAGGGCGATGATGGCGGGGACGGCGTCGCGGGACTGGAGACGCTGCTCGTATTTTTCTACTTCCCTGCTGACGATGGTTTCGGCGGCGGCGGCTTCGCGACTGCGGTCGGCGAGGTTGGCGGCGGCTACCTGCTGGAGATCGTCGATGTCGTAGACGAAGCAGCCTTCGACGTCGTTCATGCTGGGGTCGACGTCGCGGGGGACGGCGATGTCGATGAAGAACATGGGACGGTGGCGGCGACGGTGGAGGAAGTGCTGGGCGTGGGAGCGGCCGAAGAGTTTTTGCGGAGCACCGGTGCTGGTGATGACGATGTCGGCGCGATCAGCGTTCTCGTAGAGCAGATCGAAGGGGATGACTTGTCCGTTGAACTCGGCGGCTATCTTCTCAGCGCGGGATTGAGTGCGATTGGCTACGAGGATATTGGCTGCGCCCTGCTGGATGAGGTGACGGGCGGCGAGCTCGGACATCTTGCCGGCTCCTACGAGGAGGACGGTCTTCCCTTGCAGGGTGCCGAAGATCTTTCTGGCGAGGTCTACGGCTACCGAGGCGATGGAGACGGCGTTGGAGCCGATCTGGGTCTCGGTGCGGACTTTTTTGGCTACCGTGAAGGCGCGCTGGAGGAGACCTTCGAGGTTACCGGCGACGGCGCCTACCTCGCGGGCTACGGTGTAGGACTCCTTGACCTGGCCGAGTATCTGAGGCTCGCCTACGACCATGGAGTCGAGGGAGCTGGCTACGCGGAAGAGATGACGGACGGCTTCGCGCTCGCGGAACTCGTAGAGATGGGGCTGGATGGTGTGGGGGGGCACGGCGAAGTACTCGTGGAGGAAGCGGAGGAGGTCGGCACCTTTGCCGGGGTCGGTGGCAGCGGCGTCTTCCTGGAGGGTGACGAGTTCCACGCGGTTGCAGGTGGAGAGGATGAGGCCTTCGCGGATGCCGGGCTGGTGGAGTAGCGTGCGCGTGGCGTCGGCGAGGCGGCCGGCGGGGATGGCGAGGCGCTCGCGGATCTCGATGGGCGCGGTGTTGTGGTTGACACCGAGGAGCACGAGATGCCGGTTGAGGGGTTTGTTCAGGCTCATGGCGTGGTGAACCTGTGGACGGCGGAGAGCTCGTTGGCTGCCCAGACTGCGAGGACAACCATGAAGATGAAGCTGGAGAGATAGACGGCGCGGCGCCCGCGGAGGCCGGAGTGGCGGCGAATGTAGATCATGCCGACGTAGGCGAGCCACATTGCGAAGGAGAGAAGGACCTTGGGGTCGAGGAAGTACGACGGGCCGATGGTCTGCTCGGCGATGAGCGAGCCGATGAGGAGGCCGGCGGTCATGCAGGGGAGGCCGAAGAGGAGGGTCTTGAGGGCGATCTGGTCGGTCGTCTCAAGCGGTGGCAACCAGGCTGCGCCTGCGGGGGCGGACTTGGATTTGAGGCGACGCTCCTGCACCAGATACAGAAGAGAGGCAAGGAGGGAGAGCGCAAGGGCGGCGTAGGCGGCGAGCAGGAGTGTGATGTGGAAGAAGATCCAGACGGTATGGAACTGGGGGAAGGGGGTTGTCTCCTGGCCTGGACGGAAGGCGGGGACGAGGCCAAGAAGGAAGCATACGGGCAGGATGAAGACGCCGAGAGAGACTGTTCGATAGCGCCAGTAGACCAGAAGGAAGGCCAGGGCCAGGAGAAGGCTGAGGAGGGCCTGGGTCTCGTGGGTGTCGACGGGAAGGCGATGGTGGGCGGCGTTGAGCATCTCGGCCAGCGAGACGAAGTGGAAGAGGAGTGCCGCGACGGTAGCCGGGATGGCGACGTGACGCCAGCGGGGACGGTCGTAGAGCGCTGCCGGGAGGACTGCCAGCGCGGCAATGCCGTAGAGAAGTACCGCGACTCTGAGCCAGAGGAGAGACATTCGTTAGGGTTCGTTCGCTTTGTAGCGCCGAACCTTCAGTATATCGGTTATGAGGGCGCGGCGCTCAAACCAAGGCAGTTCCGAAGATTGGGAGAGCACAGGCGCGAGTACGGTATTCTGGCGATTCTGCTATGGGGATTGAGACGACAACTGAAGCTACGCTTACGCCGGTGATGCGGCAGTACTTTGCGGCGAAGGAGCAGCATCCCGACTGCCTGATGTTCTGCAGGATCGGGGACTTCTACGAGCTGTTCTACGACGACGCAATCCTGGTATCGCGCGAGCTGCAACTGACCCTGACGGCCAGGGATAAAGAGAAGAAGCAGCCGATGTGCGGGGTTCCGTATCATGCGGCGGAGGGGTATCTGCAGCGGCTGTTGCGCATGGGATACAAGATCGCGCTCTGCGAGCAGATGGAGGATCCGAAGCAGACGAAGACGATTGTGCGGCGGGAGGTGACCCGGGTGTTGACGCCGGGGACGGCGCTCGATCCTTCGCTTGGGGCGGAGCAGAGTAACTATCTGGCGAGCGTGGCAGGGGTGGGATCAGTCTGGGGAGTTGCCCTGCTTGACCTCTCCACTGGAGAGTTTCGGGCTACGGAGTTTGTTGGAGCGGGTGCCTGGGCGGGTGCGGTGGATGAGTTGGGACGAACGCGACCGGTGGAGCTTGTGTATGGGCAGGGTCTGCTGCGTGGCGTGAATCTTGCGGGAGAAGAAGAGACGACTGCCGGATTGGATGGGATTAGAACCAAGACCTCTGTCGAGGAGTGGGTATTTACGGCGGAGTATGCGATACCGCTGGTGCGGAATCACTTCAAGGTTCACTCGCTGGATGGGATGGGACTGGGTGGGCATGAGGCTGCTACGGTGGCGGCCGGGGCCCTGCTGCACTATATGCGGGCGACCAAGCAGGGTGGGTTGGAGCATGTGGATGGGCTGCGATTTTACGAACGGTCTACGTGCCTTGAGCTGGATGCGGTGAGCGTGCGGAATCTGGAGTTGGTGGAGCCTCTGTTCTCGGGTGAGTCTTCGCAGACCACCTTGTTCTATACGCTGGATGCATGCTGCACTCCTATGGGCAAGCGGTTGTTGCGGGCTACTCTGTTGCGGCCTTCGAGCGGACTGGCGGAGATTGAGGCGAGGCTGGCTTCGGTTGGAGAGGCGAGTACCGATCTGCGCAGACGTGAGGGACTTCGACGGTCGATGGATGGTGTGCTCGATCTGGAGCGACTGCTGGGACGGGTGGCTCTGGACTCGGCCGGGCCGCGAGAGGTGATGGCTCTGGCGGCGACGCTGGGGTGTCTGCCGGGTGTGGTTGCGGCGGTGAATGCGTTTGAGAGTGCGAGGTGGCGGGAGTTGGGCGCTAGCGTCGACCCGCTGGCAGACCTGCACGAGATGATCGTGCAGACGATTGCGGAGGAACCGCCGGTTTCGCTTGTAGATGGCGGGGCGATTCGAGCTGGCGTGGATGCGGAGCTCGATGAACTGCGCGAGCTTAGCCGGAGTGGACGGCAGGCTTTGGTGGCGATTGAGGAGCGGGAGCGGGCGAGGACTGGGATCGGCAGTTTGAAGGTGCGGTTCAACAGTGTGTTTGGCTACTACCTGGAGGTGACGAAGGCGAATGCGAAGGCGGTTCCGGCGGACTACGAGCGGAAGCAGACGCTGGTAAACGCGGAACGGTTTACGACTCCGGAGTTGAAGGAGTATGAGACGAAGATTCTGACGGCCCAGGAGCGGAGTGGGGAGATCGAGCGCAGGATCTTCGCGGAGCTGCGGAGGCAGTTGCTGGATGCGGCGGGACGGATGAGGGAGACGGCGCGGCGGGTGGCGGAGATCGATCTGCTGGCATGCTTTGCGCATCTGGCGGCTCTGCGAGGATGGGTGCGGCCTGAGGTCGAGGTGAGCGGCGTGCTGGAGTTTGTGCGTGCACGGCATCCTGTGGTGGAGCGGCGGCTGGAGGAGTCGGGTGGTGGGCGGTTTGTACCTAACTCGGTGCATCTGGATGCGGATGCGGGGCCTGCGGTGCTGCTGATTACAGGACCGAATATGGGTGGTAAGAGCACGTATCTGCGTCAGGCTGCGCTGCTGGTGGTGATGGCTCAGTGCGGGTGTTTCGTTCCGGCGGAGCGGATGCGGCTTGGGTTGGTGGACAGGATCTATACGAGGATTGGGGCTAGCGACAATGTGGCGCGGGGGCGGTCGACGTTCATGGTGGAGATGACGGAGACGGCGGCGATCTTGAATACGGCGACGAATCGGTCGCTGGTGCTGCTGGATGAGATGGGGCGTGGGACTGCTACCTATGACGGCTTGAGTCTGGCCTGGGCTACGGTGGAGCATCTGCATGACCGGATTGGAGCGCGGACGCTGTTTGCGACGCACTACCATGAGCTGACACTGCTGGCGGAGAGGCTGGAGCGACTGAGGAATCTGCGGGTGACCGTGAAGGAGACTTCGACGGGGATCGTGTTTTTACATACGGTTGAGGTGGGACCGGCAAGCAAGAGCTATGGGATTGAGGTAGCGAGGCTGGCAGGGCTGCCGGCGGGAGTGATCGCTCGGGCGCGTGAGGTACTGAAGGTGCACGAACGGGCAGAGACGCAGCAGGTTCGCGAGGCAACGCCCGAGCATGTGCCGCAGATGCAGATGACGATGTTTACACCGCTGTCGCAGCGGATTGTGGATCGGCTGGGGGAGGCGGATGTGAATGCGCTGACTCCGTTGGAGGCTTTGAATCTGCTGGCAGAGTTGCAGCGGGAGTTGAAGGGATGACGGCGATGAAGGCGAAGAGCATGGTCGTGGCTGGGGTGATGAGCGGCACCTCGGCGGATGGAGTGGATGTGGCTCTCTGCCGGATTTCACCTTCGCGTGTGCAGGGTGGGACGCCTGCAGTGAAGCTGCTGGGGCATGCCGGGTTTGCCTATCCGAAGGCGGTGCGTGCGGCGGTGCTTGCGGCTATGGATGCGCAGGCTATCTCGGTGGCGGAGATGAGCCGGCTGAACTGGCGGCTGGGAGAGATCTATGCGGATTGCGTGGAGAAGGCAGTGGCGCAGGTTGGGGTGAAGGTGGGGTTGGTGGGGTGTCATGGGCAGACGATCTATCACCAGGGGGCGGCGGCGCGATATTTCGGGAGCGAGGTGCGGTGTACGTGGCAGATTGGCGAGGCTGCGCTTATTGCGGAACGGCTGGGAACTCCGGTGGTGAGTGATTTCAGGCCGGCGGATATGGCTGCTGGCGGACAGGGCGCTCCGCTGGTGCCAATGCTCGACTACTGCATGTTTCGTTCGGCGAAGGTGAGCCGGGTGCTGCAGAACCTTGGGGGGATTGGGAACCTTACGGCTATTCCTGCTGGCGCCTCTCTCGATCGGGTGATGGCGTTCGATACCGGGCCGGGAAATATGGTGATCGATGGTTGTATGTCCAGGTTGTATGGGAGGGGGTTCGATCGTGGGGGTGCGGTGGCGCGGCGAGGGAGGACAATTCAGCCTGTTGTGGCTAAGGTTCTGGAGAGTGGGTACTTCTTCTCTGCTCTGCCGCCTAAATCCTGTGGGCGGGAGGAGTATGGCTCGGCTTTCGTCGATAGATTTATAGGCATGTGCAGGAAGGCTGGAGCGAGCGATGCGGATGTCGTAGCCACGGCTACGGCTTTGACTGCGGCTTCGATTCTGGATGCTTATCGGCGGTTTGTGTGGGGGCACCTGGGTCAGGCGGCTCCGCTGGCTACGAGGATTGAGTATGTGGTCGCTGGGGGTGGCGCGAAGAATGCCACGTTGATGGGGATGTTGCGGGAGGGATTGGAGCCGCTTGGAGTGAAAGTGCGGTTGATGGAGGAGTTGGGGGTTCCGGCGCAGGCTAAGGAAGGGGTGGCCTTTGCGTTGTTGGCTTGGCTGACGTGGTTTGGGATGGCGGGGAATGTTCCGACCGCTACGGGGGCTGCCAGAGTGGTGGTGTTGGGAAAGGTCACGCACGGATGAGTGGGACAAGTGCTTGGAAGAGGGTAGTTCGCTTCGCGAAGGCCCACCTTAGCGACGATAAGGCTGTCGCGAAGATGGGGCACCCGATTGGTTTGCCCTCTAGTTTGATTTTTGGGGTTTTTAGCTGGTGGATGGTAGCGCTTTGTCTTGGGATGGTGGGATGCCGGGGGCGGGTGGAGGATCCTCGGACGGTGGTGATGATCATCGAGAGCAGTCCTAACAATCTTGACCTGCGGCAAGGGACGGATGCGCAGAGTGAGCGCGTGGGTGGGGTGATCTTTGATGCGTTGGTGAAGAAGGATGAGCACTACAATCTGCAACCTTGGCTGGCGACGAGTTGGGAGCAACCGGATGCTTTGACGTGGGTGTTTCATCTGCGGGATGGGGTGCGGTTTCAGGATGGGCGACCGCTGGAGGCTGATGATGTTGCGTGGACCATTCGGAGCATGGTCGACGGAACGCTGGTTACGGCTAAGTCCGGCGCCTTCGCACCGGTTGCGAGCGTGGAGGTGCGGGATCGTTTGATCGTTGCAGTGCGGCTGAAGCAACCCTATGCAGGACTTCTGTTCAATATGAGCGATGGTTTGTTTGGGGTCGTACCTCGAGGAGCAGGGCGAGATTTTGGGATGCATCCGGTGGGGAGCGGGCCGTTTCGATTTGTGAGTGCTGTGCAGGACAAGGAAGTGGTGGTGGAGCGGAATGCAGCGTATTGGGCCGGGACTCCGAAGGTTGAGCGGATACGATTTACGGTGGTGCCCGATGCGATTACAAGTGCGCTGGAGTTGAAGAAGGGATCGGCCGATCTGGCGAGCAATGTGATCACGCTCGATATGGTTCATGCACTCGAGAGCGCGCAGAATCTGAAGATCGAGAGTCCAGCGGGTTCGCCTGTGGTCTATGTGAACTTCAATGTGAACGATCCAACGCTGAGGGATAAGCGGGTACGACAGGCTGTGGCTTGTGCGATGGATCGGCAGGCGATTGTGAATGCAATCTGGCGGGGACAGGCACGGCTGGCAAATACGCTGCTGCCTATCGGACATTGGGCGGCGGCGACGGATGCGGAGATGGCACAGTATTCGCATGACGTTGCACACGCGCAACGATTACTGGAGGACGCTGGTCTTCATGCCGGCAAAAATGGGGTGAGGCTGCGTCTTACGCTGAAGACGAGTACGGATGAGACGACTCGGCTGATGGCGGCTGTATTGCAACAGCAGCTGCGAGCAGCGGGGATTCGATTGGATATCCGATCGGCGGAGTTTGGGACGTTCTATGCCGACGTGACGAAGGGCGCGTTCCAGATGTATGCCTTGCGATGGATCGGGAGTAACGAGGATCCCGATATCTTTCGCTATGCCTATGGGTCGGGGGCATTTCCGCCTAAAGGCGGCAACCGGGGACGTTACTCGAACGCGCGAGTGGATGCTCTGTTGACCTCTGCGGCAGCGGAGACAAACCAAGGAAGACGCCGCGCGGACTACGTCGAGGTGCAGCAGATTCTGGCAGAGGATCTACCGGGAATTCCACTGTGGTATCCGAACAACGAAGTGGTGCATACGCGGCGTATCGAGGGTGTGAAGCCGGGAGCTTCGGGGAACTTTGAGTATCTGCGGAAGATTTCGGTGAGATAAGGTGGTTGCGCATGCCTCCGCTCTAAATGAGTTTTAAACTTCCTCAGGTTTCATTGCGACCCAAGTGCTCGAGTCGAGATTGCAATATCTTGTGATAGCGACGACTCATTCGCAACCTGGTTGCGTCGGCGAGCACCACTTCGTATTCACCGTCGCAGTCGAAGCTTAGCTGGCGGATTCGATTCAGATTAACGATCGTCGATCGATGAATACGGCAAAATGCGGCTGGATCCAGATCGCAGTCAAGTTCATGCATGGTACGTCGCAATAGATGCGCCTTTGTACCTATATGCAGGCAGGCGTAGTAGTCAGCGGCTTCGATCCAGTCGATGTCAGCTACCTGGAGGAAGGAGACCCTCCCAGCGCTCTTAACCATCAGCCGTTTCATCCTTTGAGCAGATCGTTCTCGCATCTGCGCGGAGGTATGCGTGCGATGCGCGATCTGCTCCTTCGCACGATTCAGCGCTCGCACGAACCGCGCATTATCGAACGGCTTCAGGAGATAATCGAGAGCTTCGGCTTCAAATGCCTTCAGGGCGTACTGATCGTACGCCGTCACGAAGATCACGGCCGGAGGGACATCGCCGCCTAGTAGTTCAAGCACGTCGAACCCGTCGCACTCCGGCATCTGGACGTCGAGGAAGACAAGATCCGGCTTATTCGCGCGGATTTTTTCTATCGCTTCACGACCCGAGCCGCACTCATCGATAGACTCAACCTCCGGATCGAGACGCAGGAGCACTATGAGATTGCTACGGGCCAGGGGCTCGTCATCCACCACTAATATGCGGATCTTGTTCATGGGGAGCACGTCCTGCCAGGAAAGGACAACAGAACCTCCACGCCGCCTATCTCGTGATTACGAATATCCAGCACGCAGGAGGTTCCATAGAGCCCCCGCAGACGAGTACGCACGTTTGCAATTCCAATGCCAGCGTTCGTCTGCTGCCATCCCTCAGGGAGACTCGGCCCATTGTTATAGATGATGAGCGTGAGCCGACCATCCACGCGCGATGCCGTAATGCGGATTACTCCTCCCTCAACCCGTCTTCCGATACCGTGTTGAATTGCGTTCTCCACCATAGGCTGAAGGATCAGGCTGGGAACTTGAACCACAAGCAGCTCTCCAGGTATATCCACTGCGACCTGGAGACGGTCTGCGAACCTCATCTTCTGTATGGCGAGGTATTTTTCGAGCAACTCCATCTCTTCGCCCAGAGCAACCTCCTGCCTGGCAGAACCCTCCAACACACGCCGCAGCAGATCACTCAGTCCCACAATCATGTTGACGGCATCGCCATTTCGGCTCTCGCGGACCAGCCCAGCGATGGCATTCAATGTATTGAAGAGAAAGTGTGGTTCGAGCTGATGTCGTAGTGCGTTCAGTTGCGCCTTCGAAAGCTCTTCATTCAGGCGAGCTGCCTCGGTCTCCCGCAGCGCCAGCCTCTTCCTCGAGTCAAGGTAATAGTAGATGGTAAGGATGGCTGCATAAAGAATGAGAAACAGGTGATATTCGTAGCAGAAGACATCGATGCCAACGGCCAGCACGGATGCGTGCTTAACGGAATCGCCCCAAGGATGCAGCACCTCTCGCAGCCACGCCGTCCACAAGGAGTATGCCAGGCCGATTCCAGTGCATGCTGCCAGATGTATCAGCCATGTCGATATGGGGCGCCAGTGAATTGGAGGAAATCTGCTTCCGAGCCACTGTATCAACGGAGTCGCGGGGAGCCAGATCAGCCATGACAATACCAGCATAAAAAACAACCGGCCCCATGCGTGCTGCATTCCCTCCGATCGCATACCAACCACTGTCTGGGTTGCATTCAAGATGCCGAGTCCCAGCCAAAGGGATCCCATCCACCACCAGCGTTTTGCTACCGGCAGGTACCTGCTCGGCTCCAGGTTCGGCAGTTCCATAGATTCAGTATCTTCGCCCAACCGGCTCCTGGGAGAAAAATGCAGCGAGTCGACCTCTCCCTGCAGTGGCTGGTCTCGCGCTGAGGAGACATGGAGACGATACTGGCGACATGTTAGCGAAAATAACACTCCTCGTCACGATGCTCTTGTCCTTTCCCGTCGTCTATGGTCCGGAGGTTACTGCTCCTAAATCAGGCCCTGAGTACACCAAAGACGCAGAACTCAAGTTTCCTGAGAAGTATCGCGAGTGGGTGTATCTCACCTCCGGTATCGACATGAGCTATAGCCCGGATGCCGGCGCGGCAGATCATTCCATGTTCGACAATGTTTTCGTGAATCCGGAGGCTTATGCCAGGTTTGTCGCGACCGGTACCTGGCCCGATCAAACTGTGATGGTGCTAGAGGTCCGCGGGGCGGAGGGTAAAGGGTCCATCAACCAGCGGGGCCATTATCAAGGCTCAGATGTGATGGCAGTTGAGGTTCACGTGAAGGACGAAAAGCGATTTCCAGGAAAATGGGGCTTCTTCGGCTTTGACAACAAAGTGAAGGCGAAGATGATTCCTGCAACCGCCGATTGCTACTCCTGTCATACCCAGCACGCTGCCGTCGACACTACCTTTGTTCAGTTCTACCCGACGTTGCTAGGAATTGCTAAAAGCAAGGCAACGCTCAATCCCGCGTACCTGAAAGAAGTGGGGACGCTACCTGGACCCAAGAAGTAATTTCACCATGCAGACTTTTCCGTACTCCTCGCAGCCGTATTCCGGCCGCACTAGCCAGGTATTTCCCCGGGTTATTACGGCTTTTTGGGTTTCTGGAAATATTCTCTGAAAAACACTTGGAAAGGCAGATAAGAATGATATATCTTGCTCGACGTGAGCAAGAATCCGCAGACAAGGTAC
The DNA here is from genome assembly GCA_025462645.1 of Edaphobacter sp. Taxonomy (GTDB): domain Bacteria; phylum Acidobacteriota; class Terriglobia; order Terriglobales; family Acidobacteriaceae; genus Edaphobacter. The sequence continues at coordinate 108,445 of JAOAPB010000028.1, read as the reverse complement.
AGAGCATGACCGAAGCGCAACTAGATGGCTCACGGTTTTTAAGTTTGCTCTGACCCCAAATCGCACGTGGAGGGGCTACTCCACTCGCCGGTCCGGGCTACCCCAAGTCTCAAAGGGTTCTGAAGGGGTATCAAGTGACTAAGTCCCCTCTTCGACCATTCGCCAATCTAATGACAGGTCTTCTGTACCTGTGTATCTACTCCTTTGCAAGCTCTGGTGGTGTACTCGGGGAGACTGCCGGATCAGCTCCTCCGGATATCCATCCGGCCAGGACGTCTGCCCCTACAGTTAATACCGTCAACATCCCGGGGCCCTTGCGATCCTTTCTGCGAATGGCGGGTATAAGCCAGAAGGTTGGCCCGGAGGACGTACTGCCCCTGCTGGCTCGCAACATCTACATGCAGGGCTATCAGATCGGAAAACCTACAGAGTTCCTGATCCTGCTGTCCCGTTATGTAGATCAAGCGAGAGAACTCCAGATTCTGGCCGGACCGAGCAGTACGATTCGGGTTGCGGGCTGTACCGATGCTGGGACTTTGGTTCGCATCCTCGGGTACAGGGTGCAGGGAGGCTGCGGTCAAAAAAATGTGACACTTGAGACCGCGGATCCGGAAAGAGCCTTTCTTACGATTGATTCGGGCTTTCCTCTCGTTGAACTCGAAGAGGCTCTTCAAAAAGAGACTCCCTTCCTCTACCCGTATCCCGTCACTCGGGTTCCAGTGCTCCTTCGGGAAGGCGACTGGGTTGCGCTAAATTCAAACAGGAGAAGGGCCTCCAGCAGCTTAGTGGATGTGCTGGTGGATAATCCAACAGTCGCCCGCCTCTATTGGGCACTAGCCAAAAACGACTCCGAAACCAGGCTCGCCTTAGATCGGTCGCCGGGTCTGAGAAAACTACTCCCTTTCGCCCCTGCCCTTGATTTTTATGGAAGCCAGATCAGAATTCGTTCCGGAGTCGTCGTTGTGCCGGGTGGACCTAACGCCGAGCCGGTATGGAAGGAATTGGTAGGAGCAAGTCCAGAATCGCCCGGAGACTTCGTTATCCGTTTGCTTATGAAGGATCGGGGTTGGATGGCCACTTATTTTGATGTGCTGTCCCGTGTCAGCCAGAGACAGCAGGCCGAACTCATTCGCGCTCCACGTCTAAAGCGGCTCTACGAAGCTTTCCGGCCAGAAAACTCTGAGCCTACGGCGACTAATAGTGTGTTTCGAAAGGCACCTGGACTTTTGGTTCTGTTTACCCGGATCAAATGGGAGCCGAACGGCGAGTTCCACGTTCCGGGAGATCTCGAGACCTGGAAAGAGATTCTTCACCAAAAAACCGATTCGAAGATCGTTCATGAGTGGAGTAAACGCACCCGTAACTGGGACCATTCTGAGCAGTTGCTGGAGGCTATGGTCGCCTTTTCCCGAATCGAGACCGGGGCCGGGCCACTGCAGATCTATCTTGCGACGAACGAAATGGATCTTGCGCGATCGCCCGAAAAACGTCTCTCCGCTGGAACGGTGCGACTGCTGGCCGACAAATTTTCACGATTCGGCGACTGGTACTTAGTCTTCGCGGAGTTTCCAGAGTTGAGCGATTCCTCCATCTCACGTTTTTTGAATGTCGCGGATGGAATTGATGAAGTTTCAAACTCAACTCTGCGGGGGAACGTGCTGGGGGTATTTCAAGCCAACCTTGGACTCTGGCAGATCCTTGCCCGGCAGGGAGAGATTCCAAACACCGAGCTGAATACGTCTTGGGAGAGCATGATCTCGCCTTTTACGAAGATCTCTTCCTCAACCCAACTCTTCGATGCCGCCCGCAGTTCGCTGGGGTCGCTGCTGCACGCAGCAAGCGGCAAGGAGACCCTATCGCAAGAGGAGGTTATCAAGCTGTTGGCCGGCCCGCCTCAACAAAGCGAGGAGGGCGAGCGCGTACGCGCAGAACTAGCTGGGAAGATTCGCCTGGTGCTGGATGATCAGCGCCTGGTGTCTCTCGACACACTGTTCGGACTCGCAGATGGCTTGAATGAGATGGCACAGGGAGCGGCCGTGAGCGATAAGTTGCTACCGCTCGCAGGTGCTCTCCGGGATTTTGAAATGCCGCGTCCGATCTTCACCAATACCGAGAAGGTCGTATGGGCGCCAAGGGTTTACACAACGCGTCACGCCGAATTGCAGGTGCGAACGGACTTGGCGAAGGTGATCAAGTCATCAGGTTCACGTGCGCAACTGGATGCAGCCCGTGGGCAACTTGCTCCCTTCCTCAGAGACACCCTTGTGGGTTTGAACTACGCCTACTATGAACCTCCTGGTGCGCAAATGCTCCACAACAATCCACTCTTTGTTCGTGCGCACGATTTTTCGGGGGTCACGATCGACAGCACGGCGCAAACATGGCATGTTCCGGGACTGTTTGGGGTAGGTGCGCCGGCCGGCGGTGGAGCCTATCTGGTCGGCTCGTTAGCCGATCTACCCTATGCGCTTGCAACGACAGAAGAGGACTTCATCGCCCCGGAAAACGTTCAGGCTCTGGTCTGGAAGGAACTGATACCAAACGTCTTGATCAGTGCAACCGAGCGACGTTGGTGGAGTGTCACTCCGGTTCAACTTCATGCTGTTGCCCTCTACCAGAGATCCGGAGAAGAGCTTCTAGCGGCCTCGGTAGGAGATGCATCGCTACAAGGAAAGGTGATGGGCATTCTTCCCGATCTTATGGGGCCGCAGCAGTTGGAGGAGGTCCAACAGGCACTGATCGATACAGAGAGTTTGAAAGCAGTACTTCCTCGAATTCTGCCGGCAGACACCTTCTACCTGTCCGCTGAGTTTCGTCGAAAGTTTCCTGATGAGGTCGCTTCGCGGGGTCCCGCATCTCAAGAATTAGACAGCCTCTGTCGCCTGAACCCGGTCGATGCCAGTTGGGAACGCTTGTCAAAAGACTTCGGCGTACCGCATCCGACATTAGCTGATACTTACTCTCCAGCACTGTTAGATTTAAAACCCTTTCCATTCTTTGGAGGGTATTCAGCCCGCCTCTTCAGCGAGTCCTGGCAATCCAACAATTTATATTGGGCTCGTCTCGCCGACGAGATGGGCTACTCCCCGGTCAGGCTCAATCGCCTGGTTCCCGAGTTGACTCGCCGCATGACGGCAAAGATCTTTGCTACGAACCTCGAGGATTGGCCGGCTTTGCAGCGAGCAATGAGAGAGACGGGAGATGAATTTCGTCAGGGCAGGATCGCGCTGCCACCCACGAAGTCACCTCCCAACGTCAGCGGCGAGCAGTGAAAGTCATGAACGAGAACAGGACAGTTATGGTAAAGAGATATCTTCTATTCCTCTGGTTGTTTTCGCTTTTTTTCTACGTCGGCGATTCTCGGACTGCGGCTCAGGATGATGGTTCAATCCGTGTCAATGTCGTCCTGGTGGAGCTAAATGTTGCGGTTACCGACAGTAAGGGAAACTATATCAGCGGACTTCGTCCCGAGGATTTCGTCATTACTGAGGACAAGATTCCGGAAAAAATCTCTACTTTCGAAGAAGGCAACGAACCGATTCACAGATTGGTCAACTCTGGTTCACCAGACGACAAACATCAAGCGCGAGCCTCCAGTAGAGCACCAGCGGACGATCACGCCATAACTCCGCCTCCGCAGGTCACTAGCTCTAACATCTTCATCCTTTTTGACACGAGCAACTACATGTATCGAGGGTTCGTGTTTGCGCAGGATGCAATCTCCGAATTCATTCGCTCCCTGGAAGGAGTGAACGGGATCGCTTTGTACTCTTATAGTCGCAACCTATCTCGGGTCGCAGCCTTGACGCCTGATCGCTCTCAGGTACTACACGGCGTGCGCAGCACTGTAGCCGGAGACGACGCCGCACTCTACAACTGCCTCTTACTGACGGTAAAAGATGCCGCACAGTTGGCGGGACGAAAGGCGATCGTGGTCTTCTCAAACGGTCCGGACAATGCCAGCCTGGTGCCTCCTGAGGACGTAGCCGAGTTGGCTCAATCGACCGGGACAATCATCTATATGATCAGCACCAGAGAGGCCCAGGCAGAGCCGGTCTCGACTGCTGTGTTTGAGAGAATGAGCAAGGCCACCGGCGGCAAGGCCTATTTCTCCAAGAGCTGGAAGGATGAACGGCAAGCCTTTGCCTCCATCAGGGATGACCTGGCGCACCTTTATTCGTTCAGCTATTACCCCCAGCCGAATCCGAACCGAGGTTGGCGGAGCATCACAGTGAAACTTGTCGGCAAAGATTTGCAGAAATACCGCATCAGGACTCGTGATGGGTATCGTCTGCTCCAGCAAGCTCAGGTTGCCACGGATGCTTTTCCGTCATCGGGAGCCGGGCCTAAACAGTAACCGAATTTTGTATGGGCAGTGCTTATAGATTCAGTAGCCATCTAGTGGAAAACCAAAGCCGTTTTGATGGCGAGGTTCCAAACCAGACAATCTTTTTGGGCATGTCGACTGTTTGGCCGTGTCGACTGATTGACGTAAAACGTCATTGGTTGCCCCCCAGGGATTCGAACCCCGATTGGACGAGTCAGAGTCGTCAGTCCTACCATTGAACGAGGGGGCAACAGATTGAAGGAGTCGCGATATGTCGCTCGCTGACTGCCTCTTAGAGTGTACGGATTGAGATAGTTCTGGTCAATGTGTGAGGGCTAGAATGGCGTCATGAATAATGAGATCGCTGCTCTGTTTCTGGACTATTCGTGCAAGAAGCTGGATGGGATGACAGATAACCTGCGGCTTTGTTTGGGCAAGCTGACGGACGAGCAGATCTGGGAGCGGCATGGAGCGCATGAAAATACAGTGGGAAACCTAGTGCTCCATCTCTGCGGGAACATGCGGCAGTGGACGATACATGGGGTCGGCGGGGCGAAGGACGTGCGAGTTCGAGATGCAGAGTTCAGTGCGGATGGTGGGTTGAGTGGGACTCAGTTGATGGAGACGTTTGCGAGTACTGTGGCCGAGGCCCGGGCGATCATCGCTTCCCTGCCAGCGGAGCGGCTGGTGGAGAGAGTCACGCCGCAGGGTCGCGATGTCAGCGTGCTAGATGCTATCTACCAGGTTGTTGGACATGTGCAGCAGCATGTAGGACAGGTAATCTTGTTGACGAAGCAGATGACGCGACAAGATCTGGATCTGACTATGCCTCGGCCTCGGTGAGTTGAATGATTCGCGGATGAGGTGGGTAGAGGTCTGGGTGGGTTGTAGAAGCTATGCTTGCGAGGCCTTCGAGGAGTGTGGGGCCGGGTGTGTTGAGGAACTCGTCGGGGATGCAGAAGACGCGGCGCTCGCGGATGGCCCGCAGGTGGTGCCAGTTGCGCTGAGCTATGACTCTTTCGAGGGGAACTCGGTCTCCGGCTCCGCACCAGGCGAAGAGGAGGACGTCGGGGTCGGCTTCAGCGATTGCCTCGGGGGTTGTATGGGTGCCGGGTTCGCCGAGATATTGTCCTCCGGCGGCTTCAACCAGCTCGGCCACCCAGTGCTGAGAGTGGATGAGGGGTTTACCCCACTCTTCGCAGTAGACGAGGGGTGTCTGGGTGCGATGGGTGGACTGTCGGCGGGTGGCTTCGATCGTGGAGCTCATGCGGGCGACGAGGGCTTCGCCTTCGCCGTAGGCGTTGACGACCGAGGCTATGAGGCGGATGTCTTTGTAGACGTCGGCGAGGCTGTGAGGAGCCAGAGTAAGGATGGCAAGGCCGGATTTGAGGATGGCGGCCAGGGACTCCATGCGGTAGGGCACGCTGGCGATGACGAGGTCCGGGCTGGCGGCGAGGATCTCTTCGGTATCTGCCGTCCATGAGTCGTGGAGAATTTGCAGGTTGCGCGTGGAGAGCGAAGGCAACGCTTCGATGCAGTACTTTGTGCAGGCGCAGAGGTGTTCGAGTTTGTTAAGCGCGGACAGAGTAAGTGTGATGGATGGCTGCAGGGAGACAATGCGCATAGGTAAGGGTATCTTGCGAAGATTAGCTGGCTTGTAGTGATGATTGGAACTATTCGACTTGCTGCTTCGCCTTGTAGCCGTCGCGAGCGATAACCGAGTACTTCAAGGGTTTGTGCTTTTCGTCCTGCATCTGGAGGGGATGGCCCTCGTTGTCTACGAGCATGACTTTGATCTTGCGATAAGTACCGTCATTCTTGGTATTTGTGGGGCGATACGTGAGGAGGTACTGATTTCGAATGGAGTCGTTGATCTGGCCGAAGACGTCGGGGAGCGCGCCTTGGAACATTGGATTAAAGCTGAGACCGCCGGTCATTGAGGCGAAGGTGCGCATCTGGTTTTCAGCCTGGAGATAGTCCATGCGGGTGATGGGGCCCATTCCTCCGCGGGCGTCGGCGAGTTCGCGGACAAGGGCGCCGGTACCGATGGTGAAGATGGTGACATTGGGAGTGGCCTTGACCTTGGCGAGAATCTTGTCGAGGGTGATCTTGGAAAAGGTATCCCGACCGGTGCCGATGAGGATGATGTACTTGCGGCCTTCGATGCGGCTGGTGCGATCGAGGGTTTCATAGAGGGCGTCAAAGAGGTTTGTGTCGGAGAAGCCAGGGATAATGAGGGAGCTGATGGCCTGGCCGACGGTGTCCTTGTTGTTGGTGAAGTCGGTGAGGATATGGGTGCGGAGGTCGTAGGTGACGACGGCGACGTAGTCGTCGGGGCGAAGCGACCGGAAGAAGCTGTAGGAGGCGTTCTGCATGTCGCGAATGAAGTAGTAGCTGTTGGAGGCGAACTCGAGCAGCATGACTGCTGTAATGGGAGTCTGGGTCATGCGGACGCTGGTGATCTGCTGGGGGACTCCGTCTTCGAGGACGAGGAAGTTGGGGGCCTTGAGGCCGGGAACGAACTGGTGGGTCTTGTCGAGGATGACGTTGACATCGACATTGACGACGGGGACGTCGACGCGGATGGAGTAGGTCTCATTGTTGGGGTTCTTGACTTTGGGTTCGACTGGAGCAGCGGGCGCCGGCGGTGGCTCCTCGCCGCCCTCCTTCTTTTTCTTGAGGATAATGGTACCGTTGTCGGTCTGGGGACCGGCCGAGTCAGGGGTCTGGTCCGGTTTAGTCTGCTGGGGCGGAGTTTGAGTCGAAGGAGCGTCCTGCGCGCAGGCAGGCGAGAGAGGGAGAGAGAGCGCCAGCGTAGCTACTAGTAGAAGAACGGTGAGTGGCGGTTTGCTGGAGTGGTTTGGGCGGGTAATCATCATCTAAGACTTTACTCCGGTATGTTTGACGCCATCCAACAAGAGTTGTGAGAGCCAGTAAACGATGCAGCGGCAAACATTATGCTGGTCTGTTTTCAGCTAAATTTCAATTATTGCCCCAGAAAATTATGCACGAAAGAGGGCAATTATCTGTCCTACTCCGACTTCGACTTTGCGTTGTTGCGATGAGGCTCTAGTCTGTAGACGTGAATGCCGTGGTAAAGATGCGATTGATTCAGTGCCTAACCGTATGTTGGATGCTAATGGGTGGAGCCTGGGCACAGGGGCCCAGCGATGGTGTGGGAGCTCAGGGTCGGAGGGCCGGGGCTGCTCCACCTGCGGAGACGCGGATCTTTCCGCTTTCGGAGGTGAAGCGAGGGCTGCGGGGCGTCGCCTATACGGTCTTCGAAGGCGTGGACCCGGAGCCGATGCAAGTCGAGATCCTGGGAGTGCTGAAGGATTCGCTGGGTCCTGGGCGGGACATGATTCTGTCGCGACTCCATGGCGCAAAGCCGGAGTATACCGGGGTGGTCGCGGGAATGAGCGGAAGCCCCGTGTACATCGATGGACGGCTCGTGGGCGCGCTGAGCTATCGGGTTGGCCAGTTCAGCAAAGATCCTATTGCGGGGATTACGCCCATTGAGTATATGTTGGCGGTGCGTGACGGGGAGATTTGGCCAGCGGGTGCGGGTGGGCTGAAGCGAGCGGGTCTGACGGGGAGCGAGGGACAGATGGAGATTCAGGCTATGGAGACTCCACTGGTCTTTGGCGGATTCAGTCAGCAGGCGGTCGATCTATTCGGCGACCGATTCCGGGCGATGGGTCTGACTCCGGTAGCGGGCCTGGGCGGGGCGGATCCGAAGGCTGTGCAACCAGAGGCTTTAGTGCCGGGATCGGCGGTGAGTGCGGTGCTCGTACGCGGGGACCTGTCCATGGCGGGGACCTGTACGGTGACGTATGTGGATCCGACACGACTGCTGGCCTGCGGACATCCGATTACGCAGTATGGGCCTGTGGACATGCCAATGACAAAGGCGGAGGTGGTGGCCACGCTGGCCTCTCCCCTGAATGCGTTCAAAATTGTAAATACAACGGAGACGGTGGGAGCATTCACGGAGGATCGGGCCTCGGCCGTTTTGGGGCGATTTGGCGTAAAGTCGCGGATGATTCCGGTGGTTGTGGAGGTAGTGCCTCCCGTGGTTGCGGGGAAGATGCAGACTGCGAAGACGTTTCACTTTGAGGTCCTAGATAATCGCCAGTTGACGCCTTCGGCGATGTTGGTGTCTGTGTATCAGAGTTTGCAGGGAACCAATACGGCGGCGGCGGATATGAGCTTCCGCGTGTCCGGGGAGTTAGCCGTGCAAGGTTTGCCGGCGGTTCAGTTGAAGGGCTTGCTTGCACAGAATGAATTAAATTCTGGAGCGATCAATACGGCGCTGTTCGTTGGGGAACGATTCGGCAAGGTATATGGGAATGCATTGGAGCAGCCGGTGGTCACGGGACTGCGGCTCAAGATGGAAGCCATATCGGAACGTCGGACTGCGGTGATCGAGACAGCCAGGCTGAGCCGCATGGAGGCAAGCGCGGGCGAGACGATTGAAGTAGAGGCTACGCTACATCCCTATCAGGCAGAGAGACGGGTGGTTCGGCTGGTGGTGAAACTTCCGCCAGTGTTGACTCCAGGGCCGATGCGCGTGTTGGTGAGCGATGCTGCTGCGGTTGACAGACTAACGATGCCGACGGGCACAACAGCCCAATATGCCGTCGGCTTAGCCGATACCATTGGACAGATGAACCGAAGTCACGCAAATGACAAGGTCTATGTGACGCTGCTAGACCATGCAGCACAAGCGGTGCTGGAGGGGGAGTCGCTACCAGAGGTACCGCTCTCTATGGTGAATGTGCTTGGTGCATTGAAGGATGCTCAGAGGATGCAGTTGACTGGGGAGAGCGTGATCCAGGTGGGATCGGCAGAGACAGGCTATGCGGTAACGGGTTCCCAAATTTTGAATCTTGTTGTGCGATGAAGGAGATAGAGCATCATGCGTAAGTGCTGGCAGGTCTTCTGTTGCAGAGAATGTTAAATGAAGCTCGCATGATGTCTCCCTATCGGCGTTTTATGTCCAGCGGTGTTGTAGCATCAAACGATGGGCGGGGATGGATACGTCGTGCGCTAAAGGAATAGATCCCGAATGTTTGAAATACATGGTTTCGCTGTGCACGCGGCCGGTGCACAACTGCTGCCTTACAAATTTGATCCAGGCGAGTTGCAGCCGAACGAGGTTGAGATCAAGATCTCGCATTGCGGCGTGTGTCACAGCGATGTTCACCTGATCGATAATGACAGGGGATTAAGCAAATACCCGTTTATTCCCGGACACGAAATTATGGGAACAGTCGTCGCAGTCGGTAGCGACGTTAAGAATCGCGCAATCGGTGAGCGCGTGGGCGTGGGCTGGCAAGCGGATAGCTGCGGAATATGCGAGTGGTGCAGGCAGGGTGATGAGCATCTTTGCGCTCAGTCGCAACCTACCTGTATAGGGCGAAACGGTGGCTATGCGGACAAAATTCGGGTGAATTCTCGGTTTGCCATCCCGGTACCGGCAACACTCGATAGCGAAAACGCAGCTCCTCTTCTATGTGGCGGAATTACGGTGTATAGCCCCTTGCGAAACCATGGAGTTCGACCCTACTCGCGGGTGGGTGTGATTGGGATTGGTGGCTTGGGTCACATTGGATTGCAGTTTGCCAAAGCGTTTGGCGCCGAAGTAACGGCGTTCTCGACCTCGAAGGATAAAGAGGCAGAGGCGAGGTCGCTAGGGGCGCATCACTTTGTGAATACGCGCGACACGGGTGCTTTGAAGAAGGTTGCAGGGTCGTTCGACTTTTTGCTTTCGACGGTTAGCGCGGATCAGGATTGGCAAGGCTACGTGACTGCACTAAGACCCAAGGGGACTCTTTGTGTCGTTGGCGTTCCTCCTTCGCCGATGCAGATTCAGGCGTTCTCGCTAGTCGACCAGCAGAAGACACTGGCCGGAAGTTCGACCGGAAGTCCGAGAGATCTGCACGAGATGCTGGATGTCGCAGCGAGGCACGGAGTGAAGGCGATTACTGAACGCTTTGCCATGGCCAAAGCCAATGATGCCGTAGCCAAGGTGAAGAAGAATCAGGTACGGTATCGAGCAGTTCTAGCGAACTAATCTCAACCTATTGACGATGGAGACGAGGGCTTTTGGTCCCCGTCTTTTTTCTGGAAGCAAGACGGTGCTTTAGACTCAGGTCACGATGATTCGACGAGTATCAGTGATTGGGTTGGTGCTGGCTACAGCTTCTTTGTTGTCGGGGTTTGTGAGCGCGCAGGGGACGAAACTGTGGAGCGTGGGACGCTACGACGAGATGGAGAAGGGCTCTACGGATGGGGTGGCCATTCGGAGCGATGGGCGGTTGGAGGCAGGACCGACGATCTCCATGCTGTATGCGACGGGAAAGAGCTACGTCTGGTCTCTTGCTAGTGATGCTTCTGGGAATGGGTATCTAGGGCTGGGCGGGACGGCGTCGGGGTCTGCGACGGTGATGAGGGTTTCGCCCGATGGAAGGGCCGCCCAGATCTTCGAGGGTAAGGAGCTGGCAGTGCAGGCGCTTCGCGTGGCAGGGGACGGAAGCGTGCTGGCGGCGACCTCGCCGGATGGGAAGGTCTATCGGATTCCGCGGAGTGGGGGGGCAGTGACTGTACTGTTTGATCCGGCGACGACGGAGGAGAAGCCCAAGTACCTCTGGGATTTGGCGGTGGGCAAGGCGGGTGAGGTTTATGTGGCGGCGGGGGCTCCGGCGGTGGTGTATCGGGTGCCGGCTGGTGGTGGCAAGGCTGATGTGCTGTTCAGGACGGCGGACCAGCATATCCGCTGCCTGCTGCTGGGAGCCAATGGGACACTGTGGGCGGGGAGCGATGGGTCGGGTGTGATCTATCGGCTCGCCACGGGGACTGCTGGAGCTAAGCCGTTTGCGGTGTATGCGGCTCCACGGAGGGAGATTACGGCGCTGGCGCTCGACGCGGCGGGGAATGTCTATGCCGCCGGTGTGGGGACGAAGGGCGCAACGACGCTACCTCCGCTGCCGGTGACTGGGAATGTGGGAGTTACGGTGACGTTCGTGCAGCCTGGGTCTTCTGTGGCTGCGGGTGCGAACACGCTGGTGCCTGATGGAACGGAGATCTACAGGGTCTCAACAGATGGTACGCCGCAGAAGCTGCTGACGCTGAAGGATGACGTCGTCTATGCGCTGGCGTTCCGCAATGGGGCTCTGCTGGCGGCTACGGGCAATCGGGGACGTGTGTATCGGGTGGATGTGGAGATGCCGGGACGGTTTACGGATGTGGCTCACCTGGAGGCTGCGCAGGGGATGGCGTTTGCCGCAGTGCAGGATGGGTTGCTGGTGGCGACGAGCAATAGCGGGAAGGTCTTCCGGTTAGGCGATGTTCCAGCGAAGGATGCGACCTACACGAGTGAGGTGTTCGACGCGCAGGGGTTCTCGCAGTGGGGGCGAGCGGAGATTCGGGCGGGCGTAACGTCTGGGTTCGAGCTATACGTGCGGAGCGGGAATGTGGCGAGTCCTCTGATGGGCTGGAGCGAGTGGTCTCGCGTCTCCGCTGATGGGGCATTCACGGCGCCTGCGGGACGGTATGTGCAATGGAAGGCTGTGTTGCAGAGTGGTGGTGCTGTGGATGCCGTGGCGTTGAACTACCTGCCGAAGAACGTCGCTCCTGTGGTGGATGAGGTTGTGGTGCAGCCTGGAGCAAGAGTGACTGCGAGTGCTGCTCCTCCTCCGAATACAACGGTTCAGGTTGCGTTCCCTGCTGCGACTCCAGTGGCCAGCTTTACGCCGGATGCGAATACTGCTCCGCTGGCAGCTCAGAAGGATAAGACCGCTGTGACAGTTCGCTGGATGGCGCATGACGACAACGGCGATGACATGATGTTTGCTGCCTGGTATCGCGGCGTGGGCGAAGCGAACTGGCGGCTGCTTAAAGACAAGATCAACGACAGGTTTTATAGCTTCGACTCTTCCCTGCTGCCGGATGGAAGCTACGAAATAAAGGTCGTGGCCAGCGATGCTCCGGTGCATACGGATGCAGAGGCGTTGACGGGTGAGCGGGTGAGTGGGGTGTTCGTGGTGGATACGACACCGCCGGTGCCGGGGGTTCTGGAGGCGAGGATGGAGGTGGGCTCTGCTCCCCAAAGCCCTATGAAGATCCATGCGACGCTGGAGGCCCGGGATGCGACCTCGCCGATTGCCCATGCGGAGTACTCGCTGGATGCCGGGCCCTGGCAGTACCTGGAGCCGGTGGGCAAGGTATCGGACTCGCCGGTGGAGCGGTACGACTTCACCGTCGCGGTGCCGGTTGCGGCTGCTCCTGCTTCTGTTTCTGTGAGCGATGCGAAGGAGCATGTGCTGGCGGTGCGAGTGTATGACCGGTATGAGAATGTGGTGGCGGTGAAGGCGGTGGTTCGGTGACAGAGGTCGGCGTCGAGGAGCCGATGAAGCGGGGAGTGGGACGCTTCTCGCTCTACAATCCCGATACTCTGCTGCTGGTGGTCGACCTGATGGGGGTGTTCGTGTTCGCCGTCGAGGGGGCGATGGCGGGGATTCGGGCGGAGCTCGATCTGCTCGGCGTGATGGTGGTGTCGTTCGCCACGGCGCTGGGCGGAGGCATGATCCGCGATCTGCTGATCGGAGCGATTCCTCCGAACAGCGTTCGTGACTGGCGGTATCCGGCTACGGCGTTTGCCGGGGGAGGAGCGGTCTTCTTCTTCTACCAGTTCTTCCAGCAGGTTCCTGCTCAGTTGATGATCACGATGGATGCCGTGGGGCTGGCACTGTGCGCGATTGCGGGGGCTGGAAAGGCGATTGAGTTCGGCATCAATCCCATGCTCTCGATTTTGATGGGAGGGGTGACGGGGGTTGGCGGGGGGACGGTACGCGATATCCTGCTGAACCGGGTGCCAGGGGTTCTCCAGACCGATGTCTACGCCGCGGCGGCGCTGGCAGGGGCCCTGGCGGTGGTTGTGGGGTTGAAGCTGAAGTTGCCCCGGACGTTGGTCCTGTTCGGGGGTGCGGGGGTCTGTTTCGTGTTGCGGATGGTGGCGGTGTGGCGGCACTGGAATCTGCCGAAGGTGATGGTGCATTAGGGTCTCCTTTCTGGGTGGGGGTACCCCCCGGGGGGGTACTTTGGCGTAAGTCTTCTTTTTTCTATGAGATGTAAAATGATATGCCGCTAAATTCGTCCATATAAAAGGGTTACGCGCAAAGTCGTCTTTCTAAAGGATTTACATGATTAAAAAGGAGAAGCCCCAGTGATCTCTGGGGCTTTCTTGATGCTGTATCTAGTGTAGCGGATGGAGCGAAACTAGTATGCCACGTGGATATGGCCTGTTTTCTTATAGTTAGATATGGTGGGGGCTTGACAGATTTATTGCCGAAAGGGTTTGACGGCATAGGTGACGTGCGGACCTTCGGGATCCTTCGCTTCGCTCAGGATGACGACAAGGACAAAGGACAGTGAGGACCAGGATGACGGCAGGGACCACGATGGCGGCAAGGACCAAGGTGACAGCAGGGACCAAACGACGGCCAAGGATCAAGGTGACAGCAGGGACCAAAACGAAGGCCAAGGACCAGAACGGCAGCAAGGGCCACGGTGATAGCAAGTGCTTACAACGGTACTGGCAAGAACAACGGCATGAATCGAGAGCAACTCCAATAACAAGAGCGACGACGAGCAAGAACAGAGACATGGTGATGCGTCGGGTTGATTGTCTGGATAGTAAGCTGGGACTCGATGCGATTTGAACTCTTTATTGCGGCGCGGTATTTGAGGGCAAAGCGGCGGCAGGCTGTGGTCGGGGTGATTACCGTTATCTCCGTGATCGGTGTGGCGGCGGGGGTGGCCTCGCTGATCATTGCGCTGGCAATTACGAATGGGATGCGGCGGGACTTGCAGGAGCGACTGGTAGGCTCGACGGCTCATGTGGACCTGATGCGAGTGGCGGCAGATGGAATCAGGGATTGGCGGCCGCTGCTGGAACGACTGCGGAGGGTGCCGCATGTGACGGCGGCGGCTCCAGGGCTGTATGGGCAGGTGCTGATCTCGCATGGGGCACGGAGCGGTGGGGGGTTGGTGAAGGGTGTGATTCCAGCGGATGAGCGGACAGTGGGGGATCTGTTGCAGTCGGTGGTGGAGGGGTCGGCGAATGCGCTGGAGCCGGTGGACAGTGTACATCCCACGCTTCGCGGTGAGACTGCAAAGGATGGGCCCCCCGGACCTTCGTCGTCGGGCAAGGGAGAAGCAGATGGGGCGGCACGGGCGGTGCCTCCGATTGTGATTGGCAAGGATCTGGCGGAGACGATTGGGGCCAGAGTGGGGGATGCGGTATTGGTGACGAGTCCGCAGGGTGAGTTGACCCCGCTGGGATTGGTACCCCGATACCAACGTTTCCAAGTAGCCGGGATATTCAAGTCGGGGTTCTATCAGTACGACTCGAGTTACACGTTTGTGAGATTGAAGGATGCGCAGCGACTGTTCAGCGAGCCGGATTTGATCTCGGTGATCAGCTTCAAGGTAGATGATCTTTACAGAGCGGACACGATAGGGCGTGAGATCGAGGCAGAGGCGGGCAAAGGGTTCCAGACGACGAATTGGATGGAGCAGAATCGCGAGCTGTTTCGCGCGCTGAAGCTGGAGCAGGTGGTGACGTTCATCGTGCTGGCGCTGATCGTGTGCGTGGCTGCGCTGAATATCCTGATTGCGCTGACCATGATGGTGATGGAGAAGACCAGGGACATCGCCGTGCTGATGAGCTTCGGCGTAAGGCAGGAGCAGGTGCGACGGATATTTCTGCTGCAAGGGTTGCTGATTAGTGTGATTGGGACCGTGCTGGGGCTGATCGTTGGGTATGGGTTGAGCTGGGTGGGTGGACACTATCGGTTTATTCATCTGGACGCGGCGGTCTACTCGATCGACTATCTGCCGTTCGCCCCGAAGGTCTGGGACGCGGTGATCGTGGCGGCGGTGAGTCTGGGGGTTAGCTTGATCGCTACGCTCTATCCGAGTGGGTCGGCAGCGAGGGTTTTGCCTGCGGAGGCTTTGCGGTATGAGTGAATGGCGATTGAAGTATGGAGAGCTGGCGCCAGAGGGTTTGGCGAAGATGCGGGAGCTGGAGCACTACCTGAATATCGACGCAGGGCTTGAGCCATCGTTGCTGGGGTTGGTGCGGCTGCGGGCTTCCCTGCTGAACGGATGTGAGTATTGCATTCTCGTCCATACGGCTGAACTGCGGAGGTTGAATGAGACGGCGGAGCGGATTGCCGCAGCGCCGGAGTGGAGAGACTCGGACCTCTACACAAAGCGGGAGCGGGCGGCGCTGGCGTGGGCCGAGGCGGTGACGAACATCCAGGACGGACATGCTCCGGATGTGATTTATGACGAGGTGCGGGCTCACTTCAGCGATGTGGAGACGGTGAACCTTACACTGGTGATTACAACGATCAACGCGTGGAACCGGCTTGCGATCTCTCTGGGGTCGCACTCGAACCGGGGCGGCGAGGGGAAGAGTTGAGCGAAGGAGATACGCGGTTCGAGAACGAAGGCGCGCTGGAGCCCCTGCCGGGAGTTGTGGGGCGGGCTGTGGTGATGCGGGCGGTGGGGCTGACCAAGGTCTACTCCGATGTGT
This sequence comes from Edaphobacter sp., assembly GCA_025462645.1. Taxonomy (GTDB): domain Bacteria; phylum Acidobacteriota; class Terriglobia; order Terriglobales; family Acidobacteriaceae; genus Edaphobacter. Next base: position 92,516 of record JAOAPB010000028.1, on the reverse strand, counting down.
CGGAGCATGGCCGGGGTGGACTGGAGCTCTTTCGCGGGCTGGATCTGACGGTTTATGCCGGCGATATGGTGGCGATTGTGGGGGAGAGCGGGGCCGGCAAGAGCACGCTGCTGCATCTGCTGGCTGCTCTCGATACGCCTACGGCGGGTGAGGTTTGGTGCGGGGAGAGCCGGCTTAGCTCGTTTACCCCGAGGCAGGCTGCGGACTATCGTAATCGCGATGTGGGGTATGTGTGGCAGTTTCACTACCTGCTGCCGGAGTTCACGGCGGTGGAGAATGTGGCGATGCCGCTGCTGGCCCGGGGGATGGGGCGGGCTTCGGCTATGGAGCGGGCCAGGGTTTGGCTGGGCGAGGTAGGGCTGGCGGAGCGGGGGGGGCACAGGTCGGGCGAGCTGAGCGGAGGAGAGCAGCAGCGAGTTTCGCTGGCGCGGGCGTTGGTAACCGAACCGAAGATCCTGCTGGCGGATGAGCCGACCGGAGACCTGGATGGGAAGACGGCTGAGGCGGTCTTCGAGTTAATTCAGGGGTTGCACAGGGCGCATGGTCTGACTAGTGTACTGGTGACACATAACCTTGAGTTTGCAGCACGTTGCGGACGAGTTTTGCGGTTGCGCGATGGGCGTCTAGTTCAAGAACGGACCTAAGTGCATCTAATTAGGTGCTGGTTTTGCACAATGAGAGTCTAAAAGAGTGCTAAGTTATGCATAACTTTTGAAGAATTTCATGTAGGCCGCACAGGCGACTACACTGATAGGAGCAGGATGGATGCTTCGTAGCTTGAAGTAGCCGATTTGTCTCTGGAAGTACGTGGCACGGAGATGGTACGGGACCAACGGCGCTATGTGGCCTTCGGGCTGGATAGTGGCCGGCTTGAAGGGGAAGAACATGTTCGAACGCTATACGGAGAAGGCGCGACGGGTTATATTCTTCGCTCGGTATGAGGCCAGTCAGTTCGGTTCGCCCTATATCGAGACGGAGCATCTGTTGCTGGGGCTACTGCGGGAGGACAAGGCGCTGACGAATCGCTTTCTGCGGTCGCATGCGTCGGTGGAATCGATACGCAAACAGATCGAGGGACATACGACGATTCGGGAGAAGGTGTCGACTTCGGTCGATCTGCCGCTCTCAAATGAGTGCAAGCGGGTGCTTGCCTATGCCGCCGAAGAGGCGGAGCGACTCTCGCACAAGCATATTGGGACGGAGCATCTGCTGCTGGGGCTGCTGCGCGAGGAGAAGTGCTTCGCGGCGGAGATTCTGACGGAGCGGGGGCTGAGGCTTCCGGCGATCCGCGAGGAGTTGCAACGGACGACACAGGAGAAGGTGCCTGCATCGCAGGGTGGCAAGGGACAGCGCGGCGAGCAGAGCATGCTGGCGGAGTTCTCGCGGGATCTGACGCAGAGTGCCATGGATCAGCAGCTCGATCCGCTGGTTGGGCGCGATGCAGAGGTGGATCGCGTGATCCAGATTCTGTGCCGCCGGACGAAGAACAATCCTGTGCTGATCGGCGAGCCGGGTGTTGGGAAGACGGCTATCGTCGAGGGACTGGCGCAGAAGATCGCGGATGGCGAGGTGCCGAGCTTCCTGGCCGACAAGCGGGTGCTGGCGCTGGACCTGTCGCTGATCGTCGCCGGAACCAAGTATCGCGGGCAGTTTGAGGAGCGGCTGAAGACGATCATGAAGGAGCTGATGGAGAATCAGAACTCCATCGTGTTCATCGACGAGCTGCATACGCTGGTGGGCGCTGGGTCGGCGGAGGGGTCGTTAGACGCTGCCAATATTCTCAAGCCTGCTCTGTCCCGCGGCGAGATTCAGTGCATCGGCGCGACGACTCCTGGGGAGTACCGGAAGTCGATTGAGAAGGACCGGTCGCTGGAGCGCAGGTTCCAGGCGGTGAAGGTTCCTCCGCCGAACGAGGAAGACGCGATCAAGATCATCATGGGGATCAAGGACAAGTATGAGAAGTTTCATGCTGTCAGCTATACCGATGATGCGATCACGTTTTCGGTGTCGCATTCGAGCCGGTATATTCCCGACCGTTTCCTGCCGGATAAGGCGATCGATCTGATCGACGAGGCAGGGGCAAGGGTGAAGCTAAGGCAGACCTCCCTGCCCGAAGAGCTGACCGAGGTGCAGAAGCGGATCAAGTTCATCGTGCACCGCATGGAGAATGCGATTGCGAATCATGAGTTCGAGAAGGCACGATTCTACTCGGACGAGGAGCGCAAGGAGCGGGAGAATCTGCGGGTGCTGCGGGACAAGTATCACCTGGACGACTCTTCGGCGGGCATTGTGACGCGCGAGGACATCGAGGATGTCGTCAGCCGCTGGACGGGCGTTCCGGTTACATCGCTGAAGGAAGAGGAGACGCAGCGGCTGCTGCGAGTCGAGGAGGAGCTGCACAAGCGCGTGATCTCGCAGGACAAGGCGATCTCGGCGCTGGCGCGGGCGATTCGGCGGTCTCGTGCGGGGCTGAAGAATCCGGCGCGGCCGATTGGCAGCTTCCTGTTCCTTGGGCCTACGGGCGTCGGCAAGACGGAGATGGCGCGGACGCTGGCGCAGTTCCTCTTCGGAAGCGAGAAGGCGCTGATCCGGTTCGATATGTCGGAGTTCATGGAGAAGCACTCGGTGAGCAAGCTGATCGGCTCGCCTCCGGGCTATGTGGGCTACGAGGAGGGCGGCCAGTTGACGGAGCGCGTGAAGCGCAATCCGTACTGCGTGGTGCTGCTCGACGAGATCGAGAAGGCGCATCCGGATGTCTTCAACCTGCTGCTACAGGTGTTTGAAGACGGGCAGCTGACGGATGGGCTGGGCAACACAGTCGACTACAAGAACTGCATCATCATCATGACCTCGAACATTGGGGCGAAGCACCTGCAGAAGCGGCAGGGGCTGGGCTTCCAGAGCGAGAAGGAAGACATGGTGTTGGACAAGATGGAGGAGCTGGTCAGGGGCGAGGTCAAGCGGACCTTCAATCCTGAGTTCCTGAACCGGTTGGACGAGATCATCATCTTCACGTCGCTGTCGGATGCGGACCTGATGCAGATTCTCGAACTGCTGGTGCAGCAGCTCAACGCGAACCTGGTGCACAAGGCGATCACCATCTCGGTCACGGACGAGGCGAAGAAGTGGATCATCGAGAAGACCGCTTCGGATCGTACGTACGGTGCTCGTCCGCTGCGGCGAGCGCTGCAACGGTTTGTCGAGGATCCGCTCTCAGAGGCGCTGATCGGTGGCGGGATCGTGCAACGGCCTGCCTTCCTCGAGGTGTACATGGAGAACAATGCACTGTTCTACCGGCCGATCGTCACCGATGGTGAGGAGAAGGCAGCGGGACTTGCATTGACTACCGTGTAACTTCGGATAACTGATGTAGATACGCCCCGGCTCAAAATAAGCCGGGGCGTATTGTTTAACGCTAAATATGCAATGAGGTCCCGGCTAAATGCCGGGACCTCGTTGTCACTCTCCCAAAGGCTAAACGAGAGACTGTGCGGTCTTGACGGCCTTGGAGACGACGTCACCAGCCTTGTCCACTGCGGTTTCCACCTGTTCCCGGCTGCGCTTCACCGCCTTCTGCGCCTCGTTGCTGAAGCGCTCGGCCTGGGACTTGAGGTAGTCTCCTGCATCTTCGAGGTAATCTCCAGCATCCTCCACACCCTTGCGGAGCTGCCTGCGGGTCTTTGTCCCGGTCTGGGGAGCATAAAGGAGAGCGATAGCGGCGCCAGCCGAAACCCCGATACCAAAGGCCAACCAATAGTTTTTTGCACTCATGCGAGATACCCTCGTGCCGTAATTTTTCTCAATACATCACTCCGTTGGATTCTGGCTTATGGGGATTGGTTGGTTTTTTTACCAGCGAGGAGAGAGACCCGGGCTAAAGCCCCTTGCATTTGTTGACCCTAGTCGCAGGGCTGAAGCTCTGCGCTAATCCCTAGAAGCAATACAGGAGAGCACCGGCGAGTTAGACGGCGAGACCGGCTAGCTCCCTGGCCCGGAGGAAGATCTTTGCGAACATGGTGCGATTCAGGCGACCGGTGTTGGTGTTGCGCAGAGAGGGGTGATAGCTGGTCAGCAGGTGCAAGCCGTTGGGTAGGACGTACTGGGCTCCATGGGTGAAAGTGTAAGCCGATTTCTTTTCGATGACCCCGGTCTGGAGAAGATGGGCGAGGTAACCATCGAAGGCGATCTTTCCCAGACAGACGACGACACGGACGCGAGAGAGGGCTTCAATCTCGCCGGCGAGGTGGGTGGCGCAGTTGCGAATCTCCTGCGGAGTGGGTTTGTCGCCGGGCGGAGCACAACGGACGACAGAGGCGATCCAGGCGTGGCGGAGTTTCAGGCCGTCGTCGCGGGAGACGCCAGTGGGCTGACTGGCGAAGCCCAGTTCGTGGAGGACGGGATACATGAAGTAGCCGGAGCCGTCGCCGGTGAAGGGGCGGCCAGTGCGGTTGGCCCCGTGGGCTCCAGGGGCGAGGCCGAGGATGAGAACGCGGGCGCGGGGGTCCCCGAAGCCGGGGACGGGTCGGGCCCAGTAGGTCTCATCCTGGTAGGCACGGCGCTTGACCTCTCCGATTCCGCGGCAATAGTCGCGGAGGCGGGGGCAGCGTTCGCAGTCGATGATGGATTCGCGAATCTGGAGAAAGAGTGGGGACGTTAGCTGGTTTTTAATGCGTATCACTGCATCTCAATGATAATGGCAATCAAACTGCTGATGGGTGATACGAAGATTCTCGCATTGTTTTCGTAGAATACTCTGAGCGCGAGTTTTAGATGGAAGGCGGTAAGTTGGAAGACCCAAGACTTAGCAGGATGTACGCCGCCCTTGTGGCGCGAAGATTCGAGGAGTTGCGCAAAGGTGCCTGGCTTTTGATCGTCAAGCGTTCAGGTCTTTTGACCTTTCTTGTACTGACAATTGGGCTTTTGTCGCTGGCAGTTGGGTGGAGAGCGCACAGGCAGGGACAATTTGCGAAGTTGAAGACAGAGTTGAAGGTGAAGAGAGACTCTGCTCCGCAGGTCTCTGTAACAGCGCAGCCAGGCGGACAGGATGCGATCGTGCTGCAGCGCGCTCAGCCAACCATTGGGACGGTGCCGGAGTTTCTTTCGGCCACGGTGTTGCCTGGGCGCGGCATGAATGTGCTGCAGATTACCGCCTATCTGCCCCATAAGGGCGAGGTACAGCTCCTCGCCTCTCCGTCTCTCGATGAGGCGGCGCGATTGATGGACGGAAACGGGATGGATCTGTCGGGAGAGGCAAGCCTGGCGATGGGAGGTGCGTTCGAAGTGCCATGGGCAAACCGTATCTTCGGGGCAGTTCCACCGGGTGGGACCTCTATCGTGACCGCGTGGAACGGGCAGCCGCTTAACCTTCCCCTGACCACGACGAAATATGCCGGAGACGCGGTGTCCGTAGGCGGCCTGCTGCTGCGACGCGGAGCAGACTCGGTGAAGACGAGTGTGATGCCTGATGGCGGAGAGGCGCAGGCGACCTTCAATGCGGGAGACTTCTACGGGCACTGGATATCGCAGACGGAGATCACGACATCGGTCCAGCTGAGCGGCCGGGCGATGGAGTTGCAGGTCGTAGCTCGCAATACGGGAGATAAACCGGAGCCGATGGGAGTTGGCTGGCACCCCCGGTTCGCGATCCTCAGCGGAGATCGTGAGAGGGCTACCCTGCGAATGCCGAGCGCGATGCGAGCGGAGGTTCGGGATCGTCGTAGTGGACTTCCAAGCGGAAAGCTACTGCCGGTGGCGGGTACGGAGTATGACTTCACCCCGCGAGCGGGTGTACCGCTAGGGCACCTAAGCCTGGACGACAGCTTTGTCCATCTGCGGCCGACGCTGCTGGAGAGTGGTCCGGTTGCCGAGTTGCGCGATCCGGAGAGCGGCTATGGCCTGCGAATTACCGCCGTTAGCCCGACCATCAAGGCGATGCGAGTCTATGCCCCGGCGGATGCGAAGTTTGTCTCGATCGAACCGCAGTTCAACTATGACGACCCGTTTGGGCACGAATGGCCTAAGGAGGAGGATACCGGGATGGTTGTCCTGCAGCCGGGACAGTCTACGCAATGGACGATACGGCTGGAGATATTTCCTCTGGCGCCGGACGAGTCGAAGCGGTAGCTGCTCCGCGGACTGGCAAGGGGATAGACGGTAGCAGGTTTGACCCTCCACAACGAAGACTCGTACAGTAGTAGAGAGGCGTAGACCGCGCGGCGAGAGCGAGCGATGCGGCATATACAGACGTCCCTGGAAGGCATGGCTTTGACCCCGACTGAGATGACAGAGACAAACGAAACTGCTGAGCAGCAGTCCGAAGTAGCACACACGCATGATCACGCACATGACCATGACCACGAGCATCAGCATGCTCCCTCTCTGAACCCGGAGTTGACCCGCGAGATTGAAGTGGAGGTCCCGGCAGATGAGGTCTCGAAGAGCTTCAAGACCATCGTGAAGCGGTATCAGAAGCTGGCGCGGATTCCCGGATTCCGCGCAGGCAAGGTGCCGGAGTCGCTGATCCGGTCGAAGTTCGCCAAAGAGGTGCGGCAGGAGGTTCTGGAGAGCCTGGTAGGGGAGCGTTTCCGCAATGCGATCGACGAGCAGAAGCTGAAGCCTGTGTCGGAGCCGCAGTTGCTCGACATGCAGCTGTTCGACGGCCAGCCGCTGAAGTTCAAGGCTGCGTTCGAGGTTGCTCCGGTGTTCGAGATTGCGGGTTACGACAGCGTTCGCGTGACGAAGCCCGATGCGACCCTGACGAACGAGGAGTTCGACGCGGAGCTGAGCCGGGTTCTCGACAGCTATGCGACCGTGGAGCCCGTCGAGGAAGACCGTCCGCTGGTGGATGGAGACTGGGCAGAGATCCAGTTCCGCGGCGAGGTGCAGGATCTTGCGCAGACAGTGACCGAGGACGGCGTAGCCAACGCGTCCAAGAGCGAGCCGATTACGGGCGAGGATGTCCTGATCGAGATCGGCGGAAAGAATACGCTGGGCGCCTTCAATGAGGCTCTGCGTGGAGCGAAGCCGGGCCAGGAGCTGAAGTTCGAGGTGGTCTATCCGGCGGACTTCGGCGAGCAGCGGCTGGCGGGCCAGACGGTCAGCTACGACGTGACGGTGAAGAGCATCAAGCGCAAGACCTATCCCGAACGGGATGTCGAGTTTGCCAAACAGCTTGGCAACTACGAGAGCTGGGAGGACTTCGAGACCAAGCTGCGGGAGCACTCGGCCGACCGGAAGAAAAACGCGCTGGAGAGCCAGGCGAAGGACAAGATGCTCGAGGAGCTTATCGCGAAGTATCAGTTCCCTGTCCCCGAGTCGTTTGTGCAGCAGCAGGTGGATGCGCGGCTGGACCGCGGGCTTCGCGCGCTGGCTCAGCAGGGTATGAAGGCCGAGGATATGCGTAAGCTGGACTTCGGACGTCTGCGTGCGGCGCAGCGGGATCAGGCTGTGAATGAAGTGAAGGCTTCGATGATTCTGGACCGCGTCTCTGAGGCAGAGGGCGTCGCGGTGAGCGATGAGGATCTCGATCGTGAGTTGTTGATGCTCTCGATCCAGTCGCGGGAGCCGCTGGAGACGCTGCGGGACAGGCTGGCGAAGGATGGCGGGTTGGAGCGGATTCGCGAGCAGATGCGGCGCGAGAAGACTGGAAGCGTGCTCTACGAGAAGCTGTCGGCGTAGAGTCTTTAACGGGCCGATGTTTGTCTAGCAGATGTTTGTCTAATTGCGTAACGGAAGAAAGAAAGAGAGTGTTATGGGACTAGTACCGATGGTGATCGAGCAGACGAGCCGGGGCGAACGCGCCTACGACATCTATAGCCGTCTGCTGCGGGACAACATCATTTTTCTGGGTACACCGATCGACGACAACATCGCCAATGTGATCATTGCGCAGATGCTGTTCCTGAGCGGCGAGGACCCGGAGAAGGACATCCAGCTCTATATCAATTCTCCGGGGGGGTCCATTACCGCCGGGTTGGCAATCTATGACACGATGCAGTACATCAAGAACGATGTGGTAACGTTCTGCATCGGACAGGCTGCGAGCATGGGCGCCTTCCTGCTGATGGCAGGCAAGAAGGGCAAGCGGTTCGCCCTGCCGAACTCGCGTATCCTGATCCATCAGCCGTCCATGGGCGGGTTGAGCGGCCAGGCGACGGATATCGACATCCATGCGCGCGAGATCCTGCGGATTCGCGAGATTACCAACAAGCTGATGAGCGCAAGCACGGGCCAGACACTGGAGCGCATCGAGCGGGATGTCGAGCGCGACTTCATCATGACGGCAGCGCAATCGAAGGAATATGGGATTATCGACGATATTATCGATCGGCCCAGAACGTAACGACTGGTGGACTACCGCATAGAAGCCCGGGCCGTCGGTCCGGGCTTCGGCGTTATGACCAATTCGATGTATAGCCAAAGGCACCTTGCCCACGATGGGCAAGATGAAAGAGGTGTAAACTTGTACTACACCTTGTAGTGCGGTTTACCGAGGAGTTGTCGTATCTATGAAAACATCACGGGGCTCAGACGAATCACTTCGATGCTCGTTCTGCCATAAGTCGCAGGATGCCGTCGCCAAGCTTATTTCCTCGCCGTCGGACTATCCGCGGGCGTACATCTGCGATGAGTGCGTAGCGGTATGCAACTCAATCCTCGAAGATGATCGCAGCGAGGCCCAGCCTGGAGCGGCCCCGGCGCACCTGCCGAAGCCTCAGGAGGTCAAGGCATTTCTGGATGAGTACGTGATCGGACAGGACCAGACGAAGAAGAAGCTGGCCGTAGCGGTCTACAACCACTACAAACGCATCCAGATGAACAAGACGCGCGGCAATGAGGTGGAGCTGGCGAAGTCGAACATTCTTCTGGTAGGCCCGACCGGATCGGGCAAGACCCTGCTGGCGCACACGCTGGCGAAGATGCTTGATGTGCCGTTCGCGATCGTCGACGCGACCACTCTGACCGAAGCCGGCTATGTCGGCGAGGACGTTGAGAACATCATCCTGAAGCTGCTACAGGCTGCGGACGGGGACGTTACGCGGGCACAGAGCGGAATCATCTACATCGACGAGATCGACAAGATCGGACGCAAGGACGAGAACCCTTCTATTACGCGCGACGTTTCGGGTGAAGGTGTGCAGCAGGCGCTGCTCAAGATTCTCGAAGGTACCGTTGCCAATGTTCCGCCGCAGGGCGGACGCAAGCATCCGCACCAGGAGTTCACGGCGGTGGATACGACCAACATCCTCTTCATCTGCGGTGGAGCGTTCGTCGGCCTCGAAAAGGTTATTGGCCGACGTGTCGGCAAGAAGGCACTTGGCTTCCGCGCGATTGCCGATCCCGATGCGAAGGATGGAGACGTCACGCCGATCCGTGCACAGCGTGACTCCGAGCTGTTGCGGCAGGCGGAGCCGCAGGATCTGTTGAAATACGGCTTGATTCCAGAGTTTGTCGGACGCCTGCCTGTGATGGGGATTTTGGACGAGCTGGATGAAGCAGCGCTGATCGAGATCCTGACGAAGCCTCGGAACGCGATTCTCAAGCAGTATGCCAAGCTGTTCGATTTCGAGGGTGTGAAGGTGACGTTCTCCGATGAGGCGGCGAGAGCGATTGCACGCGAGGCTCTGTTGCGTAAGGTAGGGGCACGTGGCCTGCGAATGATCATCGAAGAGCTGATGCTGGATCTGATGTACCACGTGCCTGGAAACAAGAAGGTGAAGGACATCGTGATTACAGAAGCCATGGTCAAAAATCGCGATCTGACGCTGCCAATGCTTCTGGAGAAGGCAGGATAATTCTTAAAGCGGTAGACGTTGAAGGCATCCTGCTGTCGTTGTATATTTATCGACAACTTGTTTTTGAAGCTCGAGAATAAGCGCATGATGCCAGTTCCATAGCCTTGTCCTATGAAACGTCTGCTGTCGACACTTCGCGCCATTCTTCGGCATCCCCTGAACGCTTCCAATCGCTGGGGTGCTCTGGTGCGTTATGTGAAGTGGCAGATTGGGAGTCGTCTGGTACCCGGAGCGGTTCTTGTCCCCTTCGTCAATAAGACCTTCCTCATCATCTCGCCTGGTATGACAGGTGCCACACAAAACATTTATACGGGGCTGAGCGACTTCGCCGATTGCGCTCTTCTGATGCACCTGCTGAGGGAGAATAGCCTCTTCGTCGATATAGGCGCGAACGTCGGCACCTATACGGTGCTTGCAGCAGGTGCAGTTGGCGCTCAGACGGTGTCCATTGAACCCGTACCGCAGACCTTCGGCAAGTTATGTGCAAATTTGCGCGTTAACAACATCCTCGATAAGGTTACGCCTCACAACATTGGGTTGGGTCGACGAGAGTCTATGGTACGTTTCACAGCGGACCTCGACACCAAGAATCACATCATCGAGGACGACGGCTGGACAGGCCCGTCCATTCAAGTGCCTATATCGACACTTGATACAGTTCTCAGGGAGCGAACTCCCACACTGATAAAAATGGATGTCGAGGGCTGGGAGGCAGAGGTTCTGGCAGGAGCAGCCTCCACTCTTCGTTCTTCTCTGCTTCTCGGGTTGATTGTTGAAATGAATAGCTCCGATACGGCATTTAGCCCAAATGAGCTTGCCGTACATGAGTGCCTGCTGCATAACGGCTTTAAACCACATTCCTATGACCCACTGAAGCGTTCCGTGTCTTTACTCCCATCAAAGAATCTTCTATCTTGCAATACGATCTACCTGCGAGATGTAGACCAGGTATCCGCTCTTCTGGCCTCGGCACCATCTTTCCAGGTAAACGGCAGAAGTTTTTGAGATATCTCTTGTCCAGCCTGCGATATGCACTATGTGTCATCGTTTGCTCTTGCTCCACCTTATAGTTTGAACACTCGCGCAGGATTAGCTGACGCATTACAATCACATGAAGCCGCGAACGCCGGGAGTTGCATCGTTACCGTCGTCAAAACGTCTAATTGTGGGGAGAGTAATGACAAACCAACCAAAAGAAACGCTGAGCGGCTCCGTTCGCAAGCTGCCAATGATGCCCATTCGTGACATGGTCATCTTTCCACATATGATGACTCCCTTCGTCGTTGGACGCGAGTCCAGCGTGCTGGCACTGGAGGAGGCGCTGTCGGGGGATCGGAAGATCTTCCTGGCGACGCAACATGACGCCTCCATCGACGAGCCGAACGCCGATGATATCTATGAGACGGGCACGATTGGAAATATCGTCCAGAGCGTCAAGATGCCGGACGGAAATATTAAAGTGCTGGTTGAAGGCGTGGAGCGTGCGCGCGCCACTGAAGTGAACGACGTCGACGGCTTCTTTGTCGCTACCGTGCAGACCGGCCAGACGCATCTGGAGCAGACGCCCCAGGTCGAGCAGCTCATGCAACGAGTTCACTCGCTGTTTGAGCAGTATGTGAAGCTGCAGCAGTCTTTGAACTATGAGACTATGGCCGCGAGCGTGCGCTCCGATGAACCGGCGAAGCTGGCAGATACGATCTCTGCCAATCTACAGCTCTCCATTGAAGAGAAGCAGCTGCTGTTGGAGGTCTTCGATCCTGAGGTTCGGCTGTCCAAGGTGGCGGATGTCCTCGATGTGGCGATTGAGAAGTTGAACATGGACCGGACCATCCAGTCGCGAGTGAAGCGGCAGATGGAGAAGGCGCAGAAAGAGTACTACCTCAACGAGAAGATCAAGGCCATCCAGAAAGAACTTGGCCGCGGAGAGAAGTCCGAGTTCGACGAGCTGAAGAAGAAGATCGAAGCGGCAGGGATGCCAAAGGACGTTCTCGACAAATCGATGCAGGAGTTGAAGAAGCTCGAGGCGATGCCGCCGATGTCGGCTGAGTCCACTGTCTCGCGCAACTACCTGGACTGGCTGCTTGCAGTGCCGTGGAAGAAGCGCTCGAAGGAGATTCGCTCGATTGAGCACGCGGAGCAGATCCTCAACGAAGACCACTACGGGCTGGAGAAGATCAAGGAACGCATCCTCGAGTTTCTTGCCGTACGGCAGCTGGTCAAGAATCCAAAGGGGTCGATCCTTTGCTTCGTCGGACCTCCAGGTGTGGGCAAGACCTCGCTTGGAATGTCGATCGCCAAGGCAACGGGGCGCAAGTTCGTACGGATGTCGCTGGGTGGCGTGCGCGATGAGGCTGAGATTCGCGGGCATCGGCGCACCTATATCGGCGCGTTGCCAGGGCAGATCATCCAATCGATGAAGAAGGCCGGGACGAAGAACCCGGTGTTCATGCTGGACGAGATTGACAAGATGGCCTCGGACTTCCGTGGCGACCCGGCCAGTGCCCTGCTCGAGGTTCTCGATCCGGAGCAGAATACCTCCTTCCAGGATCACTACCTCGATGTGGAGTATGACCTGTCGCAGGTTCTGTTTGTCGCGACGGCGAATGTGCTGCACACGATCCCTGGCCCCTTGCAGGATCGCATGGAGATTCTGAGGCTGCATGGCTACACCGAGCTGGAGAAGCTGGAGATTGCCAAGCAGTACCTCGTGAAGAAGCAGCGCGAAGGGACCGGCCTGACAGAGGAGCAGATCGTCTTTGAGGATGGCGCCCTGAAGCTGATCATCCGCGCCTACACGCGTGAAGCTGGTGTGCGCAACCTTGAACGTGAGATTGGGAACGTGTGCCGCAAGGTAGCACGGCGCGTAGTGAAGAATGGTGCCAAGCATCAGGAGACCGTAACTGCGGAGAATCTGGCAGAGCTTCTGGGTGTGGCAAAGTTCCGAGACTCTCAGGTCCACGAGAAGAGCGAGGTTGGGCTGGTTACAGGCCTTGCGTGGACGGAGATGGGCGGAACGATCCTACAGACGGAAGTGCAGGTTCTGGATGGGAAGGGCAAGATGACGGCGACCGGTCAGCTGGGCGATGTCATGCAGGAGTCTGCACAGGCTGCGCTAAGCTACATACGGTCAAGGGCAGCTCATCTCGGTCTGAAGAAGGACTTCTACCGGAACGTCGATATCCACGTCCATGTGCCGGAGGGCGCCATTCCCAAGGATGGCCCGTCGGCCGGGATTACCCTTGCTACCGGCCTGGCGAGTGCGCTGACGAAGATCAAGGTGCGACGCGATATTGCCATGACCGGCGAGATTACGCTGCGCGGCAAGGTTCTTCCGATCGGTGGCTTGAAGGAGAAGCTGCTGGCTGCCCATCGCGCGGGTATCTTTGAGGCGATTCTTCCTGAAGAGAACCGCAAGGACATGGCCGATCTACCGGAGCTGCTGAAGAACTCCATGAAGCTGCACTTCGTGGAAGAGATGGACCAGGTGCTGAAGATCGCACTGGAGGGCAAGTTGCCGGAGCTTCAGGAGGAGACGCCTGAAGGGATTACCGCTGTGCTCCCGCCCTCAGGGATCGACATTCCACAGCCTCTCGCACATCAGTAGAGACGCTTCGGAGACAAACAAGGCCGAGCTCTCGGGCTCGGCCTTTACTTTGCACACAAGAAGCTGAATCTAGACGGATCGCTTGCCGCTGACGAAGTTCATGATGAGGGAGATTACGGCAAAGATGAGCAGCAGATGGATGAGGAAGCTGCTTACATGAAGAACGAAGAAGCTGCCCAGCCAAAGCACGATCAGAACGATAGCCAGAATGAGAAACATCTGTAGACCTTCTTTCTTTAGTAACAGGTTGTCGCTGCCTCGCGAAGATATTACAGGTGATAAGAGATAAAACCTTACTCATGCGTTGCTTCACAACGAAATAATGAGGCAAAGGAAGCATTTCTACAGCTTTGGCCAGCTCCATCTCCAGGCCACATAGCAAAGGCGCGCCAATTATTTGGCGCGCCTTCTGATTTTGCAGCTCGATTTCAGGTGTTCCGGTTAGGCGTTACCGCCTGCGATGGAGGGGATGAGCATGACCTCATCACCATCCTGGAACGAGTAGGTCTCGCCGCCGAGGAAGCGGATGTCCTCATCGTTGACGTAGATGTTGATGAAGCGGCGGAGCTTGCCGTCTTCGCCTTTGATCTGCGTGCCGAGAGCCGGAAATGTCTGGTCGATGTCCGCGAGGAGACCGGGAAGATTCTCGGCGACGGAGTCGAACTGCTTGCGGCCATCGGTATGGCGGGTGAAGGCGGTGGGAAGCGATACTTTGATTGACATTAATTTCCTCCTGCGGCGGCCAATTCGGGTACGGCGATACCATCCAGTTCACGAAGGTAGACATCGAAGTCTGCCAGGCGCGGACGGACGGCACGCTCTTCCCGGTAGTGTCCGGCCAGCGCGTCAGTTGTCTTGAGACCATTGCCTGTGATGCAGGTCACGGTGAGTTCGTCGGGCGAGATGCGCCCGTGCGCGTAGAGCCGTGCGGTAACGGCTGTGGTGACGCCGCCAGCAGTCTCGGTGAAGATGCCTTCGGTCTCTGCCAACTCCTGCATGCCGGAGACGATCTCGATATCGGAGACATCCTCAGCCCATCCGCCGGTGTCGCGGATCATCTTGGCAGCCGCCGGGCCGTCAGCCGGGTTGCCGATGGCGAGCGAGCGGGCAATCGTGTTCGGGCGCTGCGGTTCGATGTTGTCCGTTCCCTGCTTTACGGCTGTGGAGATGGGAGAGCAACCGGTGGCCTGTGCTCCGAAGAACCGGACGGGCTTGTCTTCGACCAAACCGAGGTAGACAAGCTCCTGGAAGGCCTTGCGGATCTTGCGGATGAGCGAGCCGCCCGCCATGGGGACGACGACGTTGTCGGGAAGACGCCAGCCGAGCTGTTCGGCGATCTCGTAGCCAACGGTCTTCGAGCCCTCGGCATAGTAGGGGCGCAGATTGACGTTGACGAAGCCCCAGCTGTACTCGTCGGCGATGAGGGTGCAGAGGCGGTTGACGTGGTCGTAGTTGCCGTCGATGCGGACGAGACGCGCGCCGTATACCTGGGTGTTGAGGATCTTGGCAGGCTCGAGATCAGCCGGAACGAGGATGCAGGCCTTGAGACCGAGGCGCGCTGCCTGGGCAGCTACGGAGTTGGCCAGGTTGCCGGTCGAAGAGGCTCCCACCGTCTCGAAGCCAAAGCGCCGGGCGTTGGCCAGGGCGATGGAGACGACGCGGTCTTTGAAGCTGAGGGTCGGGAAGCAGACGGCATCGTTCTTGACGTAGAGATTGGTCGCTCCGATGCGCTTGCCGAGGTTCGTAGCCTTCACCAGTGGGGTGAAGCCCACCGGGAGATCGGGCTGAAAGCCCTCGGGGATGGGGAGCAGAGCGGCATAGCGCCAGATATTGGCTGGGCCTGCTGCAATGGCTTCGCGGGTGAAGACGCCACGAGCTGCTTCCAGATCGTAGACCACCTCAAGTGGCGCGAGGCAGTCGGGGCAGGCGGAGAGCGGCTGGTTGCCGAATCGTTTGTCGCACTCATT
The DNA here is from genome assembly GCA_025462645.1 of Edaphobacter sp. Lineage (GTDB taxonomy): Bacteria > Acidobacteriota > Terriglobia > Terriglobales > Acidobacteriaceae > Edaphobacter. Next base: position 77,151 of record JAOAPB010000028.1, on the reverse strand, counting down.
GCACTTCAGCTCATACCTGGTACAGGAATAGTTCATTGCGCTCTCTCCGAGGGGAAAGAGGAATCTGGGCTTTTGACGTACTCTCTTTTGGATTTGCCGTGAACGGCCAGGAAGGTGAAATGCGGGGTGCAGGCCTTAATTCGGGACTGCGTGCTCCGAATCTCATGTTCCCTGTCTCCAGGAGAGAGTTGACACCGGTACGCCTTTGTTCTGTCCGGTTGTCGTGGCATCAAAGGGCTCGTCCCTCAACCACTCTGCATGAAATTCAAATTTGCCCGAAGGCAAACTGGAATAGTTCAGTTGTAGCACAGCGATAGCACTGCTGCAAGTACTGCATATGGAAGGTAGATGCTCCCCAAGGAAGACGCGACTCTTTCTATTTCAAAAGGAGCCAGGCTTGTGGGCGGGCACGATGCCTCGAACTCCGGCGACAAAGGCAGCGGGATCGAACTCTGTGCGGACGATCTCATCCGGGCAATCCGTCAAGGCGGCGACGCGCCAGTTGCAGACGAAGGCGACAAGCTGTTCATTCCGGGCAGTCTTGACCTTGGAACAGAGTTCCTCGGCCTCCCTGATTCCATACTCCCCTTCCACGTCGATCAGCACGAGATCGTAGGGACGAGCCAGGAACATGGTGAGACCCTCGGAGTGAGCAAGGACCGAATCGACAGTAAAACCGGAGAGGCGAAGGATCTGGTCGCGCAGAGGACGAAGCATTTCGCGGCGGCAGATGTGCAGTATGGAGGGCGTATTGTCGGTCGAAGTTTCCATCGCTATGAGATTCTCGCTAGATTCTGACGCGGTAGCTCAACGTTGCCTAGCTAGAAGAGCGAGACGGGCGGAGGAGGATAGGCGAAGCGCTCCGCTAAAGAACTTTCTATGGTCTCGCAAATTCGCACCGCCTAACGTGACCTACACGACGAAGTACTTTGCCGGGGCAGGTTATGCAAGCACTTCTGCCTCGTCCTGCTCGGATTGCACGACGTCCGGAAGCTTGTGCGAAGGCACCAGAAGATCTTCTTTGCGCATGACTAGATTCGTGGCATTCAGAGAGGCGAGTTCGAAGCCGTGACCGTGGGTGATCGCGTCGGTGGGACAGGCTTCGACACAGTAGCCGCAGAAGATGCATCGGTTGTAGTCGATGTTGTAGACCTTGGCGTAACGCTCGGCTGACGAGATACGCTTCTCTTCCGTGTTCTCGGCTGCCTCGATGTAGATGCAGTTCGAGGGGCAGGCGGCGGCGCAGAGGAAGCAGGCGACGCACTTCTCCAGACCGTTTTCGTCACGCTGGAGCTGATGTTTGCCGCGAAAGCGCTCCTGAAACTTGGCTCCACGCATGGGGCCTTTGCCGTCGGGGTAGTTTTCGACCTCAGTCGGCTGGAACATCTCCTTGAAGGTGATGCTCATTCCCTTGGCAATGGCTGCGGCGTCGCGAAGTTTTGACATGTCCTAAGTATAACGTGTGTCGGCCAGACGATTTTTAGGGCAAAAAATCGGCAGGATTTCGGCTTGCTTCTTTTTGGTTGCGACGACCTCGTCAGGGTTAGGATAGTCGCATGAGATTGAACCGAAGCTTCCTGTGGCTTGCGACGATAGGCGTTGGCATTGTGTTGACGGGCAGCCCGACCCTGGGACAGACGATGCCGGAGCACGCTCATGCCAAGGCAGCGGCGTCCACCAGCCTTACGCTCGCAGTAGACGGCAAAGCGACGACCCTGTCGGTGGCAGAGCTGCAGGCGATGCCGCAGAAGACCTTGATGGTTCACAACGGGCACACAAAGAAGGATGAAACCTATACAGGCGTGGCGCTTGACGGCCTGCTGACCAAATACGGTGCTCCCTTCGACAAGGCAGGAGAGAAGAAGATCTTCCACAGCTATGTGCGCGTCGAGGGTACCGACCACTACTTTGTGTTGTACTCCGGTGCAGAGGTGCAGAGCACCATCCACAACGCCGACGTGATCGTCGCTATCGCAATGGATGGCAAGCCACTGGGCGAGGATGGTCTGATCAAGCTGGTGGCCAGCGGAGAGAAGAGACCTGCACGGTGGGTACGCAACCTATCGAGCATCACGCTTGTAACCGTGGAGTGACGAAGACGAGACGCTCGGTTACCTGCCGAAGGCGTAGGAGAGCTTGAAGACCCCATTATCTATACCGGGGTTGGCGTTGGCGGTGTCGTGGTTCGAGATGTGGTGATACCGGTACTCAGCCTGGATGGAACGCATCCTGCTTTGAAAGAACTCGACTCCCACCCCGAAGTCGAAGGTGAAGTTGAAGGAGCCGGCATCGGTGGTGGGAATAGGGCGGGTGGAGAAGATGTAACCTGCCGTCGACGAGACAAAGGGCTGGATGCTATGGCCGCGCCGAAGGCTGTATTGCAAGCCGATGGGTGAAAGCCCCTGAGCGAAGCTCCAACGACGATCGCAGGTAACGGTCACGTCGTACTGGACGGTGTTCGATGGGCTCTGGAATGTCTGATGGAAGTTTCCCGGGGTACAGGAGAGATAAGGTACATCGTCGTATTTGTAGGTCGTGGGTGGTCCCACAGGAACTATCGGGGTGACGGTCACGACACTATGATTGACCGGATCGCTCTCCATCAGTACCGGTCGCACCTCTACAAGATAACGCAGGTCCCCAACACGAGAGGCCCATAGCCGCCGCGCATAGGAGGCGCCGAGGGCTGCCAGCTTGCGGTTCTGCGCTATGCCCAACAGGATGTGGCTGGAGTCGTTGGAGTATTCGACAAAGACGGCAAAGGTATTTCTACGGCTTGATGCACGTGAATCGGAGGCTTGAGCTTGAGCGAAAGATCCAGCGAGACAGAGAGATGCGAGACCTATCAAGGTTGATAACTTCATTCTTCTCCTGCTTCAGTACCGCGCCATGCTGCCTTGAGATTGGTCCCGTTGTGTCTAAATCCCTCTACTCGATCCCGAGCTTCTTCCAGAGCGCATCCACCTTTGCCTTCACCTCGGTGTCCATCGTCAGCATCGGCGGCCACGGACGATTGAATCCCTCAGCCGGCCATTTTCTCGTGGCGTCGATCCCCATCTTGCTGCCGTAGTTGGGTAGACGACTGGCATGGTCGAGCGAGTCGACAGGGCCCAGTGTGAACTGGATGTCGCGCTCCGGATCAATGTTGTTCGTGGTGCGCAGCGTAACCTCGGCCAGATCCTGCACATCGCAGTCTTCGTCTACCACGACGATGCACTTGGTAAACATCGCCTGTCCCATCGCCCAGATACCGTTCATCACCTTACGCGCATGGCCGGCATAGGATTTTTTGATCGACACGATCATGAGGTTATGGAAGACTCCCTCCGGCGGGAGGTTGACGTCAACGATCTCAGGCAGCGTCAACTGCATCAGGGGCAGGAAGATCCGCTCGACAGCCTTGCCCATCCATGCATCCTCCATCGGGGGCTTGCCGACGATAGTGGCTGCGTAGACTGGGTCTTTACGATGGGTTATGCAGGTGACGTGGAAGACCGGATAGTCGTCCTGCATGGTGTAGAAGCCAGTGTGGTCACCGAACGGGCCTTCGGTACGAAGTTCGCCTAGCTCAACGTAGCCCTCGAGGATGTACTCAGCGTGTGCGGGGACTTCGAGGTCAACTGTTTCGGCCTTCACCAGCTCTACGGGCTTCTGCCGCAGGAAGCCCGCTATGAGATACTCCTCGACGTCGGGCGGAGCGGGCACGATGGCACTGAAGGTCGTAGCCGGATCAGTGCCGATCGCTACAGCAACCTCCATGCGGTCTCCACGAATCTTCGTCAGGGTAGTGGTGCTCAATGTGTCGAGCGAGGCCGCGGCCGCCGTTCCTCCGCTGGTGATGGCCATCAGGTCTACGTTTCCAGCCAGGTCGGGCGTTGTGGCGCGCAGCCGCTCACGCATGTGCTCAGCGGCCACCTTCTGCCGCTGCCAGTGCATCCCTGTGGTCTGGCCGTCGTAGACCTGCATCCGGTACATCCCCACGTTGCGCTTGCCTGATTTGGGGTCTCGCGTAACGACACAGGGCAATGTGATGAAGCGGCCTCCGTCCTGCGGCCACGTCTTCAGGATGGGGAGAGCCAGAAGATTTACGTCAGCCCCACGATGGATGACCTGTTTGCACGGAGCCTCTTTGGCGGAGATGACCTTGGGGAAGAAACTGCCGACCTCTGCCAGTTTGGGTAGCATCTTCAGCTTGTCCATAAAGCTGGTAGGGGTCTCGGGCCGGATGAGTATGCGGATGCGGTCGGCGATATCGTCGAGCGAGTTGGTCTCGAGAGCCAGATTCATTCGGCGCTCGCTGCCGAACTGGTTCATCAGAACTCGCGCGCCGGGATAGCCTTTGACGTTCTCGAAGAGGAGAGCCGGGCCGCCAGCCTTCGCCGTTCCCTTTCCAAGCTTAGCGGCACGGTCGGCGATCTCGGCCATCTCGAGGATAGGATCCACCTCCTGCGTGATGCGCTTCAGCTCCCCTGCTGTGTGGAGTGCGTTGATCCAGTCGCGTAAGTCGGTGTAGGCCAATTCCCTCTCCTGCCGCAGTTGGTTGCGGGACGAAAGTCTATGGTAACGGGTCGCGAGTCTGGAAGGTTGCGCACGGCTGCACTTCAGACCTTGACGAAGATGCGCTTGCGCCACAGAAGCCAGTTCGGAATGAAGCAGACCGCCACAAAACATAGCGAGAACGCCAGAGAGGCAAGCTCCGTGGAGTGGCCTCGAGCGAAGATGTGGCTATAGATCCAACCCCAGGCGGTCAGAGGCTTGCTGTTGGGGCCGAGGGTCGATGAGGAGGTGATTAAGAACAGGGTCTTCTCGACGAGAGCGGCGACGACGTAGGCAACGATGGCATTGGAGCCAAAGACGAGCCACGGCCAGGTAAGCCAGCTTCCCAGCTTGGTTTCGTGAAATCGGCGGATATCGATGAGCCAGTAGCAGACGGCAAGCCCCAACAGAGAGCACCCTGCAGCAAAGAGAACGTACGAGCTCGTCCAGAGCTTTTTGTTGATGGGAAACCAGAGGTTCCAGAAGAGTCCTGCTGAGAGGCTCAAGAGTCCAGTAAGGAGTAGGCCAAGGGCGCACTGGGTTTTGCTAATGGCAGGCATGATCTTTCCGTCGACACGGCGAAGCCAGAGAGCAGCGACAGAACCAAGCAAGGTCGTGGCTATGGCGGGAATGGTACTCAGCAGGCCCTCAGGATCGCGGGTCTTCTCGTAGAGAACACCCGTGTGTATCGTGCGTTGGAGGAAGCCCATCACACCACGATCGATCCATGCGGCCAGATTGAGGTCAGGATCGAGCAGAGGAATATCGCGGACGGGCAGGCCAAAGCCGGGGACAGGCACAAACCGCATCAGCATCCAATAGCTGATCAAAAGCACCGCAACGATTGCAAGTAGTTTGCGGGCGCTCTGCGTGACCAGGCAGATTAGTCCCACGCATAGATAACAGAGCGCGATACGAGACAAAACTCCATAGAGACGCAGGTGGGTGAACCGAAAGTACGGGATCAGGTTCAGGATCATCGCCACCACAAAGATTGTCACTGAGCGGCGCACCATATGCACGGCAAGAGCGCGGCGACTATCCCCGCGCTGAATGCGGGAGTGGAGCGAGAGGATGATGGAGGCTCCGACGATGAAGAGAAAACTGGGGAAGACCAAGTCAGTAAGGGTCCATCCGTTCCACTTCGCGTGATCCAGCTGAGCATACGTGTGAGCCGAGTCGCCGGGATCATTGACCAGGATCATGAAGGCGATCGTGATACCCCGGAGAACATCGATCGAAAGAACACGGGTAGAGGGCGCGGTAGTCGTCGTTGAAAGAACGCGGGTAGTGGGCGCGGTGGTTGTCGTTGTAGACCTGTCTGACATGGTGATTCATCATCTCTCAAAGAAGAGTTTTTGTGGAGGTTTTGTTGCGGGAACATTCTCGGGTGTTATAGGTGTCTAACCAGATATGGCCGCATTCCTCGCAGATGCGCACCTGATTCCGATGAACTCATCGGGAAGAAAAGGGGTGCTATATGTTCGAGGACAGTCTTGTTATATCGCAGGTCAGCCACGCCTCTTCTACGAAGCGATGGACAATGTTGGGATCGCTGGCGCTACAGTGTGCCGTGGGCGGGTTGCTGATCCTGTTGCCGCTGCTGCATCCAGAGCGGCTGGCGGTTCGCTTGCAAGCGGGGCCGGTCCTGGCTCCCCTGCTTCCAAAACCACCCGTCCATGTCGAACGGGCACAGGCTATCTCCGCAGCGTCAAGCACAAGCGTACCGGTTTCCACTGTTGTGGGACCCATCTCTCTGCCGTCTCAGCTGCCAAGCCGTAATCCCGGCGCCGACGAGGCTCCGGTAATCTCTTCTGTCGGAATGGCGATGCCGAACAGCATCCCATCCGCCCTGAGCACAGACAGCGAAGGACACCCTTCGAGGATAACCGTGACTCCGGGGCGGCCGGCCATCGGGCCTTTGCGAGTCTCCGGGGGCGTCTCAGCGGGGATGCTAATGGCACCCATTCGCCCTGTCTACCCCGCTATCGCTAAGGCTGCAGGCGTGCAGGGCACCGTGGTGGTCGAGGCTGTCATCTCCCGCAGCGGAAGCATCGAGAGCCTGCACGTCGCCAGCGGTCCTCCCATGCTGCAGAATGCGGCGGTCGAGGCGATCCGCGCGGCGCGCTACCAGCCATACAGGCTCAATGGCGAACCTACGGCAGTCGAAACGACGATCACCGTAAACTTCAGAATAGGAGGATAGATCCGCGCGTCCGCAGGCTCGAAGCGTCCGTAGGCTCGAATCAGAGCAGAGGCAGAGCCGCAGACGAAGACGGCGGAAGAATCGACTGACTTGCAGGCGATGTCGGGACATCGGTCACGTAGTCCACCAGCGGATAGCCCGCCTCCTTCCAGCCGTCGAATCCACCCCGGAGTGGACGAACCCGGTAGACGCCCATCTTGTGGAGTTGAAGCGCGAGCTTGGCGCTGGTCTCCTCGTTGGGGCAGGTGCAGTAAAGAATCACATCGCGGTCGCGCGGAATGATCTCGCTGTGCTGCTTCAGTTCATTCGGGCCAATGCGGAGTGCTCCCGGAAGCACTCTGGGGTCCGGCAGGTAGTCGAGCGGGTGGCGCAGATCGACGATGAACGGCGGAATATTTCCGTGTAGCTCAGCGTTGTCCATCATGGACTTCAACTCGCCCGGCTCCAGGCGGAGTTCACGGACCTTCAGGAGGAACCTGCGCTGCTTCAGGATGCGATGAGCAAGGAAGCCCAACACCATGAGGACGAAGATGACAAAGGCGAATCGACCAAGCCAGTGGAAGAAAGGAGCACTCTTTTGCGCGATATCACCGAAGAATTGGCCAGCAAGAAGGAAGGTTTCGGCCCAGAGAATGGACCCTGCAAGATCCCAGATGAGAAACCTGCTGTAAGGCATGCCGGTCTGGCCTGCGATGGGCGCAGCCACGGTGCTGAGGCCAGGCACAAACTTCGAGAACAGAAGAGTAACTGGACCGCGGCGGGTGAAATACTCCTCCGTCTTGCTGACGCAGGTCGAGGCCTCGAAGGAGAGACGGCAGAGGAGGCGCAATACATTGTTGCCATATCGCCGCCCCAGCCAATACCACAGACTATCCGATAGGATGCAGGCCAGAAGCACGGCCGAGAGCGAGTACGAGTGATGAATCCTGTGAGTTGCACTTAGGGTTCCGGCCGTCAGCAGCACGGGGATACTGGGAATGGGTATGCCGAGCTGCTCTATCAGAACCCACAAGAAGAGGATCGAATAGGCGTAATGAACGAAGAATGCAAGCGCGATCGGCATAGGATTTTATTTCTATAAATACTAGATGAGTGACTACAGGCTTTCGATGCGACCCGCCTTGGCATTAAAGATACACAGCCCGACTGCGGAATGCAGCCGGGCTGTCTATCGCTCCGTTGGATTGTTGCTGAGACTTACTTTTCAAGCACCAGCGGCATCTCGACAAGGTGCTGGCCTAGAAACCACGACTGCAACTCGTTTGGGCGCAGAACGTCGCTGACTACAAGGTCGTTCGTACCCTGATCGCCCGCCTTATCCGCTGCGTCGGAGATGTCGAGGCAGCTCTTAATGATGATCCTGTGGGCATCGAGCAGACGCGAGAGTTGCACCGGGACCTCCTCCCGTCCCCGTGGAGGGCGCGGAATCTTAGTCGTTTCAGCTACATCTCCACCCATTGCAATGGTTACTCCACCCAGCAGTTGAACACGCTCGGCAATCGTATCGACTACCTCGACCTGCTCGTTGAAGTGCTTATCGAACAGCAGATGCAGCTGGTAGAAGGTTGGCCCGGCGACTTGCCAGTGGTGCTTCTTGTACATATCGCGTAGAGCGATGGAATCTGCCAATAACTGGTTTAGCCTGGCCACCATATCCGCTCGCACATTGGCGTCTAGCGGATGCGGAATGTCCTGGACCACGGTCCCGTACTTTTGAATCTCTTTTGCTTGAGCATGCCAGTGAGGGGCTACGGAAGCATCTGCGGTTTGTGCCTTTTTCATTGCAACTGCCATCATTCACCTCTAAGATTCCGCTTTCCTGCATTTGATGCGATGAGACCAGACCCGGTTTCCCAGATAGAACGTCTCCTCAAAAGAGAGAGAGAGGACACAAATAAAAAATCTCCGCGCCGTCCAATGGAAATCGGGTGGAGGACGCGGAGAGAACCAAAAATCCTAATCTATCAACTTACTTGACTGCCACCGCTGGGGTAACTGAGAACCCGGGCCGCAGAGCGAAGTCCTTGTTCTCATCCTGTAGATTCGTGAAATCGATGCGAACCGGAATACGTTGAACCACCTTCACATAGTTGCCGGTAGCGTTCTCTGGCGGAAACAGTGAGAGCCGCGATCCCGTAGCACCGCCTATCTGCTTCACCACGCCATGGAACTTGCGTCCGCCAAGGGCATCCACTTTGATGGTCACTTTCTGGCCCGGCTGCATCTTCTCCAGTTGCGTCTCCTTGAAGTTGGCCGTAACCCAAAGATTTGTCAGCGGGATGATCGTCAGGAGGTCTTGCCCGATGCTGAGGTTCGCACCCACCTGAACGTTCTTCTTGTTCACTACGCCGGAGGCCGGAGCCGTGATCTTCGTATAAGAGAGGTTAAGTTGAGCCTGGTCCACCTTGGCTTGAGCCTGCTTCACATCCGCCAGCGCAGAGTTCGCCTTGGCCTGTTGTGCCCTCACCTGCTCGGGACCGTTCTTCACCGACTCGTTGGCTTGCGAGCGAGCTTGCGCGAGCTTCTGCATCGCCTGACTCACGGCAGACTGCTGCGCGATTACTGTAGCCTCGGCCTCAAGCACGGCCGCTTTGTTGGCAGCGGCCTGGGCTACGGCACCATCGAACTGCTGCTTCGAGATGACATCCTTCTCCACGAGCGGCGTGTAGCGATCTACGTCGAGCTGGGATTTGATGGCGTTTGCCTTGGCCTGCGCGACCCGCGCCTCAGCCGCCTGAGCCTGCTTCTGCGCCTGGGCAATGGCCGCCTGAGCAGCCTGGACGTCAGAGCCGGTGGTGCTTACGCTCGTACTCGCACTGATGCTGGTAATCGGCACATTCACATTAGCCTGAATAGCCGCAGCCTGTGCACTGGCCAGGGTGGCCAACGCCTGCTCGAGTGCTACCTGGTAGTCCTTGGGGTCGATCTCCGCCAGCAGATCGCCTGCCCGAACCGTCTGGTTATCTTCGACATAGACCTTGATCACCTGGCCCGTGACTCGAGAGCTGACCTGATACAGATCGCCATCTACCTGAGCGTCGTCGGTATCTTCCGTAAAGGTGGAATGCCAGTAGAAGAGACCTGCGCCGATCACAAGAAGAGCAAGGACCGCAAAGAGGATAATCTTGCGGCGCGACTTTTTCTCCGGTGATTCTTCAGTTGTGGCGTCATTATTCTGCGTTTCGTCTGACAAGTTACTTTCCTCCGAGATAATCTTTGTAGTTTGTCTGCGTCACGCCCAAGGCACGGGCCAGGGACAACTTGGCAATATTGTGCTGATAGAGGGCGCTGATGTATTGATTGTTCGCCTGTTCGGTCTGCGACTGGGCCTGCGAGACCGGCAGGGTGTCGGAGACCCCGGCGCGGAAGCGCTGCTGCGCCTCATTAAGAGCCTCGTTGGCCAGTTCCACGTTTGAGTGCGTCGCTTCCACCAGCCTGGCAGCCGCCTGGATGTCGAGAAGGCTGTCGCGGACATCCGCATTCACCTGTTGCACCTGGTCGGAGAGCTTCGCGCGAGCCTGTTCATACTGCGCGCTCGCGACCTCCTCCTGGCCTTTGGTCTTGGCTATCTGCAGGATAGGGGCGCTGATCTGTCCGGTCGCCGTATAACTGCTGTGAGAGTGGCCGGGCGTCGTCCCCAGGTCACCAAAGTCGCCGCTGAAGCTTACCACCGGTAGCTGGTACGCCCAGGCGGAGGTCTTCTCCGCGCTGGCCGCCTTTACCTGCTCGGCCGAGGCCTGCAGGTCCTTGCGAACCCTCAGTGCCTGCTCGAACGCTACCTGCGGATCGAGCTGATCGAACGCGGCATAGGGGGAGGTATCCGTCAGGCGGAATACCTGATCGAGCGGAAGGCCGATTGCACGCGCCAGGGCCAGCTTGTCCTTCTCAAACTGATTCTTCGCAGAGATCAGGCTCTGCTGCTCATTCTGGTAGTCCACCTGGGCGCGGAGCACATCGAGCTTGGGGCTCGTGCCTGCGTCGTGGGCCGCTACCGCCTGGTCCAGCGACACCTTCGAGGTAGCCAGCTCTGCATTCACGGCGTCGATGCGGGAGCTGTCGGCGATGCATAGCAGATAGGCGTTCCCTACTGTCAGGACAACAAGATCGCGCGCGTCCGCCGCGGTCAGCTTCGCGCTCTCGAAGTTATGCTTCGAGGCGATGTAGTTCTGCAACGCCGAGACGTTGACCAGGTTCTGCGTAAGGTATGCGCGAAAATCGACAACCTGGAACGGCCCGATAATGGGGTTGAGACCGGGAAACTTCAGGCCGTAGGCTGCAAGGTTCACCTGCTGGACCTGGAGGCTCGCCGTTCCATTGACCGTCGGCAGCAGCGCCTGAAGCTGCTCCAGCCGCTGGCCATTCGCATTTCTCTGCGCCGAGGACTGCAGGATGATGCCAAGATTCTGTCGCAAGCCGCGTTGGACAGCCTCGTCGAGCGAGAGATCGACTACCGTGCCCGTAGCCTTGCCCTCGACGATGCCGCCTTTGAACGAATCCTGCGTGACCTGTGCGCCGTTCTGGCCTGAAGCACCGTAGAGATTCTGCTGAGCGGCCGCTATCGGCGAGCTGTCCGTCGGAGTTTTCGGCCCGCTGGCTGGAATTTGGGTAGTCTGCGCGCCGGGACCCTGGGCGTAGCTGGGAAGACTCAGCACACATAAACCGAAGGGCATCAGAATCCTGCGGAAATAGCGCGCTATTTTGCTTTCACTCATACGAATAATCGTAACCTGCACCTTTTTAATTTCAAGCAGCTGTCAACGGTAGGCCTTTGCGGAACACACCTGTGGGAATCACTAATGTAAAGTGAGATGCGCTAAGTCTCCCGGAATCTTCAAAAAAATGCGTTTTGGCCCATGACAAATGAAATCTTATTTGTCCCGGTGGCCTCAATCCTATCGATCCACGTTACTTCCGGAGCGATTCGGTCCCGCCACACGGGATACACTGCTCAAAAAGCTTTCCAATAGAAAGAGATTGAGGGCGGAATGTTTCTTGGCGTTGATGTCGGTACCGGTGGAACACGGGCTGTGCTGATCGATCGTGACGGCAAGATAATCGCCTCATCTGGCAGTGAACACGCCAGCATTCGCTCGGAGCATATCGGCTGGGCCGAGCAGGAACCCGAGGACTGGTGGCGAGCGGCCAGGCAGGCTATCGCCGGAGTCATGGCCGCTGCAGAGATAACCGGGACACATATCGAGGCTGTAGGACTGACCGGCCAGATGCATGGTTGCGTCATACTCGATGCCGAGGGCCAGGTCCTTCGTCCCGCGTTGATCTGGTGCGACCAGCGCACGCAGCCGCAGTGCGACTGGCTCACGGAAAAGATCGGCTTCGAGCGGTTGATCGAGCTAACCTGTAATCCGGCTCTGCCGAACTTCACCCTGACCAAGCTGCTGTGGGTACGGGATCATGAACCCGAGATCTTTGCGCGCATCGCGCATGTGCTCTGCCCCAAGGACTATGTGCGGTATCGGCTGACGGGCGAGTTCGCGATGGATATGCAGGAGGCCAGTGGGACGCTGCTGCTGGATGTGGCGAATCGGCGCTGGTCGGTGGAGGTTGCGGAGGAGGCCGGTATTCCCATGGAGTGGCTGCCGCGCCTGTTCGAAGGGCCAGAGATCTGCGCACGGATCAATGTCGCCGGGGGTGCAGCTACGGGCCTGGCAGCAGGTACTCCAGTAGCTGCCGGGGCTGGCGACCAGGGCGCCGGTGCGGTCGGAATGGGCATTCTTTCGCCAGGGTCGGTCTCGGCGACGATTGGGACAAGCGGCGTGGTGTTCGCGGCTACGGATTCGCCGGCCAAGGACCGGCTCGGGCGACTGCATACGTTTTGTCATGCCGCTCCCGGACGCTGGCATGTGATGGGCGTAACCAATGGGGCCGGACTTAGCCTCCGCTATTTTCGCGACACCTTTGCTCCGGAGGGCAGCTATGAGGAGCTGACGGCTCTGGCGGCAGAGGCTCCTGCAGGAAGTGAGGGCTTGATGTGGGCTCCATACTTGTTTGGAGAGCGGACTCCGCATCTTGACCCGAAGGCGCGCGCCGCGTTTGTGGGGATCACAGCCTCTCACACTCGCGCGCACTTCGTCCGGGCAGTGCTCGAAGGGGTGGTTTTCAGCCTGCGGGATACTTTGACCCTGTTTGCCGAACTCGGAGTTCCAGTGAAGGCCATCCGATTGGGCGGGGGTGGGGCTCGTGGACCGCTCTGGAGGCAGATTCAGGCCGATGTCTACGGGCAACCAGTGGAATTGCTTGAGGCCGAGGAGGGTGGGGCCTTTGGAGCTGCTCTATTAGCTGGAACTGGCGTCGGCGCATGGGCGAGTGTAGAGGCGGCTTGTGCAGCTACCATCCGGATTGCCCAGACCATCGTCCCGCGAAATGCAACTGTCATGAACGGAGCCTATGCACAGTACCGAAGGCTTTATCCCGCCCTGAAGCAGATAGCCGGGAGACAGAGCTAGCTGGAAGTAATCGGCACACGGGCCTGAGAGCAACTGCATCTGTGCCATGTCAAAATGGTCCTGTCCAAGGAACTTGGATGACAAGATCGATATGGAGATGAGATGGCAGAGATCAATACAGCAGTAATCGGCTTCGGCCTTGCGGGACGCGTCTTTCATGCTCCCTTTGTCAGCGCCGTCCCGGGTCTTCGCCTTGACTCGATTGTCCAGCGGCGCGGCGATGAAGCGGCAAAGGCCTATCCCGAGGCTCGGATACTGCGCTCCTTCGAAGAGGTGCTGAAGGATGCGACCATACAACTGGTTGTGGTCGGGACACCGAATGAGACGCACTTCTCCCTGGCCCGGCAGGCTCTGCTTGCAGGAAAGCACGTCGTCATCGACAAACCGTTTGCGGCGACCAGTGCGGAGGCGAAGGAGCTTGGGAGTATTGCCGCCGAGCGCGGCCTGGTGCTGGCCCCCTTCCATAATCGTCGCTGGGATGGCGACTTTCTTACCGTGCGAAAGCTCATTGAAGAAGAGGCGCTGGGCCGCCTTGTAACCTTCGAGTCTCATTTCGACCGCTTCCGTCCTCTACCGCGTGAGAACACGTGGAAGGAGGCCGGTGACCTGGCAAATGGAATGTTGTTCGATCTTGGTCCTCACCTTGTCGATCAGGTTCTCGCTCTGTTTGGAACTCCCCAGGGAATTACCGCCAGTGTCCGCAAGGATCGTGATCAGACGGCGATTGAGGATGCTTTTGACATCACGCTTGAGTATCCAAGGCTGCGGGCGCACTGCCGGGCCAGCATGTTGGCGTGCGATGCTGCGCCCAGATTCCTGTTGCATGGGACGAAGGGCAGCTTCAAGAAGTACGGGCTCGATCCGCAGGAGCCTGCGCTTGTGGGCGGGGCTAAGGTTCCGCGTCTGGGCGAGGGCGATTGGCTGGCTGAGGATGAGGCTGCGTGGGGGACTTTGACGGTCGCTCCGGTTCCGGCTGAGCCTGGGACTCTGGTCAAAACCCCTGTAAAGACTGCGTTTGGGGACTATCGGGGCTATTACGCGAATGTGCGTGATGCCATCAATGGGGTTGGCAAACTGGCTGTTACTCCGGAGGATGGGTATCGGGTGATTCGGCTGCTGGAGATGGCTCGGGAGAGCAGTGTGGAGGGATGCACCCTGCCGGTCAAGTTTTAAGTTGAAGCGCGAAAAATTTGCCTGGATTTTTCCAAAAAAATGGGTGGGTGGTTTTTCGCGTTTTTCCCTTTATTTTCGAGAAAAATGAGCTGTAGATGTGGTGTTTTTGTGGTCAGAATGTGGTGGAATGTGTGGCAACGCTGGATAGAAAACTGCCCTCTTCTGAGACGAAAACGCTCTTTTTGCCCTCTATTGGTCTGACCACTTAGCTGGTCTGTCCGTAGGTGGCCCTGGTTCCGTGTTTGCGGAAGTAGTGGCAGTCGAGGAGGGCCCTGGAGACACCGGGGTGACCGGGGGCCAGGGTGAGGGTTCTGTAGGCCATGCGGGCTACGGCTTCGAGGACTACGGCGTTGTGGGCGGCGGCGTGAGGGTCCTTGCCCCAGCAGAACGGGGCATGGCCGGCTACGAGGACGGCCGGGACGGCGAGGGGGTCGATTCCCTGCTGCCTGAAGTGATTGACGATGGCGAGGCCGGTCTCGTGGACGTAACGGCCTCCGATGGCTTCGTCGGTGAGGCTGGGCGTCACGGGGATGGGGCCGCAGAAGTAGTCGGCGTGTGTCGTACCCAGCGGCGGGATGGGCAGGCCCGCCTGCGCGAAGCTGGTGGCGTATTCGGAGTGGGTGTGGACCACAGCGCCGATGCCCGGGAATTCGCGGTAGAGCAAGGTGTGGGTATCGAGGTCGGAGGAGGGCTTCAGCCTGCCGTCGACGATCTTGCCGTTCAGGTCGGTCACGACCATGTGCTCGGGCCGCAGGTCGTCGTAGTCGACACCCGAGGGCTTGATGACGACGAGCCCCTGCTCGCGGTCGATGCCGCTGGCATTGCCGAAGGTGTAGAGGACCAGGCCGCGTTTGACGAGTTCGAGGTTGGCTTCAAGGACGGCGGTTCGCAGCTCTTGCAACAGCATGGGTTCGTTACTCCGTTTGGAAGACAGATAGACCTGCGCGTGCGTTGCTGTCGAATCGCGCAGGAGTTACAGGATAGATGAGCCAGTTGGAATGGTGAAAGAAGACGTACCCAGGGGACTGAAAGCGCAATGTGATTTTCGGTTGCGGTCGAGATGACGTTTTTGTCTGGGTGAGGACAGAAGCAAGGGCACTCGGGCGCTGGGCTCCCCTCGTAAATACGGGGGGTTCTTCCCTTCGGCAAGCTCAGGGTCAGAATGACAAGAGGGTGGAATGACAGACGTGTTGGGACTCCTTAGATAGCGAGGCTCTATTTTTCGGCACTTTCTTTGGCACCTTCTAGAGCCAGACCTGCTTCAGGAGTAGAGAAAAAGCAGACGTCGTCGTCTCGCGATTCGTCAGGTATGACTTCGTACTTGGTAGAGTAGATGGCATGAAGAGTGAGTTAGTTGAAAGTCGTCAGACTCTGCCACAAGGATTTCAGTGGGGTGCGGTAAAGGCGGGAATCAAGGCAAGCGGGAACCTGGATGTGGCAGTCGCGGTTGCGGACAAGGTGGCGAACGCCGCGGCGATGTTTACGAGAAATCAGGTGGTTGCGGCCCCCGTGACGGTAGGGCGGAGACATCTGCTCTCCACGGGGGGACGAGTGGGCGCGGTGCTGGTGAATGCGGGCAATGCGAACTGCGCCACGGGACAGGCTGGACTCGATGCCTGCGTGCAGACCTGCGTGGCCGCGGCAGAGACGTTTCACTGCATCTTCGATGAGGTCTTCCCTTCCTCGACCGGCATTATCGGCGTGCCTTTTCCCGGCGATAAGGTGGTTGCGGCTTTGCCCGAGGTCAAGAGTGCGCTGGGGAGCACGGCGGCTCACGCGGAGTTGTTTGCCGCCGCGATCATGACGACGGACACGCGGATGAAGATGGCTCGGGCGGTGGTCGATGTGGGGGGCGTGGAGGTACGTCTCTTCGGTGCGGCCAAGGGAGCGGGGATGATCCATCCACAGCTGGGAGCGCCGGTGGGGCCGCCCCACGCGACGATGCTGGTCTACCTGTTCACCGACCTTGCGGCTGAGAGCGATAAGTTACGGGAGTTGCTGGCTCCGGCGGTGGAGCGGAGCTTCAACTGCATCTCGATCGACGGCGATACCTCCACCAACGATACGGTGCTCCTGCTGGCGAGCGGCGCCAGCGGAGTGAAGCTGGATGTGCGAGTCCGCGAAGCCTTTGCGAATGCCCTGAAGCTGGTATGCGGGTCGCTGGCGTACCAGATTGTGGACGACGGTGAGGGCGTGACGCATGTGGTGACGCTGCATGTGGCGGGAGCCCGGACGGAGGCTGAGGCGAAGCAGGTGGCTAAGGCGATTGCCCACTCTCCGCTGTGCAAGACGGCGTGGTCGAGCGGCGATCCGAACTGGGGGCGGCTGCTGGCGGCGGCGGGATATAGCGGCGTGGAGTTCGATCCGGCGCTGGTGTCGATTTCGATTGGAGCACAGCCGGTGTTCGAGCTGGGGGTGCGGTCGCCTGCGTTCGATGAGGCCGCGGCTCACGCCATGATGATGGAACGGGAGTACACGATCACGCTGGATATGGGGCTGGGCGGCGCTGAGTGCCGGTTTGTGACTTGTGACATGACCGAGGCGTATGTGCGGATCAACGCGGACTACTCGACTTAGGGTTGGAGCGTGAGAGGACGATGCAATTCAGAGAAAATATACCCGTGGTCTGCTAAAGTTTCTCGCTATGGGAATTTACATTGATTGCCCGGCAATCAAGCGCTCCTGCGTCGCCTCATTGCTCGTCCTTATACTGTCTGTCGCATCGCATCGGCTGAGTGCGCAGACACCCGCCGCCCCTGTTCCTGAGTGGGCGCTGCCGGGCTCCCCTACGCACCACCAGATACCTCCACCGGCGGATTTTCACAGGCCGAGCACGAACTTCGATACGCCGATCGGCATATTTCAAGGTCAGTCCGATATTGGCTCCGCAGTGGTTCCGGGCAGCGCCAGCTACGACGCAAGCACGAAGCGGTACACCATCAGCTCCGCCGGCTATAACATCTGGTACTCGCGCGACGAGTTCCGTTATCTGTGGAAGAAGATGTCCGGGGACGCCTCACTCGCGGCGGACGTAACCTTTCCCGACGCGAAGGGTTACGGCGACCGTAAGGCAGTCCTGGTCATTCGCCAGAGTCTCGAGGACGACTCAAAAGAGGCCGTTGTGGCGCAGCATGGCGCGGGCCTGATCCATCTGGCGCAACGCACGGACAAAGGCGCCATGATGAAGGATATGCAGTTTCGCTTCGGAGGCACGCTTGCCGGTGTGAATGCGAAGCGCATAGGAGTCGAAAAGCATGGGGATTCCATCGCAATCTTCATCAGCCTTACGGGCGAACCCATGCACCAGTTTGGTCCGCCAATCACTATGCACTTCGATGAACCTTTTTACGTAGGGATCGGGTTTTGCTCGCATCTGCCGGACACGTTGGATACTGCCGTACTCTCCGACGTTGTGCTCGATAGATCTGCGGGTAAGGTGCGCTAGAGTGGAAAGACCTGCAGTTGAGTCACGCGTTGAATTTGCGAAACGACCGGTTGGGTACGAAGAGGAGAGCAACAGAATATGAAGAGATCAAACCAATTGCGATTCTGCTGCGGGCTCGCCGTAGTCGCGGTCTGTCTGGGAGCGCCTGCTCTCCGTGCACAAGTCGTCGCCCCGGCACAGGCACCGCCCTCTACGCAGCATCTGCGCAGCCGCCTCTTCCTCTACGACCTGCACGATGGCTCGTCGCACCTGGTCTATACGGCGGACTCAATCTGGGAGGCTCCCAACTGGTCTCCCGACGGACGCTATCTCATCTCCAACTCCGAGGGGGGGATATACAAGTTCGTCCTCAAGCCGGACGGCACAGCCGAGCCGGAAAAGCTGGCCATCCCCGCGGACTTTCGCTGCAACAACGATAAGGCCATCTCTCCTGACGGCAGGAAGCTCGCCTTTTCAGCTACGGTTCCGCCGGGCAAGTCGTCGCAGGTGTTTCTCTCAGACTCCGACGGCAGCAACGCGAGGCTGATGGTGTCGGAGATGCCCAGCTACTTCCATGGCTGGTCGCCGGATAACAAGACTCTCGCCTTCGTCGCGCAGCGCAACAAGAGCGGCCAATATGACATCTATCGCCTGCCTGCCGGTGGTGGAGCGGAGGAGCAACTTACCTCCAATATCCATCACGACGACGGCCCCGACTACTCGCCGGACAACAGGTGGATCTATATCAACTCAGATCGCTCCGGGAAGGAGGCCATCTGGCGTTTTCCGGGCGACGGCGCGGGCCGCAACGACAGTAAGGCCGAGATGGTCGTCAACGACGAACTGGAAGACTGGTTCCCCCACATCTCGCCCGATGGCAGGAAGATGGTCTACATTGGGTATCCTGCCGGTACGGCCACCCACAATCCACGGACCGTTTCAATCAAAATCAAGCTGGTTGCGATCGACCAGGGCAGGGTCGCCACCTCCCAGAAGACCCTGGTGGAGGGCATTGGCGGACAGGGGACGATGAACGTCAACTCCTGGGCTCCGGAGTCCATGCGCTTCGCATACGTCACTTATGAAGCGCTGCCTTAGGTCTGTTCTCCAGCAGGTGCCTGACAGCGTTCCGGTAATCGGATTTGCAATCAGCAGATTTCAGGGAGAAGATGACGTTTGCGCCTCAGACGATTATCTTTAGATACGGTAGATTGCAGCGTTGCCAACGACTCTCCCTGAATATGTGGATATAAGGATTGCTTATGACGATGAAACTTGAAATTCCGGCCCAGAATGATTTTTCCGCAGAGGTATCCGAGTGGATTGAGGCGTTCGACGACGTCGTTGCGGATGACTGGCAGCATGGAGCGGAGTTGCTGGAGACATTGCGGCAGAGGGCGCGTGAGGCTGGAGTGCCTACACCGAACGAGGTGACGACGCCGTACCGCAATACGATTCCGAAGCACGATGAGGTGCCCTATCCGGGCGACCGCACGCTGGAGAGGCGGGTGGAGAGCCTGATTCGCTGGAATGCGCTGGCCATGGTGCATGGGCAGAACAAGAAGGACGCGGGGATCGGTGGGCATATCTCGACGTATTCGTCGCTGGCTACGCTGCTGGAGGTTGGGTTCAACCACTTCTTCCGCGCGAAGTATGGCGAGGAGCCAGGGGACTTCGTCTACTTCCAGGGACATGCCTCGCCGGGGGTGTATGCGCGGGCTTATCTGGAGGGACGCTTTGACGATGACCGGCTGAAGAACTTCAGACATGAACTGAGGGATACGCCGGGGCTGTCGTCGTACCCGCATCCGTGGCTGATGCCGGACTTCTGGCGGTTTCCGACGGTTTCGATGGGCATCGGGCCGCTAAATGCGATCTACCAGGCTCGGTTCATGCGGTACCTGGAGAACCGGGGCTTGATCAAGGCGACGCCGCGCAAGATCTGGGCGTTCGTCGGCGACGGCGAGACGGACGAGGTGGATACGCTGGGTGCGATCTCGCTTGGGTCGCGGGAGAAGCTGGACAACCTGATCTTCGTCGTCAACTGCAACCTGCAACGGCTGGATGGGCCGGTGCGGGGGAACAAGCGGATCATCGATGAGTTGGAGGGGATGTTCCGCGGGGCTGGATGGAACGTGATCAAGGTGATCTGGGGCTCGGACTGGGATGCGCTGTTTGAGCGCGACCACACCGGCCTGCTGCTGCGGCGGATGGAAGAGTGCGTGGATGGAGACTTCCAGACGTTCAAGGCAAAGGATGGAGCGTATCTGCGGGAGCACTTCTTCGGGAAGTATCCGGAGCTGCTGGCGCTGGTGAGCGATATGACGGATGAGCAGCTTGAACAGCTGCATCGCGGAGGACATGATCCGGCGAAGATCTACAACGCCTACAAGCGCGCCATCGACCACAAGGGCGGACCGACGGTAATCCTGGCCAAGACGGTGAAGGGCTACGGGATGGGCTCGTCGCAGGCGCGGAATGCGACGCACAACGAGAAGAAGATGGTGGACAGCGAACTGGCGGCGTTCGTGAAGCGGTTCGACATTCCGATTCCCGAGGACGCGGCGAAGCACGGTACGCCGTATCGGCCGTCGCAGGATGCTCCTGAGATCGTGTACATGCAGGAGCGGCGTCGGGAGTTGGGTGGATATATTCCGTCGCGGGAGGTGCCGAAGAGCGACTTTACGGCACCGGCGCTTGACTACTTCGGCGAGTGGACGGCGGGCTCGAATAATCGTGCGGTCTCGACGACGATGGGCTTTGTCAGCATTCTGCGACACCTGCTGAAGGACCCGAAGATCGGCAAGCTGATTGTGCCGATCGTGCCGGACGAGGGACGTACGTTCGGGCTTGAATCGGCGATCCGGCAGGTGGGGATCTATGCGGCTGAGGGGCAGAAGTACAGTCCGCATGACGCGGATATGCTGCTGTACTACCGCGAGGCCAAGGATGGGCAGATTCTGGAGGAAGGAATCACCGAGGCTGGGTCGATGGCCTCGTTCACGGCGGCGGGTACGGCTTATTCGAACTACAAGGTGCCGACGATTCCCTTCTACATGTACTACTCCATGTTCGGATTTCAACGCATTGGAGATATGGTCTGGGCGTTTGCCGATGCGCGGGGCAAGGGCTTCCTGATGGGCGGCACGGCCGGGCGGACGACGATGCTTGGCGAAGGCCTGCAACATCAGGATGGGCATAGCCATATTCTTGCGAGCACGGTTCCTACCTGCGTGACCTACGATCCGGCGTTTGTATATGAGCTGGCGGTGGTGATTCAGGATGGAATTCGCAGGATGTACGAGAAGGGCGAAGACATCTTCTACTACATCACGATGTACAACGAGGACTATGCCATGCCGGCGATGCCGGAGGGTTCGGCTGAGGGGATTCTGCGCGGCATCTACAAGCTGAAGCCAGCGGCTGGAGAGGCGGTGGCTCAGTTGTTCGGCAGCGGGCCAATTCTGAATGAGGTGCTGCGGGCGCAGGAGATGCTGGCGACGAAGTATGGCGTGCACGCGGATGTGTGGAGCGTGACCAGCTATACGGAGCTGCGGCGGGATGCGCTGGCCGTGGAGCGATGGAACCGACTGCATCCTGCAGACAAGGAGCGCGTGCCGTACGTCGTGAGTGCGCTGGGTGCGGCGCAGGGACCGATCATTGCCGCGAGCGACTACATGAAGGCTTTGCCGGATGTGCTGGCTCCCTGGCTGCTTTCGCGGCTGGTTACGCTGGGGACGGATGGCTTCGGACGCAGCGATAATCGCGAGCATCTGCGGCGGCACTTCGAGGTGAATGCGGAGTCGATCGTTGGAGCAACGCTGTCGAAGCTGGCTCGTGAGGGCAAGTTCAAGCCGAAGGCGGCGCAGAAGGCGCTGTTGGAGCTTGGGGTCGATGTCGAAGCGGGCGATCCTGCACGGGCTTAGTCGTGGCCATTTTGTTTGCTAGTTGAGGGTTCCTTTTGGAACCCTCTGCTTTTGCAGCTTTGATGATGATGAAGGCTTGATGGAGGAGTTTGTTTGAGCGAGACAAAACCGCACGAGAATCCGCTGGTGAACAACAAGAAGCTTCGGCAGATGTATCAGACGATGGTCGAGGCACGGGTATTGGAGGAGCATGTCGCGAAGTCGCAGCGTGGCGTCAAGGTGAGCCGAAGACTGAACTCCACGCATGGGCAGGAGGCGTGCCGGGTGGGCACCGCGATTGAACTTGGTTTGGGCGACTTGATCAGCGATTCTCAGACGGGGGGCATGGTGATGGACCTGGTGATGGGGGCGGATATGAGATCCGTGCTGAAGCGTGCGGCTGCGCCTGGTTCCGTGAAGACTGCGGACATCCACTCCGCAAGCAGGCAGTTGCCGTGGATCGAGGACGTGGAGGATCGGCTGCGCATGGCTTTGGGTGCTGCGCTTGCTTTCAGGACGTTGAAGCAGACCAGCATCGTCGTCGCTTATGTAAATCGTCGCGATGCAGACGGTAAGGCATGGCGGCGAGTGCTTACGCTGGCGGCGAAGCTTGAACTACCAATTATCTTTGTGGTTCTGCCTGAGGGTGGGAGCAGAAAGAAGGATCGCGTGGAACATATCAGCGCGAAGGCACGGTCGTGCGGTCTTCCCGGAATTTCTGTGGACGCTTACGATGCGGTCGCGCTATATCGAGTGGCGCAGGAGTCCATTGGGCGGCTACGTGGAGGCGGTGGACCAGTGGTAATTGAGTGTGTGCCATATCAGCAGCGGGGTGAGTCAAGCGATCCAATTTCGCGGATGAAGGATTTTCTGCTCGGAAGAAAAGTATGCACTCCGGCGTGGCTTGATCGCGCTGGTAAAGCATCTCGAATGCGGATGCAGCAGTCGACATAAAGGTTGCCACAGTGAACTCGATGGAACGTAGACCTATATCGGCACGACACCATTACACTGGTAAGTAGCTGTAGGTGATCAACCCCAGTATCGAGGTGCGAGTGCGGACTAGAATTCTTCTTCTTCTTGCAGGGCTGACTGCTTGTGCGTTTTCAACCAATCCTGCACAGGCTCAAGAGTCGACAGCTCCTCCCTCAGTGCCAGCCCGGACGACAGAACCAGATGGGTCGCAGCCGGCACGGCCTCCGTATAAGCATAAGCGGCAAGATCAAACTCCGGCACCACAGGGCCAGACAGGGATACCGAGTGTGCCGCCACCGGTAAAAGCACCCCCGCCTGCTCCTCCACCCACAACGCCTTCACAGGAGAGAAGCTACCCAGCCTTCGTCCCCTATGGTCCTTTGGTCAACATGAAGCAGCCGGTGGATCACTATGGATCTGCGTACATCCCGGTAGATAATTGGGTGTACCCGGCCATGACGCGGCTCTATTCGATGGGATTTTTAGATACGGCATTTCTAGGGATGAGGCCGTGGACGCGCCGTAGTGCGCTGCATATGCTACAGGCATCGCGCGATGCCGTTGTGAGCAGCGACAATGAAGAGGCACAGGATATTCTGGCGAAGTTGCTGAGGGAGTTCAGCGCTGAGGTTCCCGACGGGAGTTCGCCGCGGCCGACGGTATACGGATTG
Organism: Edaphobacter sp.; assembly: GCA_025462645.1. Lineage (GTDB taxonomy): Bacteria > Acidobacteriota > Terriglobia > Terriglobales > Acidobacteriaceae > Edaphobacter. The sequence continues at coordinate 53,797 of JAOAPB010000028.1, read as the reverse complement.
GAGTCTGCGTATACACGATTGATGGGGATCGGCGGACCCACGCTGCGGGACAGCTTTCACCTGGGGCAGACGATCAATAACGACTACGGCCGACCCTATCAGACGGGCTTCAATAACATAACGGGATTCTCGACTGTAAACGAGGTTGGACGCTTTTCGTTATACGTGCGCGGAGAGTACCAGCATTCGCCTTCGGGAAGTGGGTACTCTCAGGCGCTGGCAAGTCAGTTGTCTGCCAATGACTACATTCCCTATGTGCCTCCCAACGTACCGCAGGATACGATTCCCGCAAACCCTATTGCTGCCCAAAACCCGTTCCGTCTGGTTGAGGCTTCACTCTCCTTCCATCTGCTTGGACATGAGATCTCCGGTGGCAAGAGCGATGCATGGCTTGGACCCGCGGCAGGTGGTGCGATGGCATGGTCGAACAATGCGGAGAATATCTACTCGTTCCGGATCAACCGGGTTGAGCCTCTGAATGTGTTCCTTCTATCGAAGCTGCTTGGGCCGCTGCGCTACGATTTCTTCTATGGAAGCCTGAAGGGGCATACCTCGCCGAACAGTCCTTATACCCATTCGGAGATGTTTTCGTTCCAGCCTACGAAGAACTTCCAGTTCGGCTTTCAGCGGACGATCATCTTCGGAGGCGCAGGGCACGCTCCCGTCACGTTGCACACGTTCCTCAAAGGGTTCTTTAGTTTCAACGATACGACGGGAGCTGAGAAGAATTCACGCAACGACCCTGGAGCACGGTTCAGCGACTTCAATTTTTCTTACCGTCTTCCCTTTGTGCGGAAGTACGCGACGCTTTATCTCGACTCTATCTCCCATGATGATGTGACGCCGATCAGTGCTCCTCGGCGTGCAGCTTATCGTACTGGAGTTTATATCTCGCAGTTTCCTGGCAGGCTAAACAAGCTGGATTTCCGGGTAGAGGCAGTGACGACCGACCCGCCAGTGTTTCAAAGCCACGGTGGCCAATTCAATTATTGGGAAGTTATTCAGTTGCAGGGGTACACCAACAAGGGATACATCATGGGCGACTGGATTGGCCGGGAGGCCAAGGGCGGCCAGGCCTGGTTGACATATCATCTGTCCGGTAACGAATGGGTTCAACTCGAATACCTGAACAAGAAGACGCCTAAGGATTTCATCGCAGGCGGGACTACGCAGAACCAGTTCAAGGTGAGCGTTGTGAAGCGGCTGAACAAAGATCTGGAGCTGAATTCGTACTATCAGTACGAAGGATGGAAGGCTCCAATTTACAAGTCTGGATTGCAGAAGAACAGTATAGTTTCGGTGCAGCTGACCTGGTTTCCGAAGCTGCGAACTTCCCCGAAGCAGCCCTAAGGTTTGCGGCGGAGGACAGAAAGACCGGCCGGCAGAGAGAGAATGACTCTTTCCTGCCGGCCTTTCAAAGGCAACCGCTAGAGAACTTTTTCTGGTGCTGTGAGAGAAGAGGCCTTAGCGACGGAAGCCTTGAAATAATCGAGAGACTCTTCCAATCCCTGACGCAAAGTAATCTTTGGATCCCAGCCCAGGATCGTTCTTGCCTTGGTGATATCGGGACGGCGGCGGGTGGGGTCGTCCTGAGGTAGAGGCTTGAGGACAATTTCAGATTTGGAGCCGGTGACAGAAAGAACCTCCTGAGCACACTCGAGGATGGTCCACTCATCGGGATTGCCGATGTTGACTGGAAGATGCTCCTGCGAACGCGAGAGTCGAACGATGCCGTCGATGAGATCGGAGACATAGCAGAAGCTGCGGGTCTGGGAGCCATCACCATAGATTGTGAGAGGCTCTCCCTGGAGGGCCTGGATCATGAAGTTCGAGATAACACGGCCATCGTTGGGTTGAAGACGCGGGCCATAGGTGTTGAAGATGCGGACCAGATGGGTCTTTACACCGTAGTAGCGGTGGTAAGCCATAACGGAGGCCTCAGAAAAACGCTTGGCTTCGTCGTATACGGAGCGGAGGCCGATGGGGTTTACGTTGCCCCAATACGTCTCGACCTGTGGGTGTACCTCTGGATCTCCGTAACACTCCGAAGTGGAGGCGTGGAGATAACCGGCACTGTATTTACGAGCGATATCGAGGGTATTAAAAGTTCCAGCCGAACCTACGAGAAGGGTCTCGACGCCAAGACGGGCGTAGTCAACGGGACTGGCAGGAGAGGCGAAGTTGAAGACGAAGTCGACTTTGCCAGGGTCAAAGGGGTGGCAGATGTCCTGCTCGATGAGGCTGAAGCGGGACTCCCCTGCCAGATGGCGGAGGTTCACAGGATTTCCAGTGCAGAGATTATCGACACCAACGACCGTGCATCCATCAGCAAGTAGAGCATCACAGAGATGGGAACCCAGAAAGCCTGCGGCTCCGGTAACAAGAATTTTTTTGGGCATCATTTCTTCCTTCTTATTTGGTGCAGCATCGCTAAAAAGTCTGCGCTGTACGATGCATCGTGAACGATACGCGATGCACCGTACAGCGCTCGCCGCAAGGGGAATTCTGTGCGACTAGCTATGCATAGATGCGACTGAAGCGAGTTCGCGCACTGGATTCGCCGTCGGGCGGCCAATGCTGAGATAAGTAAAGCCATGTTCGGCCATGATTTGAGGGTCATAGAGGTTGCGGCCATCGACGACAATAGGATAGCGGAGTGCCTGATTGAGGCGCTTCAGATCCAGCGCTCCGAACTCAGACCAGTCCGTCAGAATAAGTAATGCATCGGCATCGTCGGCCGCAGCATAAGAGTCGCCTACGTACTTCAGCGAAGGACCGGCGGGAAGGATCTGTTCCGTACGCTTGATCGCAGCCGGATCGAAGGCGGCGATCAAGCACCCCTCGGCAAGCAGCATCTGAACCAGCTCGATCGCTGGAGATTCGCGGATATCGTCGGTCTCCCCTTTGAAGGCCAAGCCCAGCACACCGATTCGTTTGCCACGGAGGGTCCAGAGAGCGGACCGAACTTTGCTGAGGAAGCGCCGCTTCTGCTGGGCATTGATCTTTTCCACCTCTGTGAGAAGGCTGAAGTCAATCCCCAATTGTTCCGCCACAGAGCGGAAGGCGGCGACGTCTTTAGGAAAGCAGGAGCCGCCATATCCGATACCGGGACGCAGAAACTTGGGGCCGATACGACTGTCCAGCCCCATGCCGCGAGCGACCTGTTCCACGTTGGCGCTGGTAGCTTCACAGAGATTGGAGACAGCGTTGATGAATGAGATCTTCAAGGCAAGGAAGGCATTGGAGGCATGCTTGATGATCTCTGCACTCTTGGTGGAGGTAAGCAGCAGCGGCGGGGGCTCGGAGACATTGCAGGCGCCTGGAATGGCGTCAGAACGCTTGTAGTACTCACCACTGGTGAGCGGAGCGTATATGGCGTTGAGGACGGCGGCGGCGCGGTCGCTATCAGCACCGACCACGATGCGATCAGGATGGAGGAAGTCGGCGACGGCAGTGCCTTCGCGAAGGAACTCCGGGTTGGAGACGACGTCGAACAGATGTCGCGCGACGCCGTTGCGTTCCATGGCGCGGCTGATCCACTCGTTGGTATAGACGGGGACTGTGCTCTTTTCGACGATGACCTTATAGCTGGTAAGCGACCGTGCTATCTCGCAGGCGACCGCTTCAACGTAGGAGAGGTCGGCGTCGCCGGTTTCGCTTTGCGGAGTACCGACGGCAATAAAGATAGCCTGGCATTCGCGGGTTGCCTCAGCCAGATCCGTCATAAAGCGAACTTTGGAGTTGCGGTAGCGCTCCAGAAGTTCGGGAAGATAGTTCTCATGGATAAGCGTGTCGCCGCCCTGAAGGGCCGTGACTTTGCGTTCGTCATTATCGACACAAATGACGTCATGGCCCATCTCAGCAAAACAGACGGCGGCCACGAGGCCGACGTACCCAGATCCGACAACGGCGATTTGAATGTTTTTATTCATAGCTTAATGGTCAATGTCCTCCATCAAGAGAATATCCGAATTTGATGGATTTCCCGCTAAAAGAGCGTAACGGTTTGCGAATACACGTACTTTCACCCAAGTATGGTTTCTTCCGAATGAAGGCACTATCGGTTAGACTAGGCTGAATGGGTCTCCCGAATACGCAGCCACCTGCCACAGGTACTCCTGAAACAGCCCCCGCAGGGTTCAGTGCGACCGTTACCGACACTACCCTGTCCGAGGCACTGATCACGCTGCGGAAACGCAAGTGGGTGCTTATAACCGCTGTGCTACTTGGTCTGTTGTATGGCGTCTATAAGGCGACGTCGCAACCGCGGATGTACGACGCATTTGGCCGAATACAGGTGCGATCGGGGTCATCCAATGAATATCGCGTGAGCGCAATACAGGGTTACTCAAACGATACGGCATCGAAGATGCTCACAGAGATCGCTATTCTGCAGAGCGATTCACTGATCTTAACTGTCGCGCGCGAGATGGACCTCTCGAATAACCCTGTGTTTCTCGACAAGAAAGGGCCCCTCCCACACACTAATCTGGATGATGCCATGGTGAGGCAGGCGACGGTCCATCGGCTACAGAGCAATCTCCATATCACTCTGGTTCCAAAGACAGACATTATCCGCATCAGCTACACCAGCCTGAACTCGAAGCTGGCGGCGGATATTGTGAATAAGGTGATAGCGACCTATATCCAGCGGAGCTATGAGACTCGTTTCGCTTCGACGCAGCGAGTTTCGCAATGGTTATCAAGCCAGCTGGACGATCTGAAACAGCAGGTCCAGGTCTCGCAGGAACAGATGATGGACCTGCAGAAGAGGCTGGGGATCCTCGGATTCGACCCCACTCATAATCAAATCAGCTCATCGCTTGAGGATCTCTCGAAGGCTGCCGGAGAAGCGCGCCTAGGCCGAATTCTGGCGGAGTCACGCTATCGCATCCTGAGTGGCATGGACCCGAACACGATCGAAGGTGCGCTCGAAACAGTGCCAGGAGGGGCACCGTCTGAATTGAATGCACTACGGGGACAGGTTGCGGGCGCCAGAGCCAGCTATGCGCAGATGGAATCGACACTGGGACCGAACCATCCGCAGGCAAAGGCTCAAAAGGCTCAAATTGACGAGCTAAGCAAAGAGATTGATCTTGAGCAGAAGCGCATACTGTTACAGGCAAAAGAGACCTTTATTGTTGCTCGTACCAATGAGGACCAAACAACTGCAGCATTCGAGGCACAAAAAGCTGACGCTTATAAGCTGCGCGATGATCTAGTGGAATACACGCTGCGGCAACGAGAGTTCGAATCAAATCGGACGCTCTATGAGGGACTGCTGCAACGACTGCGAACGGCGAGCGTGCAAGCAGGGCTAGAGTCACTGGAGATCGACGTCGTCGACCAGGCCTTGCCCCCGGCAACCCCGGTATTGAAGCCGCAATCGACGATCATCCTTTCATCTTTGATCTTCGGCCTGCTTGGCGGTATTGTCGTGGCGTTCCTGATGGAGAGCCTGGACACCGGGTTGCGGAGCGTAGCGGAGATTGAAAACATTACGGGCCTGCCCTCATTAGCTATTGTTCCGCGAACACGACGTATCTCGGCTGACGATGCAACCACCCTGACACCGGTACAGCGCAACCTCGGAGTACTCTCTCAGCCGAAGTCGCAGTTCACAGAGTCGTTCCGATCGTTGAAGACCGCGCTTTTGTTATCTACGACGGGACAGCCGCCGAAGTTTATCTTGTTCACGAGCGCTACGCCGTCCGAAGGCAAGACGACGACGGCAAGTAATCTGGCGTGCGTTCTGGCACAGCAGGATACGCGTATTCTGCTGATCGACGCCGATCTTCGGCGGCCCACTGTTCACCATCGCTTCGGCCTTACTGGAAAGACGGGTTTGACTACTCTGCTTACCGGGAAGACAAAGCTGGAAGACACAGTACAGCAGGTACCCGAAGTCCCGAATCTTGACATATTACCGAGTGGACCTGTGCCTCCCTTCCCCACGGAGATGCTTAGCTCAGAGGCGATGGACACCCTGCTACGACACTGTGGAGAGATTTATACCCATGTGATCATCGACTCGCCACCGATCCTTTCTGTCACGGACGGCGTCATCCTTGCACGTGAGGCAGATGCGGTTGTGCTGGTTATACGCCACGGCAAGTCGAGTAAACATGTGGTGCGGCGAGCACGAGATCTCCTTCTACGGTCGGGAGCGTCCATTACAGGCATTGTGCTTAATGCCGTTGACCTAAACTCTCCGGAGTATTACGGGTATTACGGATACTCCGGCTATTCGTACTCAAGCGTGGATTCACAGAGCTGGGAGTCACAGACAGTCTCTGGAGGGAATGATCGCAAGGCCGGGAGAGACTGAGCGATGAGACAACATAATCTCAATACGAGTATGCGAACTGGATGGCTGTTTACGGCTTCGTTTCTTTTGCTGTGCGTGTTCGTGAGCACAGCAGAGGCACAGTTCAGCGGCCCGGCAATCGGCGCCTCTACCCCAGTGAACACGCCTATGACGCCGACGACCGATCCAGCAATTCTTTATCCGGCAGCGCGGGAGGTCCATGTAGCCATGGGAGACCTACTCGCTGTTCATCTGTACGGTGCAGCCGACTATACACCGCCCATACGCGTGAACCTGAATGGAACGATCCAACTTCCGCTTATCGGAATCCTCCAGGTTCAAGGCCTGACGCTGCACCAAATAGAGAGCTTGATCGCAGAACGCCTGGTCAGTGGAGGGATGTATCGTGATCCACAGGTTACGGTCGAGATGACGGAATCACCGAATCAGGTCATTACCGTGTCCGGCGAGTTGCATGGGGTCATTCCTGTAGTAGGTGAGAGGCGGCTGCTCGATATTGTGTCAGCCGCAGGCGGTCTCACTCCGACATCAAGTCATCTGATTACCATCAATCGCCCCGGCGTGCCGATGCCGATTATTGTCGATCTTGGCACAGACCCTGCGAAGAGCGCTCAGGCGAACGTGCCTGTCTTCGCTCGGGACACGATCATAGTCTCGCGTGTGGGAGTCGTTTATTTATTAGGAGCGTTTAAGAGCCAAGGACCAATTCCACTGCAACAGAATTCGCCGTTCACGCTGATGCAACTGGCAGCGGTCGGAGGAGGACCGGGATACGAAGGAAAACTGAACGATCTTCGACTCATTCGCTCGGTTGGATTCGATCGCAAAGTGGTTAATGTCGATATCAAGAAGGTCATGAATGGCACGGCCCCAGATCCAGTGTTACAGGCGGACGACATCGTCTTCCTGCCTACAAGTGCAATGAAGGCGGCAATCAAGTCAGGCGGGCTTTCCACGCTTACAGGTATTGGCTCGATTCTCATCCTAGCGTTCCGTTAATCTTGGTATGTTTTTAAATACTGCAATACTGCATGCAAGATCCATATAGGAAGGCCAGCGATCCTGACCTTCCCTCCCCCGAGAAATGGATAACCGATGAAGAGCAAAATAAGGCTTGCATATCTAGTAAGTCATCCAATCCAGTATCAAGCGCCATTGTTGCGACGAATTGCCCAAGAGCCGGATATCGATCTAACCGTATTTTTTGGATCCGACTTTTCCGTTCGAGGCTACAAGGACGAAGGGTTTGGTGGTGTGGGTGTGAAGTGGGACGTGCCCCTGCTGGAGGGGTATCGTCATGAGTTTCTGCCGGCGCTCCGAGACAATGCCAAGGCAACCGTGCTGAGCCCACTAAGCTACGGCATTGTGAGCCGTTTGCGTGGAGCTAAGGGTGAGGCTGCCTTTGATGCGCTATGGGTCCATGGGTACTCGACTGCGAATGCAATGCATGGAATGTTGGCAGCGAAGTCGTTGGGGATTCCAGTTCTGCTCCGTGCAGAGTCATGGCTGCGAGACCGTGAACGAAATGGGCCGAGGCTGGCCGCTAAAAAACTCTTCTTCAAGATGCTGAAGGAGATGGTTGATGGCATCTTGCCAATTGGAACACTGAATGCAGAATACTGGCGTCATTATCTGGGCGATGATTTTCCGCTCTTTCTAATGCCTTACGCCGTTAACAACGATTACTTTCAACAGCGCGGCCGAGAGGCTCAGGCGGGGCGCGCTGCGTTGCTGCAGGAGCTGAATCTGGATCCCTCACGACCGGTGATTTTGTTCGCTTCGAAGTTACAGACGCGTAAGCGGTGCAGCGACCTCGTAGAGGCTTATAAGAATCTGTCGCCAGGACCGGGAATGGAACCGCATCCCTATCTCGTGATCGTTGGGGATGGGGAAGAACGTGCCGCGCTAGAGAGTCAGGCAGCAGCGAGCGGATTCTCCGGAATTCGCTTCTGCGGGTTTCGGAATCAATCGGAACTTCCTAGATTCTTCGATATTGCCACTGTGTTCGTCCTGCCGTCACGGCATGAGCCGTGGGGGCTGATTGTGAATGAGGTGATGAACGCAGGGAGAGCAGTAATCGTCTCCGATGATGTCGGATGTCAGCCCGATCTGGTTACGGAAGGTGTTGAAGGATGTATCTTTCGTGTCGGCGATGTTGCCGCTCTGACGGACGCATTGCGCAAAGTACTAGCTACGCCGGATACCGCCAAGCTAATGGGGCAGAGGGGTTTAGAACGGATTCAAACCTGGAGCTATGAGGAAGATATACGCGGCCTGCGGTGCGCGCTTGCAGAGGTCACACACAAGATACCGGCATAATGCACTGAGGTCTACCGCCGCGCGGGGGCCTCAAGGCAGGTTGCTATGCTCGATAGCGATGATCAAAAACTAATGCGGATTCTACATATAATTGGGACCTTGAACCCAGAGGCCGGCGGCCCCGTTGAGTCGGTGAAGATGCTGCTGAGCTATGCAAAAATTGGATACGAGGGCGAGGTAGTAACGTTGGATGATCCTGCGGCACCCTACCTCCAGCATCTTGAGTTTCCTGTGCATGCTCTTGGCCCCACTCCAACGGTCTACGGATTCAATCCCAAACTGCTGCGTTGGCTTAGGGCGAACCACCATCGGTTTGAAGGAGTAGTGGTAAACGGCCTTTGGCAGTATTGCGGATATGCAGCATGGCGAACTTTGCGAGGCAAGAAGCCATATGTCGTTTTTACTCATGGCATGCTGGACCCTTACTTTAAACATGCTTTTCCACTCAAGCATTTAAAGAAGTGGCTTTACTGGTTGTCCGTCGAATACTGGGTTCTTCGCGGTGCCTATCGGGTCCTGTTTACATCGCAGTCAGAGAAACGTCTGGCTGAGAAGAGCTTCTGGCTACATCGTTGGAATCCATACGTTGTTCCTTATGGGTCGAGCGGTCCGACAGGCGATCCCGAGAGAAAGAAACAGGCGTTCTTCGACATATGTCCTCTGGTGCGGGAAAGACGATACTTGCTCTTTCTGGGCCGCATCCATCGAAAGAAAGGTTGCGATCTCCTCATCGACGCCTTTGCGAAGGTCGCTGCGGATGATCCTGAACTGAACCTGGTGATGGCTGGCCCTGATCAACAGCACTGGAGCGCCACACTTCAAGCGACGGCAGAAGAGGCAGGCATTGCAAATCGTGTCCACTGGCCAGGCATGATCACTGGGGATGCGAAGTGGGGCGCTTTCTATGGAGCAGAGGCGTTCATTCTGCCTTCGCACCAGGAAAACTTCGGGATCGCGGTAGCCGAAGCACTGGCTTGCGGAAAGCCCGTGCTGCTTGCAGATAAGGTGAATATCGCACAAGACATCGCGGAAGACGGAGCGGGCCTGATGGAACTGGATACTCCAGAAGGTACGCTGCAGTTGCTGAAGCGTTGGATCGCTATGCCAGCGCAAGAACGTGAGGAGATGTCAGAGCGGGCCTGTCAATGCTTCCACAAACGATACGATATGCAAGAGAACGCAAAGGCCATTATCAATTTATTTGAAACGGCGGCGATTTCTAATTCCCGCTCGAGTAAGCCTAGAGAATTGTAGACGGCGATGCCAAAACAGATTCACTACAATGCGGCGGAACACATTGCAGAAGAGACGGCTGCGGATCCATATCTTCGGCCAGCGTTTTCTCTGCAGAATCGATTGCGGCGCCTGATCTGGAATGTTAGCTGGGCATTGTTTTATCGAATGTCCCCCAGGCCGTTACACTCGTGGCGATCTTTTCTGCTCCGGGCCTTTGGAGCGAAGATGGGGCCAAATTGCCACTTCTACCCGGGGTCGAAGATATGGGCACCGTGGAACCTCATATGCGCAGACCAGGTAACGGCTGCTGATGGAACCGAGATATATAATCCCGCACCCGTTACGTTTGGATCGCATGCGATCTTGTCTCAGGGAGCCTTTATATGTGGGGCGACACACGACTACGACGATCCAGGCTTTCCCTTGATTGCCTATGCTATGAGTTTCGGGCCGTACGCCTGGGTATGCGCGCGAGCTTCAGTAGCACCTGGAGTCAATATGGGCGAGGGTGCAGTGCTGGGACTGGGTTCCGTTGCAACACGGAACCTCGAGCCCTGGACCGTATATGCAGGCACGCCTGCCGTAAAGGTCAAGGAGAGACAGCGAGTTCTCTCCGGCAAAGTGTAAAGCAGTCCGAAAGACCTGATGGAATTTAGCTGCGGAGTTTGGCCAGAAGATCGGTAGGGTGGACCGGCTTGGCGAGAATCTCAAATTCATGCCCTTGCGCGCGAGCCTTCTCCAGTAGATCGGCAGTTGCTGCCTGGCCGGAGAACAAGAGAATTTTGCACTTTGGAAGCTTTTCCCGCGTAATGATGGCTGCTTCGATACCCGTCATACCCGTCATAATGACGTCGCTGATGAGCATGTCCGGCTGAAAACTCTCCAACGATTCTACGGCCTTTTCCCCACTGAATACCGCACGTGCCTCAAAGCCTGCCTGGTTCAAAATAATTGCCAGAGTATTCGCAATTACTTGTTCGTCATCGGCAACGAGTACCCTTGGTTTCGATGCCGTGGTGGATATTGTCTCTGCCATGCTTAGTGTCCCCAAATTAAAGATTCAAAGTTGAGTTTAAAATACAACGTACACAAGCATAGCTTTACATATTGCCTGCTTAATAATGATACGCTGACCGCAGAGCCGATAGACAGTAAGTCGCCACAATTTCGGCAGATACGCCCAATATTATTAAACTTATCTCTTATGCAGCCGACAATCATACGCGCCGAACGTGTTGAAAAATATTATGCGCAGCCGAGCGAGAATCGCATTCAGGTAATCTCGCCGACGGACCTCTCCATAGGAGCGGGCGAGATTGTAGCGCTGCTGGGGCCCTCGGGTTCTGGAAAATCCACATTGCTTCGTATGCTGACTGGTTTGTCGACACCGTCGGCAGGTGAGGTCTACTGGCACGAGAAGCCGATTGCAACAGCCGACGTGAATGTTTCAATTGTGTTCCAAAGTTTCGCCCTTTTTCCGTGGCTGACGGTCTTCGAGAACGTTGAGGCGCCACTGAAGGCTCGAGGCATGGAGCCCGCGGAGAGACGTAAGCGAGCCATGAAGATACTCGACACCGTGGGGTTGGACGGCTTCCAGGCGGCGTACCCGAAGGAGTTGTCTGGCGGGATGCGACAACGCGTTGGGTTTGCGCGCGCGCTCGTGGTGGAGCCGGAGGTGTTGTTCATGGATGAGCCGTTCTCCGCCCTGGATGTGTTGACGGCGGAGAACTTACGTAGTGAACTGCTGGAGCTGTGGCAGAAGAAGACAATCCCGACGCAGGCGATCTTTATCGTTACGCACAACATTGAAGAGGCCGTTCTGCTGGCCGACCGCATTATTGTGCTGGGGAGAAATCCGGGACATGTTCGGACGGACTTCAAGGTTGCCCTGGCGCATCCTCGAGACCGGAAGGCGACAGCTTTTACCCAGTTGGTGGACTACATCTACAAGGTACTGACGCAGCCTGACTCTCAGCCGCCAGCGCTGCCACAGACGCCTGCGGGCAAGCCAGTGCGCGATCAGCGACAGATGCACTACCAGATGCTGCCACATGCCCGTCCTGGAGGCATTGCAGGCTTGCTGGAACTGGTGCTGGACCACAATGGCAAGGATGATATCTATCGGCTGGCTGATGACCTTGCCTTCGATATCGACGACCTATTGCCGATCGTCGATGCGGCGCAACTGCTTGGGTTCCTGAGGGTAAACGAGGGCGATGCTGCCATTACACCGACGGGGGCGGAGTATGCCAACTCGGAGATTCTGAGACAAAAAGAGCTGTTCCGCACGGCTGCCGTGGAGAATGTGCTGTTGCTGCGCCAGATCGTTCGTGCGATCGAGGCTAAGAGCGACAGAACTGTTCCCGAGGAGTTCTTCCACGACATGCTGGACGAGCAGTTCAGCGAAGACGAGACGCTGCGGCAACTGGAAACCGCCATCAACTGGGGTCGATACGCTGAGCTGTTCGACTTCGATGCGTCGCGCAGGAGGTTCATTCAGCCGGAGAAGCTGCATCACGATACGGAGTTCAATTCTGCAACCGAGATTCAAGCGTGATGAATCTGCCCGACAGCTTTAGCTATATTCGTGGGCGGGAGACGCTGGCTCGCGCACAGGTGCTGAAGCGCAGTTGGCCGGTCGTGCTCGATCTCTGCGTCGCCGGGATTGGGTTGGCCTGCTTCTATGCGGTGGTACGGATTGCGAACTATTGGTTTGGGCATCCGGTGCCTGAGATCGTCATCTCCCTCAGCCCTCGGGCGCTGCCGTTATATGCTTTCTACTCCATCGTGCGAATTGGGCTTGCGTACCTGCTGAGCCTCTTCTTCGCCGTGGGCTATGGGTACGTTGCTGCATACAGCAAACGGATGGAAGCACTGATGATTGCAGGTCTGGATATTCTGCAGTCGATTCCGGTGCTGAGCTTTCTGCCGGGCGTCATGCTGGCTATGGTTGCGCTGTTTCCGACACGGCAGATTGGCGTGGAGATGGGCGCAATTGTGCTCATCTTTACAGGCCAGGTCTGGAATATGGCGTTCAGCTTCTATTCCTCGATCAAGAGCATTCCGCGAGAGCTGAGCGAGGCTGCGGGAATCTATAAGTTTTCCCGGTGGCAGCGATTGATACAGCTGGAACTTCCCTACTCCGCCATTGGCCTGGTGTGGAACTCGATGGTGTCGGTGGCGGGCGGATGGTTCTTCCTGATGGCATGTGAGATGTTTGTTCTGGGCACGCGGGACTTTCGGCTGCCCGGACTGGGGTCCTATCTACAAACAGCAGCCGGTACGGGCAACTTCAAGGCGATCACATGGGGACTGCTGACGATGATTGCAATTATCGTCGCGACCGACCAGTTGATATGGCGTCCAGTGATCGCGTGGAGCGATAAGTTCAAATTCGAACAGGTAGAGACCTCCGCCAGGGTGCGCTCGCCTTTATTGCATATGCTGCAACACTCTCGTGCCCTTCGCGCGCTGGAGCGGCATACGGTCCGACCGCTAAGCGAAGGGGTATACCAGCGCCTTGCTGAGGGGCGCAGACGGCGCGTCGCCCAGAAGTCTGGAGGAGATATAGCTGCGGACTCCGTGAGGAGCAGGTCTGCAGCGTGGTTGCGCGGTGCGGTATTGGTAATCATCGCGGTGGCGGTGCTCTATGCTGCCTTCCATGCTCTGGCTTTGCTTCGGGAGGTCCGGGGCGCGCAGTTTGCTCAGATCATGAAGGGCGCGCTGGCTACCTTTCTGCGCGTCAATCTTGCCTTGCTGCTGGCGTCGGCGTGGACCATCCCCGCAGGAGTGGCGATTGGATTTCACCCCCGGCTGGCAAGGATCGCCCAGCCCATCGCGCAGATCGCGGCATCGGTTCCAGCTACGGCGCTGTTCCCTGTTCTTCTGCTGGCGCTGGTACAGATGGGCGGCGGCATGGGCATAGGGTCCATTGCGCTGATGTTGCTGGGAACCCAGTGGTACATCCTGTTCAATGTGATCGCCGGCGCGATGGCGATTCCCTCGGACCTGCGCGAGGTGGGCACGCTCTTTCGTTTCACGACTGCGCAACGGTGGAGGACCATTATCCTGCCCGGCATCTTTCCGTTCCTGATTACCGGACTGGTGACGGCTTCCGGAGGGGCCTGGAACGCGAGCATCATCGCAGAGTACTTCCGGTTGAAGAACCAGACGTTGCAGACGGTAGGCCTGGGGGCGCAGATCAGCGCGGCGACCGATAGCGGGCAGTTCCAGATTCTGCTGCTGGCTACCATCGTAATGGCGATGATGGTGGTGACCATCAATCGGCTGGTGTGGCGACCGCTCTATCGGCTGGCTGAGACGAGATACAAGCTCGAAGGTTGACTCATTTCAGGCTCGGCCCAGCAGGTCTCTTGAAGGAATAGAAAATTGCGAGTAGTGGCGGCGCTAAGAGGACTCCCCAAAAGGGGATGAGGATGCCCAGCGCGATGGGACCGAAGAAGGCAGCCCACCAGGGAACCTTGGTGGTGCGGTGCAGTACGTAGGGGCCGATGACGAGTCCTTCGAGGACTACGATCAAGCCGTAGAGGCCAAGGACAAGGCCCAGACGCCACTCGTCGTGTCCGCTGAAGGCCACTGCGAGTACGGGTCCGATGAGGGCGATCATACCGCCGAAGGTAGGGATGATCTGCAACAGGCCACCAAGAATCGCCCATAGCGGCGCAAAGGGTACGCGGATCAGTTCCAGGCCGATGAACCAGAGCACACCGACAATAAGGGCGTCCAAAGTAGCGGCTCGCCACCAGCCGATGAGCGCTCCTCCCGCTGTTCGCAGTGGAGACGCGGAGCCACTGTTTCCCATGTCCATACCACCTCCCTATCCTGTGACGCATCTGACCGGCTACAGCGTGAAGCGCGATGCAAGCTTCTTTGGATGCCAGAGTGGCGTTCTAAGGGTAGCTGCGGGATAGCTGCGCTGCCGATGCGACCAGAGATGGAGAATACGCGACATGGCTGTGATGATGCAGGCTTTTTACTGGGATGCGCCTAAACATGAGAAAAAAGAGGGCGAGTGGTGGAGCTTTATCGCCGAGAGGGTAGAAGACCTCGGCAAGGCGGGCGTGAATGCGTTGTGGCTGCCTCCAATCTCCAAGGCCTCGGACCATACGTCGAATGGCTATGATCCTTACGACTACTTCGACCTGGGAGACTTCGACCAGAAGGGGGGGACAAAGACCCTGTATGGAAATCGCGCCGAGCTTGAGGGCCTAATCGCCAAGGCTCATGCCAATGGGATCAGCCTGTATGCGGATATGGTGATCAACCATAACTCCGGCGCTGACGAGGAAGAGGTGAATCCTCTGGATGGAGTGAAGCGGTGGACGAAGTTCCATCCCAAGAGCGGGCGCTTCCCGCGAGACTGGAATAGTTTTCATCCAAGCCGCTATGAGCAGGTGATGATGCCGGATGAGGAGAACTATGCAGGCTTTCCTCATCTCTGCCATCGCAATCCCCTCGTTTACACTGCGATGTTTGACTATGCCCGATTGCTGATTGAAGAGTTGGGCTTCGATGGCTTCCGTTTTGACTTCGTCAAAGGCTTTGGGGCATGGATGATCGGAATCCTTGCCAAGTACCGCTATGTCAAAGAGGGCAACGAATTTACTCCCTACGTCGTGGGAGAGTACTGGTCGGGCACGGAGGATATCGATCAGTGGCTGGAGAAGGTGAACGCGCTGACCGATACCCAGATTGCCGCGTTCGATTTTCCGCTGCGGTACAAGCTGAAGGATGTATGCGACACGCCGAACTACGACCTGCGGAATTTGACCGACAATGGGGCCGTCGTCATGAAGAGGCCGCTGCATGCAGCCACCTTTGTCGACAACCACGACATGGGCGACGACATGATCGTGAACGACAAGATGATGGCTTATTCCTTCATCATGGTGCATGAAGGATATCCCTGCATCTTCTGGTACGACTACTACAACAATGAGCTGGCACGGCCAGGGACACCGAACGGAATCGATGCCCTGATCGGGGCACACGACAGGTATGCGGGGGGCGACTCGCAGATTCTTCATGCCGACCCGGACCTTTACATCATGCAGCGCATTGGGTGGAAGGATGATAAGACAGAGCAGCCAGGGCTGGTCTATGTGCTGAATAATCTGGGGGACCAATGGTCCGGCACGTCGGTAAAGACACAGTGGGCAAACCAGAAGTTTGCGCCGATTGCGTGGGACGGCCACGATACGGCTTATCCTGACGAGAGGACGACCGATGGCGAGGGTAATGCCGAGTTCCCTGCTCCGCCCCGGGGATTTGCTATCTATGCTCCTATATAGGCTTGTGTAAGGTGGATTGGCCGTTGTCGCAAAATGCTATCCTTAAAGGATGAAATTTGGCGTTCTGGTGTTCCCGGGGTCCAATTGCGACCATGACACATACCATGTGGTTGACGCGATCGCGCAGCAACCGGTGACGTATCTCTGGCACGCCTCTGAGGACCTGCAGGGGTGCGACGCCATCCTGGTTCCAGGCGGGTTTGCGTATGGGGATTACCTGCGGACCGGCGCAATTGCCAAGTTCGCTCCTGTCATGCAATCTGTGGCGCGCTTTGCAAAGAGTGGCGGGTTGGTGCTCGGGATCTGCAATGGATTCCAAATCCTCTGCGAGGCCGGATTGCTACCGGGAGCGCTGATGCGCAACGCCAGCCAGCACTACATCTGCAAGCAGACATCTCTGCGGACCGAAACGATTAATTCCCCGTTCACGCATGGGCTTTCCAAGGGCCGGGTTTTGCAGATGCCGATCGGGCATATGGAGGGCAACTATTTCTGCGATGCCGATACGCTGGCGACGCTGAAGAAGGAAGACCGCATCGCATTTCGCTATGCAACGCCCGACGGAGCCGTGACGGCTGGGGCGAATCCGAACGGATCACTCGAGAATATCGCCGGCATCCTGAGCGAGGGACGCAATGTGCTGGGGATGATGCCGCATCCGGATCGATCCAGTGAGTCGCTGCTGGGATCTTCGGATGGGCTACTGCTCTTCCAGGCGATGGCGGAGTCTCTGGCTGCCGCTCGATAGGCTGCCTCGCGCGGCTGCATCCGATGGTAGTCTAGCTAGCGATGATTGATATTCACCATCACCTGCTCTGGGATCTCGACGATGGTGCTTCGAGCATCGAGACCTCGCTTGCCATGGCGCGCATCGCGGCCGGCGACGGGATTACGCACGTTGTGTGCTCACCCCATGCAAATGGGCAGTATGTCTACGATCCCGATATTGTTGCCGCCAAGATCGACGAGTTGCAGCGCCTGCTCGATAAGGAACAGATTGCGCTGAAGCTGGGTCGCGGCTGCGACTTCCACATGTCTTACGACAATATTCAAGAGGCTAAGGCGGATCCGAGCCGGTTTAGCATCAACGGGCTCGGCTATCTGCTGGTGGAGCTCCCTGACTATAGCCTGCCGCGTGGAATGACGGAGATCTTATACGAGTTGCGGCTTGCGGGACTGACCCCAATTCTGACGCATCCTGAACGGAATCCCACCCTACAAGCAGACGAGGCACGCATGTTGGATTGGCTGCGCGGCGGACTGCTTATCCAGATAACGGCTGGATCACTGCTGGGTCATATGGGGAAAAAGGCCGAACGGATGTCGCATCAGCTTCTAGCCAACCGTTGGGTTCACTTTCTAGCGACCGATGCGCACAATACAACCTCTCGCCCACCCAGGATGCATGACGCCTTCGATATTGTCGCTCAGCGATATGGACCAGACTATGCGCATCTTCTATGTGTCTCGAACCCCCTTGCTGTATTCACGGGGAACTCAATGCCGCCACAGATGGAACCACTCAACCTCTATGAAGAGTTCAAGGAGAAGAACTGGTGGCAGAGACTGATGAACCGGTAATGCCTGCTAGAGACCGAGGCCGCCATCTATTGTGAGCAGTTGACCTGTGATGAAGGTGGGAGCTGTGGCGAAGAAGAGAGCTGCCGCAGCGATGTCTTCTGCCGTTCCGTTGCGTTGCATGGGGGTTTTGCGAGCGAGATGCTCGTAAGCAGCGTCGACTTCGCCCTGAACGATCATGCCGGGAGCAATGCAGTTCACGCTGATATAGGGAGCCCAGGCCTTTGCCATTGTCTGCGAGAGCATGTGCAGGGCTGCCTTCGACGTACAGTAGTGGGCATGGGTAGCCCATGGGTGCGAGCCGCCGAGTGAGCCTATGTTGATGATGCGGCCTTTGGTGGCGCACAGATGCGGATAGGCAGCTTTGGCCATCAGAAAAGGAGCGCGGGTGTTGGTAGCGAACATCGCGTCCCACTGCTCAACTGAAATGTCCTCAAGCGCAGCCGACTCGAAGATCCCGGCGTTGTTGACCAGCAGGTCGAGGTGTCCGAACTCCTCGATGACTGCGGATACGGTCTGGTGGATGCTCTCGGGATCACGGAGGTCGCAATGGATGGCCAACGCCTCAACGTCATAGGCGGCCAGGGAGCGAACCGTTTCTTCTGCTTCTATCTGCGAATTAAGATAGGTAATGGCAGTGTGGGCGCCACCTTCAGCCAACGTCAGCGCGATGGAGCGACCAATACGTTTGGCCGCTCCGGTGACGAGAGCAACCTTGCCCCTCAGCGGCTTATTCATGCCGAGATTACTGCTGCGGCGCGGTGGGCGCGGGCGTCGCCGGGGCAGGCGTTGTGGGGGGTGCTGGCTTGGCTGCTGGCTTTGACCTTACCGGCTCCTGAACACCCGGCTTTCTGTTTGAGGCTTTGCCAGTGTTGTCTTCGTAGGATGAGACCTGCTCCTGAGGGCGAAGCATGGAGACCTGAATCTCTCTGGTGGGTTCATCGACTTGGTAGTCCTGTGCGTAGGTCGAGAAGCCGTTGGCGATGACCTGAACACGGACTGTGCTGCCCGTCGGGATTACATCGATGATCGCTTTTCCATCGGGATCAGTCTTGACCTCGAGGCTGCCGAGATCTTTACCGTCCTTCGTCGGGTTGAACACAACTGCGGCGTTCATGATGGGCTTGCCGGTGGCATGCTTCAGTACCTGCACCTCAATATGCGAGGTATCCGGTGGCGGCTTGTATTTGCGACCACGACGAGCAGGCGAGTCCTGAGCGAGAGCTTGCAGGGAGATCAGGGCAAGACATAGGACGAGAGCGAATTGAGACCAGACAGCACGCTGCGACGACATGGATCCCATTCTACGACGATGCGGGCGATGAGGTAAGGGTGCTATGACGCTAATGAGGGGTTGCGTGACTTTCACTCAGATTTCACGGGGACTAGTTGACAGCGGCCCCAGGGCTGCCATATCGTTAGCAATCGGAAGGCTCGAGTGCTAATCGACCGTGAGCTCCAGGTTCGAATCTCGTGAACTGCGGCGACAGCATTTCCAACAATTTGCGGTAGATTACGGCGATAACGCCGGAGTTTGCCGCTTACTGCAACCCGAACGGTACTCCGTTCGCAAAAATCGCACCAAGGAGATGTAAGCAATGTCGAAAACATTTACACCGTTGCATGACCGCATTCTGGTCCGCCGCATTGAAGAGGGCGAAAGCATTCGTGGCGGCATCATCATTCCTGATTCCGCAAAAGAGAAGCCGCAGCAGGGCGAGGTCATCTCGGTCGGCAAGGGCAAGTCGAACGACGAGGGCAAGGTGTTCCCGCTCGACGTGAAGGCGGGCGACAGCATCCTGTTCGGCAAGTACTCCGGCACGGAGATCAAGCTGGATGGCGAAGAGCTGCTGATCATGCGCGAAGAAGAAGTCCTCGGCATCCTCAAGTAGTCACTGCGTGCGGCACACGCCGCTTCGCGCAAATACAGACACCCCTGGTGTCGTATCTATAGAAATTTTGATCGGTTCAGCCGATAAATAGGAGCAACACAATGGCAAAACAGATTCTGCATGGAGAAGATTCACGTCAGGCTATCCTGCGTGGAGTTAATATTCTGGCTGACGCAGTAAAGGTCACGCTGGGTCCGAAGGGCCGTAACGTCGTCATTGAGAAGAAGTTCGGTTCGCCGACGATTACCAAGGACGGCGTGACCGTCGCCAAGGAGATCGAGCTTGGCAATGCGCTCGAGAACATGGGCGCACAGATGGTCCGCGAAGTTGCTTCGAAGACCTCTGATGTAGCTGGCGACGGTACCACGACCGCTACAGTTCTTGCCCAGGCGATCTACCGCGAGGGCGTGAAAACTGTTGCCGCCGGTGCAAACCCGATGGCGCTGAAGCGTGGCATCGACAAGGCTGTCGAGGCCATCATCGGCAAGCGCGATGAGAATGGTGCAGTCGTTGGCGGCGCGCTGAGCAAGCTTTCAAAGCCGGTTTCGGGCGACATGATTGCCCAGGTCGGAACGATCTCTGCCAACTCGGATTCGCAGATCGGCGTGATTATCGCCGAGGCGATGAAGAAGGTCGGCAAGGACGGCGTTATCACCGTCGAAGAGTCGCGCACGATGGAGACGCAGCTTGATGTGGTCGAGGGCATGCAGTTTGACCGCGGCTACCTGTCGCCTTACTTCGTGACCGATGCCGAGCGGATGGAAGTTGCCCTTGAGAATCCGTACATCCTGATCTACGAGAAGAAGATCTCGTCGATGAAGGACCTGCTTCCTTTGCTCGAGCAGATTGCCCGCACCGCGAAACCCCTCGTCATCATTGCCGAGGATGTCGACGGTGAGGCACTGGCGACATTGGTCGTCAACAAGCTGCGTGGCACGCTGAATGTGGCTGCCGTAAAGGCTCCTGGCTTCGGCGATCGTCGCAAGGCAATGCTGCAGGATATTGCTATCCTGACCGGCGGCAAGGCGATCACGGAAGACCTCGGCATCAAGCTGGAGGGCGTCAAGATCGAGGATCTGGGCACCGCCAAGCGCGTGACGATCGACAAGGACAACACCACCATCGTTGATGGCGGCGGCAAGCCCGGCGATGTCGAGGGCCGGGTGAAGGAGATTCGCGCCCAGGTTGAGAAGACGACGTCGGACTACGACCGTGAGAAGCTGCAGGAGCGTCTGGCCAAGCTGGTTGGCGGCGTTGCGGTAATCAAGGTTGGTGCGGCTACCGAGACCGAGATGAAGGAGAAGAAGGCTCGTGTCGAGGATGCGATGCATGCAACCCGCGCTGCTGTTGAAGAAGGCATCGTCCCGGGCGGCGGCGTGGCTCTGGTTCGCTGCACGACCGAGGTTGACAGCGTGATCAAGAGCCTTGAGGGCGACGAGAAGATCGGTGCATCGCTCATCCGGCGCGCGCTCGAGGAGCCTCTGCGCATGATCGTCTCGAATGCGGGCGAAGAGGGCGCAGTTGTGATCGGCAAGATCCACGAGTCGAAGGACAACAACTACGGCTACAACGCCGCAACAGGTGTCTACGAGGACCTGGTGAAGGCCGGAGTCATCGATCCGACGAAGGTTACACGCACTGCTCTGCAGAACGCGGCCTCCATCGCTGGATTGATGCTGACGACCGAAGCCATGATCTCGGAGATTCCCGAGAAGAAGGAAGCTCCTGGTGGTGGACACAACCATGGCGGTGGCGGCATGGACGGTATGTACTAAACAGCTTTGGATTATCAGTTACGCTGTTCGAAGGCCCCCTTTTCTTGGGGGCCTTCGTTTGTTTAAATGACAGTTCAGGCTCTAGCGAGCCTGAAGTATTGCAGGGTCATCTGTGTACCGCATTATCAAAACAGCCGACAGGACATGTCTCAGGCACTATCCAGGATTCGGCTCGAAATTTCACGCTATGAAAGAGATTTTTCATACTTGACAATCGTATCTCATTACGAATCTCGAAGGAAACTTCCCTAATCTATTGCAGGGAGGCTGCGGCTCAACTCCGGTTGGACAGCGAGGACCGACCGGATTCTGCATGATCAACCCCGCAGCGTTCGCGGTGCCGTCGGGATCATACGGCAACATGGGCAAGATGCCGTTCCGTGTGCCCTCGTACAACAACCTGGACTTCTCGCTGGTGAAAGAGACACCGATCTACGAGGGAATGAATCTCGAACTCCGTGCAGAGTCGCTCAACACCTACAACGCCGTGATTGCAGGCAATCCTGGTACGACAATCGGCAATGCATCAGCCTGCCTGGCAACCACACAGGGGAACACTCCAAGGCAGTTGCAATTCGGGGCGAAGATCATCTTCTAGCGCTTCCAGTTGTAAGAAGCCATGATTGGTTTGTGCGAAGCAGATTGGCGCTCATCGATCGAGAGCCGATTTACTTCGCGCAATCTGAACAGATGCCGTAAACAAACATGTCGTGTCCGGTGTATCTAAAACCGCGCGGCAACTTCGGCTTCGCCTCCACATCGCATCCTTCAAGCTCATGCACAGTTCCGCAGGAGTTGCACTGGAAGTGATGGTGATGCGCCTTCCCCGCAACCTCGTAACGAGCCGAATGCCCAGGAACCTCGACCGTTGCAAGCCATTTATCTTCCACCAGGCTGCTGATATTCCTGTAGACGGTAGCGATGCTGAGCGCGTCTACCTGCTTCTGGGCAAAGGCAAGGGCTTCGTCAGGGGACAGAGGGCGATCTGCATCGCGAAATGCTGCGCGAATGGCCTCCTTCTGGCGCGTGTTCCGGGTCTGAGTAGGAGTCGTCACTCAGACGCAATAGTACCGTTATGCGAGAGTATTCTCAACTGCGAGGCTCAGCGTCCTCAAAGCTGTCCAACAGACACGAGGCCACCCACTGCACGCCACCCGATGAAGCGCTTTCAGGCGCTCGGCGCCCATCTTATAATCGGCCTGTGACCTCTCTGACATCCTCTGCCCGCAGCCGCCCCATCAATCAAACCCTGCTCATCGACGCGGACGATACGCTCTGGGAGAACAACATCTACTTCGAGAGCGCCATCTCCTCTTTTATCTCCTACCTCAATCATCGCGTCCATACCCCGGAGCAGGTCCGCGAACACCTCAACCACTGTGAGCACGCCACCATCGCCGCCCACGGCTACGGCCTCCGCAGCTTCCGCCGCTCCCTCGTTGCCTGCTTCGAACAGCTCACAGATGCCCCCATCACACCGGAGAAGCACCAGCGCATCGTCAGCTTTGCTCAATCCATCGCCGATCACGAGATCGAGCTTCTGCCCGGCGTAGCCGAGACCCTCGCCGATCTTGCCACACGTCATCGTCTTATCCTCGTCACCAAGGGTGACCCCACCGAGCAGACCGACAAACTTCGCCGCTCCGGTCTCGCTCCACATTTCTCCGCCGTCGAAGTTCTACCTGAAAAACACAATGAGGCGTACCTCGCCCTCGCCGACCACCACGCCTGCGAAACCAGCACCACCTGGATGATCGGCAACAGTCCCAAGTCCGACATCAATCCCGCCCTCGCCGCCGGACTCCATGCCATCTTCATTCCACACGACTTCACCTGGGTCCTCGAGCATGAGGTAGTCAACCAGCCACCCGATGGCCAGCACCTCCTCGAACTATCTGCCTTCGCCGACCTCCTCCATCACTTCTAGCTCCCTCCGCCGTTACCATCCAACTGTAATGTTCTCCCCTGCTCATCCGTCAGCTACAGTGTTCGGCAATTAAGAGCCGACGACAAAGGAGAACCAAAATGAAAACCAATCGCGAATGTCCTTGCGGTCCAAGCTGTCCATGCTCCACCCCGTGCCCCTGTGGTCCGGCGTGCGGTTGCCCAGCATCTAAATAGTCTAGGGGAGAGTGTGGGCTGCCCACACTCTTCCAACTCCAAAGCCTCAGGAACGCCAATGTCCACAAGCACCATCGACAACCTTCTTAGCCAACGGAAGCAGTTTCTCAACTTCCTGCACCGTCGCGTCGACACTCCCGCCACCGCCGATGACATCATTCAGATCGCCTACATACGCGCCATCGAACAGGCCTCCGAGCTTCGCAGCGACGAGTCGGCCGTAGCCTGGTTCTATCGCATCTTGCGAAACGCCGTCATAGACCACTATCGTCATCGAGCCGCCGAAGATCGCGCCTTGGAACGATGGGCGAACGAACTTCTGACCCAGCCCGAGCCCAACATCGCAACCCATGAGATTGTCTGCCAATGCATCGACAAGGTCATCCAACATCTCAAGCCCTCCTATCGCAAGATCATCCGCGATATTGACCTCACCGAACAATCTCTCGACACCTTTGCAAAGACGGAGGGAATCACCACCGGCAACGCTACCGTGCGTCTTCATCGGGCGCGTCAAGCCCTCAGGAAGCAGCTCATCGCCACATGCAGTATCTGCGCCGAGCACGCCTGTCTCGACTGCACCTGCCATTGAACGCCTGCCAATTTCGGTCAGACAGAGCAGCCGCGCCAAAGGCTCCGTCAGATTTGTCTTATTGAAGCCCGTTAGCACCGTGCTGTCTACCGCTGCGACCACCAGCAACAGTACGTGGACCGTCAAAGCGAAGATAGCCCCAATGCTCCGGAACATGCATATTGATCAACCCTTGTGGCGACCACACCCAGTTATCTTCCTTCGTCACGCCCGCCTTCCATTCAACACGGCTGAAGTTGACGCGCCACTGGTCACCTACCTCCGGTTTTGCCACCGGCAGCCGCGACGCAAAGGCGCTCCACGGAAATGCTATCTCCACAGTCCAGCCGTGGTCCTTATCGCTCGAATCATTTAGCGTTCCGTGAATCGCAACCGCTGTCTTCAGCCCAGGGATCTCCCAACTGTTATCCGCCTTTCCACCCTCGCGGTACGGCTTGTTCAGATACAGATCCCATCCTGTATTCAGGGCGTTAATTTCAAATTCGAAGTAGCCCGGCGCTTCTCCAGGCTTAAGGAATACCTCGAAGTCGTTATCGTGAAAGATCACCGAATCGTGCTTCGTCAGCGTGGCCTTTATCTCCGGCTCCTCTAACTCGGCTGCGATGTAGAGATACTCGTCATCCCAAAGCATCTTCGCTCGCGTGCGAAAGCGCGGTATGGGCTTCACAGAACCTTCAATATCTACAAAGTCTGTGGTCCATGCTGCAGCCTTCCATACGCGATCGTCTAGTCTTCCATCTACGCGCACTGGTGTCTTCGCTCGATGGCATTCATAGCTCTTCTGCTGTGCCCCTGCCTCGTAAACTGCAGCCGCGAACACGGTGAAGATCGACAAGTGGATCATTCGGGAAGATCGAAGCATGAGTACCTCCATAAGTTGTTGCATTTCCTCCTGACAGCCCGGCACTGCCGAAGACCCAATTGTCTACAAGCAGCCATTTCCGAACTAAGCCACCCATAAACTGGACTATGGCTCATGGAGCAGATCATGGGCTCAATTAGACCATTTCTCCATGGCCCTGCAAGCAACTTGAACAACTAGAAGCAAATCGATACTCTGGGGCCGTCGCCTCAACCATGACTACCAGCCTCAGGAGAACCGCTTGCCAACCCCGCGAACACTGAAACAATCACTCGCCTTGGTCCTCGTCCTGAGCGCCTCTCTTTCATCCACTGCTGTCGCTCAAGCCGCAAAGCCCACGGGGATTACGCCGCCACCCGTCCAGCTAACTGCTGAACAGGACCACCAGCGCCTCATGGATCTCCTCCACATAACTACCCTTCGTCCTGGCGTCGACCACACTCCCTCATTGCCTAACAGCGTCAACTACGACGAGCTCAAAGCCAATCCCTATCCCAATCTCCCCGATCCCCTGCTCCTCAAAAATGGTAAAAAAGTAACCACTAAAACCACCTGGTGGAAGCAGCGCCGCCCCGAGATAGTCGAACTCTTTGACAGAGAGATCTACGGTCGTGTCCCAAAGAACACGCCGAAGGTGAACTGGCAAATCGTCAACACGACCCACGAGACCAACGGCACATACCCAGTCATCACCAAACACCTCATCGGACACGTCGACAACTCCGCCTACCCGCTCATCACCGTTAACATCGATCTCACCCTCACCACGCCTGCCAACGCGAAGGGCCCGGTCCCCGTCATCCTCGAGTTCAGCTTCGAAGGCTATCCCCGCCTCAAGCCCGCTCCGCCACCAACCGCCGCCGAACTGGCCTGGAAACAACAACTCCTCGCTAAAGGTTGGGGCTACGCGATCCTCCGTCCCACTACCATCCAGGCCGACGACGGAGCCGGTCTCACCCAGGGCATCATCGGTCTCGTCAACAAAGGCCAGCCTCGCAAGCCCGACGACTGGGGCACCATTCGCGCCTGGGCCTGGGGTGGCAGCCGAGTCCTCGACTACCTCGAAACCGACAAGTCAGTAGATGCAAAACAAATAGGCGTCGAAGGCCACTCCCGCTTCGGCAAGACCGCCCTCGTCGCCATGGCCTACGACCCCCGCTTCGTCATCGCCTATGTCAGCTCTTCGGGAGCCGGCGGAGCCCAGCTCGGCCGCCGTCACTTCGGCGAGCAGCTTGAGAACGTAGCGGCGACTCGCGAGTACCACTGGATGGCCGGCAACTATCTCAAATATGCAGGCCCCCTCTACCCCTCAGATCTCCCCGTCGACTCCCACGAACTCATTGCCCTCTGCGCTCCTCGCCCCGTCTTCATCGGTGGGGGCGCAATCAAAGGCGATGGCTGGGCCGACGCGCAGGGAATGTTCATGGCAGCCGTCGCTGCAGGTCCCGTCTACAAACTCCTGGGCAAAAACGACCTGGGAACAACCACATTCCCACCCATCGAGACTCCACTCATCACGGGCGATATAGCCTTCCGTCAACACAGCGGGGGACACACGGCTGCCCCCAACTGGCCAACATTTTTAATCTTCGCCAGTCGCTACATCAAAGATCCGCCCCACTAGAGCCACTCACTTCTCGTCCCCATAGATCCCAAACTGTGCAGCGCCACCCTCCATCACTCGAGCACGATACATCCCGGGCGTATTGAAGCTCCACGCCAACTGCCCATCCGGAGTAATGGCAATCACGCCCCCATCTCCCTTCAAAGCCGTAAGCTCCTTCTGGATTACCTCATCCACCGCAGCCTGCAGCTTCATGCCCTTGTACTGCACCAGCGAGCAGATCGTCCGAGCTACTGTAAGCCGGATAAAGTACTCCCCCGTCCCCGTAGCCGACACAGCGCAGGACTCGTTCGACGCGTAGGTACCCGAGCCAATAATCGGCGAGTCGCCCACCCGGTTCCATCGCTTGGCCTGCGTCCCTCCGGTTGAAGTCCCGGCGGCAATATTTCCATTGCGATCCAGAGCCACCACACCCACCGTCCCATATTTATGGGCATTCGGCGGCTCTATCTCCGCAACCCCACCCACGGGGGCTGGCGGAACCCCGGCGGGTCGCTCAGGCAGCGGGGCTCCTTCCTTCTTCAGCTCCTTGATCAAACTCTGCCAACGCCGCTCCGTAAAGAAGTAGCTCGGCCCCTCCTGCTCCAGACCTGTCGTAGCCGCAAACTGATCCGCACCTGCCCCAATCAACATCACATGCGGAGACTTTTCCATCACCGCGCGTGCCAACGAGATCGGATGCCGCGTCCGCGTCACTCCCGCCACCGCTCCGGCCTTCAGCGTAGCCCCATCCATAATCGCCGAGTCGAGCTCGTTCTTCCCCTCCGCCGTAAACACCGCGCCCTTCCCGGCGTTGAACAGAGGATCGTCCTCCATCAACTTGATCGCCGCCTCCACCGCATCCAGCGAAGATCCGCCCTTCTCCAAAACATCGGCCGCAGCCTGCAGTGCCGCCTTCAACGCAGCGCGATAAGCCGCATCTGTCTCCTTGCTCATCGACTTGCGCTCTATCACCCCAGCGCCTCCATGCAGTACCACAGCCCACCGATGAGGCTGCGCCAGTCCAGCCGCACTCGTCTGCGCCATAACTGTCGAAGTCAGCAAACCCGCACACATCAAAACAGACAAGACGCGGAAGACTCTACGCATTTCGTTTCCTCACACAGAAGGTAGGTTCAGATACAGCAAGTGTACGCGCCAGTCCCTGAAACCCAACCTATCCGGCGGCATTTTGATAGGCATTCAGCGTAAGCCTCAATCCCTCGGGATAGGACGTCTTGTGAATCTGTCCAAGCAGACTGGTGAGCGCACGATCGTCCATCAGCACAGGAGCTGTCTGTAGGTAGTGCATCTCCACCAACTCCCGCATGAAAGGATTGAACAATCCGATCAGCCTCAACATCATCTTCCCAGCGACGCGAATCTTCGGCTTGCATCCCACTAAGGAGAAGACCTGAGTAGCAATCTCGCGTTGCGTAATGGCGCCTGCTCCGGCAAAGTTCCACCAGCGACCATAGGCTTCGGGCTTAGACGCAAGTTGAAGAACAACCGTGCCGACATCGGGGACGAAGACGAACTCATGCAGGGTATCGATAGGGCCAACCATGTCTGCTGTCCCACGCTGCGCCGCCGCCTTGAAGACTGAGTGCAGGAAGCTCGCCTCCACCCCCGGCCCATAAAAATCCGGTAGCCGAAGAATCGTCCCTTTGATTTTGCCCTCCGCATGAGCCTTCAGGAGCGCATCCTCCTGCGCCTTGCGCATCTGGCCCTTGAACGTATGCGGCTTGCGTGGGTGCTCCTCCGTGACCTTGGCCGTCGTCGGGAGGCCATACGGATAGACCGTCCCGATGAGAACTAAGCGCTTCACACCTTCGGCGATGGCACCGTCGAGAGTCTTTTGCATCAGCACAGGGTGCAGCTCGAAGTGGTTGTAAGGAACACCGATCAGGTAAATCAGCGTCTCCACGCCATGAGCCGCAGCGCGTACCGACTCCGGATCATCGGGATTCCAAGTGACGATCTCTGCCAGCGAATCCGAGCCGTAGAGTCTCTCAAGCTCGCCACGGTTGCGGCCCACCACCCGATAGGCAATCCCTTGCGAACGAAGAGCATCGGCGACACTCCTTCCGATCGCTCCTGCAGCTCCAAACAGCGCAATCTTACCCATTATTCTGGCTCCTGATGAACATTATGGCTGCTTCCTGAAACAGTGTTGCACTGAACACAGCAACCTCTGCAAAACCTAATCAATCCCGCAGCCAGCTTACTCTTGGTTAAGATGGATCATGGCTGTTCGCCCCTCACCTGCTTCATCTTCGGCACGCCACCGCCAGCCGACCCCATCCTCCAGGCCATCTTTCTTGCACGAGACTCTCGGGTTTCTCGCTATAAGCAGCGCCTTGGTCTTCATTCTGTATTGGAAGGCCATCGGCGCACCCTTCGTCTATGACGACCTTGACCAGATCGTCAATAATCCTTCCCTGGCCTCATGGCACGCCTTCGTCCATCGCTTCCTGCTCGCCCCGGTCGCCTTCACCACCGACTTCCGCGGTACCGGAGGCCTCTCCTACCGCCCCCTCTACTGGCTCACCCTCTTCCTCGACCGAAAGCTCTGGCACCTCAACCCCGCTGGCTTCCACGTCACGAACCTGTTGCTACACCTCGCCAACGGCCTGCTAGGCTTCTATCTTCTACGCAGGCTCCGTCTCTCGCTTTACGTCTCTGCCGCCGCGGCGCTCCTTTGGCTCTCCCTTCCGATCAACACTGAAGTCGTAGCCTGGGTCAGCGCTCGAGCCTACTCCCTATCCGGAGTCTTTCTCCTCCTCGGCCTTCTGATTGCGAACTGGTATCTACGCAGCAGAAAGCTAATCGCACTTCCCTGCTACTTTCTCGCCGCTATAGCCGCAGTCCTCTCGCATGAACAAGGCTTTCTCCTCTTCCCGCTTACCCTGCTCATCGCTTACGCCACACCCGATGCCAACCAACTCCGACGCCGTTCCCTGCTGACGCTCCTGGGCACATCGCTCTTCGCCGACATCATCTATCTCGTCCTGAAGCAAAGAGTGGCCGCGCACGCCGCATCGGGATCTGCCTCGATATGGGCATTCGGACTGACCTTCTGGAAGTACGTTCTATGGATACTCGCGCCCATACACATGAGCGTCGAGCGCTCCACCTCCACACCCGCAAACATTCCCTCCGCGGCCACCGTAATGGCATGGCTTGCTCTAGCAGCCCTCATAGCCGCTATCTATCTCTTGCATAGATCCAGACCGGTCATTGCCTCAGGTCTAGCCTGGATGTGCCTCTCTCTAGCACCCTTCTGCGGACTCGTCTTCATCTATCAAGGAATGGCCGAGCGCTTCACCTACATGGCCTCCGCTGGATTAGCCCTATCCATCGTGGCCCTGCCGCTGGGGTACAGTAAACAGACCAGTCGAGTGCTCCTCAGCCTCATCCTTCTCTGGGCAACCTGGGGGGTCTGGCGACTCTACGTGCGTGTCCTCAACTGGTGCGATCCCGTCTCTCTCTACCGAAGCTCCCTCCAGGCCACACCCAACAGCTCCACCCTCTTCTACAACCTCGGCTTTTCCCTACGCGAGAAGGGAGACCTCACCGAAGCAGAGCAAGCCTATCGCAACGCCATCCGGCTCGAGCCTCGCTATCAGCGTGCCTTCGCCAGCCTTGGCGACCTCTACACAAGCCAGCACAGGGCGATAGAGGCCCAGAAGGCCTACAACGATGCTCTGGCACTCAAACCCGACGACGTTGGAACCATCCTCAATCTGGGCGTGCTCTTCCAGCAGGTCGGAGCCATGTGGGCCGCCGAGCAGCAGTTCCACCGGGCTATCGCTCTGGCTCCAAACGATAGCGCAGCCTACACCGATCTCGGTGTTCTCCTCTATCAGCAGAACAAGGTCGATGACGCCGCAAAGATGTTTGCCAAGGCCATCGACAACAAAACCACAGATCCAACGCCCTACTACAACCTCGCCGCACTATTGCAGCAAGCCGGACGCGGCGATCTCGCCTTACTCCTCTATAAGAGAGTGCTTGAAATCAAGCCCAACGACCCGGATACCCTGGCAAATATCCAGAAGCTGCAAGGAGCGCGTTGACCTATTTCCCTCAGCGAAACCATGCAATCCGGCTCCATCAAAACCCGCTTCGGATGCTATACTTATCTACGGATTGCTCACCGCTCTCTTGCACTGTGTGCAGAGCCAAAATGCGGAGGTGGCGAAATTGGCAGACGCACTAGCTTGAGGTGCTAGCGCCGCAAGGCATAGGGGTTCAAGTCCCCTCCTCCGCACCAATCCAAATAATCAATAAGTTACGGACAGGTCAACCTGAAAAGGTTGACCTTGCTTTTTGTCACTGTAGCTATTTTTGTAGCAGTTGTGGAAATGTAGCGATTTTGGCGTTGCCAGTCGCAAATCCTTCTCCCTCCCTACCAGCCGGTCCGTTTAGCGAATGTGCCTTTGCGATCGGTGACGGTTCGCGGGAACTGACTCGCTGCCAAGTCGCCTTGCCGGATGCGTTTCAGAAAGGTGGCGTACTGCCTCAATTCCCTGCTATGGAACTGGTGGGGGTTGAGGATGCCGACCGGGAGATCGAGCTCTTGGGCGACGATTCGGACTGGCTCCGCCAGATCAGAATCGTTGGTGATTAGGACAGCAACCTCAAACTTCCCGGTGTAGGCGTCGCGTAGGAGATGAGACGCGAGATTGACGTCCGAACCCTTCTCCTCGGTCTTGTCCACCCAGACCTTCTGCCCTGGAGCGACGTTCGTGAGGTACATCGGAACCGAGTGGGTCAGGAAGTGGCCGTACTTGATTCGAAGGTTTGGGACCGTCCGAGGTGGGATTGTAAGGGGCGCGAACTCACGCGGGCGGTGAAGTAGTGGATCTGCTGGATAGTGTCCGTCGGTCGCAAAGTCCGCGCCAGCAATCCAAGGTCGAGCCACTTGTACGGCGTCCGCTTCAGAGCACCGTAATACAGATTGAAGCCGTCGATGTAGACGTTGACATTGGCCACTAGCCACCTCAAAAATCGATCGTTTAGTCCGATACATGAACGCTAAGCTGACGAACATCCATGATCTTTACCTGCAATTCACCCGAGACATCAAGGATAGACTTGGAGGCTGTATCGATCACAATATTCGGAGTGTTCCAAACCTGATAATTCAATCCCTTCACTGTTTCCCATGTGGGCGCAAGTAGCCCTTTGATATCTGGCGTTCGTTGCTCAACTCGTCGCCTATGCTCCAAGTCGTCAGAGCAGACGACCTCAACCTCGATCAGTTCCATCGTGGCCTTCAGGGAACCGCAATCCTGAATACTGTATAAAGGTCAGCGGTATGCGGACTTTACTTGTAAGCGCGCTCTCGCCCCTTGTTTCGCTGCAGCCTCTCTCCTCCACGCACAGACCGCGCAAGAGATCGACCCAATGCTCGGTGCAGACAAGGGCGGCAACGTCTTCGTAGGTCCCACGCTGCCCTTCGGCATGGCGAAGCCCGGTCCCGACTACGGCGGTAACGAGAGCAACGCCGGTTGGGAGGCCAAAGGCGATCTCCACGGCTTCTCTCAGTTGCATGTCTCCGGCACAGGCGGCGGGCCCAAGTACGGCAACATCCTCGTCCAGGCGCAGGCCGGCAAAGCCGACCCTGCTCACGCCTCATCGGCACGTGAAGATGAGCGCGCCGAGGTTGGCTATTATTCCGTAAAGCTCGCGAACTCCGGCATCAAGGCAGAGCTAACCACCGCACGACGCACGCCTGTTT
This sequence comes from Edaphobacter sp., assembly GCA_025462645.1. Classification (GTDB taxonomy): domain Bacteria; phylum Acidobacteriota; class Terriglobia; order Terriglobales; family Acidobacteriaceae; genus Edaphobacter. Next base: position 21,434 of record JAOAPB010000028.1, on the reverse strand, counting down.
ATCGCTTTACCTATCCAGACAGCAAAGACCGCACACTGCTGCTCGACGTCGGCCACATGCTGATGAAGATCCACGACTCGCCGCACCGTTACAACGAGGGACAAGTTCTCTACTCCACCGACGTCCACGTCGTCTCGCCCACCTCAGCGACAGATTGGAGTGACCTTTGTTCCGGCGCTTAGAACCAGGCTTATAGAGCAATGCCAAGGCTACCCAATTAGCGCGCCACGTTGTGTGCCGTGAGTTGTCGCTATCGAACGCGACTCCATCATCACAAATGTAGACCTCGAAAGGATCTTGGAGAAAACGCGGCCAGCGACAACCCTTTCCACCGTGGCAATTCATCAGTACGCTATGAACCTGAAACGCTGGCTTTTATTCGCCGGACATTTCGAAGAAAGGGGTACACTGCTGTATCGCCCCGTGCTAAAGGGTGCGCAAGCCGGAGTAATAAAAGGCATTCGGAACAGGTCTATAAAGTTCCTAGCAGCTAGCGGGCCTGAAGCCCTCATAGGGCTGCTGGACGAATTGTGGAAGTATCAGCCTAGCGGTCTAGCAGAAGCAGACCTCAGAAAACGTGGAATGCGTAACGCGATCTACGACGCGGTTGCATTGCAACTCGTCAATCGCTCAGAAGATCGCATGGTTTCGCTCGCACGCCATTTACGTGAGCCGAATGAGTTCGAAGTAATCCTTACTAGAGAGGTTCTGCGCCAAGAAACTGTCCTTGTTATTGCTGCCGCGCTGCGTATTTCAATGAAGGCATCAAACGCCGAGCTTGGAGAAAATCTCAATACAGAGCTGAAGATGAATTGGAAACCTTCATCGTCTCTTCGCTATGCGAATGGTCTCCGACGTTACATATGAGTGGGCTTCAAAAGCCAATAGCGGAGGAGCTAAAAGCTAACGCAACTTAGTGGATATAAGTGTGCGTCATGCAGCGCCAGAAAACAACCACAAGTAGGGGCACGCAAGGTATCGGCTAAGTCCTGATCAGTTTTTTGCGTTCCGGAATTGCTACAGCCACTCGGCTAATCAGTGCGGGGACTACCACCGCTCGAAGATCTCCCTCTCGGTAGATAAGAATTGCGTTGCGATCGTGAGCGTTGTCCGCTTCCGGAACCAGCACCAGCCGCGTTCCCATTCGGTTGTTGAAGAGTGTCTCGAGGTGGTCAGGCGTCGATGAACTTACGTTTTGCAACTCCGAGGAGACCAAGGGCTCCTGACCCGAGGAGGACGAATGTTGAAGGCTCAGGGGTCTGGACAGTGGACAAGAGGTCAAGATTAGCGTTCCAGATGTACTGGATGCTATTGAAGTAATACGAGTCTGCTGCAATGTAATATGAGCCCGACCCACCGCCGTAGCAAGGGTGAGCATACAGACCGCTGCATAAGGGCCCGCCGGTGTAATCAACAAGCGTACTGAGAGGAACTTCTAGATACAGAAAGGAGCGTGGATATCCTCCGAGGGAGAAGCTAAGGGAACTCGGAGCGAATTCGCAATCGTCACATTCGGCTGGACTAAACAGACCGCTAAAACTGAACTGCTGGTTGGGGAGGCCGGATCTTGGGGGCGCGTTCACAAACATGGTGAAGCTTCCGTATCCGGGCTGACCGGTAATCGTATTGATTTCGAGGATGCCGTCGATATGGCCGTCATAGTTTGCGGAGTATAGATGAAAGGTACTGATTGTGTCGGCGTGCGCCGCGAGTGAGGGCGCAGCTAATGCAAAGATGCAAGCCAGGACGACTGGTAGCTTTCTCAATTAAATTCTCCTTTTCGAGCAACTGATCATGTGCTTGGCAAGGTGGGATCGTCAACGCGAAAGGTTTTGCAGGAGGGCTGCAAGTAATTGCAAGTAAATGTTTATCGGTCGGCTGATTGATCAGGTGCGTTGATGTCGATTTAGTCTTGGCCGTTGTATGAGGTTTAGGCTCAATTGTCACGCTGCACTAAATTCCCGGAATCGCGCTCGTTTGTTTTCAATCTTTTTCCGGGATTTAACTGCATTATCGCTGCACTGAAATCCCGGACGAAGTTGATGCTGAAGTTTGTCCGGGATATAAGTACAAAGATGCCGTTATGTCCTTTATATGCACTGGTTTCATTTCAGGATTTGAGTGCAAACAGCTCAGCGGATTCCGGAATTTAAGTGCCGCAAAACAGCCGCGGACACCAGATTCCGGGAATTTAGTGCCGCGTGACAGGCGTGTTGAGATAGTCAATCGTTGGAAGGCCTTCTTCATCGACGGGCCACGGGGCATTTGGTTCTCTTTAGTGAGCGTCAGACCTTTCAATTGCTGGCGACGTATCAGGAACAAGGTAGCAATGGATTGACCTTAGAGGACCTAGGTTCTATGCTCGCTGTCATGTTGATCAAGTCTGTTCCCTGTTGTTGCGGCTCTTCAGAGGCCTGCCCTACTGAATTGAGTGGCTTCGCGTCTACGGACGGCCGCTAGTTCTTTCCGGCAAGAACTCATAAAGCACGCCAGATTGCGGGATTCAGAGCAATCCCTATGGGACCGTGAATTTGCCCTACCCGGCCCATGGATCGAAATCCTGCACCTTTGCTGAGAGAGCCATTGGCCCTATTCAGTTTAGGGCTCGGCGCAAACATATAACCCGCAATCCACAAGAAGAGGTTCCCTATGAGTGCAATTCTCGATGATGTCATGAAAGCAAACGCTCGTTATGTTGATTCCTTCGGGAGCAAGGGCGATTTGGCGCTCCCTCCAGCCCGCCGCTTCGCTATTCTCACGTGCATGGATGCGCGCCTCGATCCAGCCAAGTTCGCCGGATTGAGCGAAGGGGATGCGCATGTGATCCGGAACGCTGGGGGCCGCGCTAGCGATGATGCGATTCGCTCCCTTGTGATCAGCTACAAGCTGCTTGGTACTCGTGAGTTCTTCGTCATTCACCACACAAATTGCGGCATGGAGTTCTTCACGAACGATACGATTCGAGGGTTGTTAGGTAGCAGCCTTGAGGCTGCTGAGCTAACGTCCGAGGGCTTCAAGGATGTGGGCAAAGGACCGGGATCTCGCGCTGGCGAGTTTATCGATTGGCTCACGATATCAGACCAGAAGCAGGCTGTGATTGACGATGTGTTTCGGATACGGCAGCACCCGCTCGTTCCACCTTCAATTCCGATCTACGGATACGTTTATGACGTTAAGACGGGCAAACTGCTTGAAATTGACGGAGCTTCTGAAGCGGGTGCTGCCATCTGAAGTCAAGCGAAAAGGCGCTACGCTATAAGTTCCGCCCAAAGCGGAGATCGCAGCGATGCTTGTCAGAAAAATGCCAAGGCCGATGTCATGCTTTGTAGATGATGAGTGGCGAGGTATATTCCAGTTCCGATCGACAGAAGGTCCTGGTGCAAACTCTGGGATGGTTGGGATGGACGGTGATAATGGTCCAGGATGAGAGCATTGGATTTGTTCTCGGGTTCAAGCGATTCGACACAGCGACAATAACGATAAGCGGCATCGACCTTGCAGAGAAAATTCGGAAACAGCAATTCAAGATCGAGACCTTGCCGGGCAGACCCGTAGCCGCTCCTGACCTTTGGGCTGCTGTTCTTGCTGCATAACCCTGCAAATAATTCTTCCCAAACCATACCGTCACTCATTCTGAGAAAGTTTGCACCAGAACCATTTATCCTGGCATTCCGGAGAACGCGGACCTTTTGCACGTGATCTACCGTATTTCGTTCGGTATCGGCGGACCCGGCTACGCGGTGCCCTTCGCTCTGCTGGCCGCTGGCATCTCGATTCCTGCTGCGTTGTCCAAACTGCTTCCGAACTGGGTAGTCATTCTCGGCCTTTTCGTCGCAGCGGTCGGTGTTCTCAGTTGGTTCGAAATCCTAAGCGTTCGCCTCCTTCCGCTCATCCCCTCACGTGTTTTCCCGGCTTCGTGTGGATCATCGCTGCTGGCTTCACGGTCGGTAAGCGCCAGAAGGGAGGCTTCAGTCGTCACAGCAGCAGCTGACGTTCGGGTACTGCGAAACCCTCCCACAATAGTGCTAGTGTTTGACCTTCTCTATGGCGGTACTGTAGTTAGAGGCAATTGGGGGAACGTATGCCATCAACGATGCATATCCCCATGGGTTCAATTGAATGAAGTGGCAGTGGGCTGATATCGACACAGAGACGACGAAAGCCCCTCGGACAAGGGCGCGTAGAGACGTCATTGTCACAGCTCTTGTGGTCTTGATCGGGTGCGTCGCCGTTCTGAGTGACCCTGACCGAGCCTTCGAATGGCTCGCCGGTCATAAAGAAGTTCAAATTGATGAATTCTTGACCGCAATCGTCATCATAGGCGCAGGTTTTGCAGTCTTCTCCTGGCGCCGGTGGACAGATCTAAGCCGGCAGGTGGACGAATATAAACGCCTCCAAGGAGAGCTGAGCGCGGTCAATCGGGAGGCTTCTTTGATGAGCGAAACCGACGATCTGCTCCAGTCCTGCCTATCTTCTGAGGAGGCATATAGAATCATCATCCGGCACTTAGAAATGCAGTTTGCTTCTATGAGCGGATCCGTTATTGCGATCCTCGAGGCAGGCGACACCGCACAAATTGTTGCAAGCTGGGGCGAACCTGCCGTTAGGCAAGATCACTTCGCGATCAAAGACTGCTGGGGACTGCGACGTGGACGCGTCAACGTCTCGCTTGCCAGCGATTCAAGGGTAGCCTGTGCACACATTGGCCCCACCATTCCTACCTACTCAATATGCGTTCCGATGATGGCGCAGGGAGAGACTCTCGGCATCTTGTATCTGGATACCGGCCCTGAGCAGACGGCATCCAAAGTTAAGCCGCTTACTGAAGCCCAAGAACGAACTGTAAAGACGTTGACCGAACATTTAGCTCTCGCGGTAGCGAACTTGAATTTGCGTGAATCGCTCCGGAAACAAGCAATCCGAGATCCGCTTACCGGCCTCTTTAACCGGCGCTACATGGAAGAATCCCTAGAACGGGAGTTCCGCCGTGCCAGCCGCAGAGAATCTCCCCTCGCAATTCTGATGATCGACATCGACCACTTCAAGCGTCTCAACGATTCATTTGGTCATGAAGCAGGTGACGCAGTGCTTCGAGAACTTGCCAAGGTCTTCCAGGCCCAATTGCGTGCGGAAGATATCGCCAGCCGATATGGTGGCGAAGAATTCGTGCTCATTCTGCCGGAGTCAGACATGGCGGCAGCCTCGGAATGCGCTGATCGATTACAACAAGCAGTCCATGCCATGCAGATACAACATTATGGCCGAACCCTCGAAGGGATCAGCCTATCCATCGGCCTGACTTGCTTTCCGCAGCAGGGTAAGACGGTAGATTCTCTCATGCGCACTGCAGACGCAGCTTTATATCGCGCCAAAGAGAACGGGCGTGACCGGGTAGAAATAGCATAGTTGCTTTTCTCTCGTGTCTTGAACTGGAATCCTACCTACGCTTGGACCGATCTGAAGCCTCAATCAGACCGGGCGTTCAACTTTAGCAATTCAGAGTACAACCGCTTTTGATTTCCCGTAGCATTTGCCTCGTAGAAGGCCATCACCGAACAGCGTACCTCATGATGAGGGCCACTACACGTTCGGCAGCAGATGCATCGTCTCCCGGTTCGACCAGTTTGTGTGTCATTTACTGCCAGCCCGAAGGACACTCAGCAATGTGGCCAGATAGGGTTCAACGCCCATCTTCTGGACGCTTGGCATTCGCCTCGATCCACTTCTCCTCTGTCACAACCGGTGGGTCGGTGAGACAGTAGTTTGGGTTGATGAGGAGTTCCTCGTCCGTGCGATAGGTAACCTTGAGGCGGTGCTCGCCTGACTGGCCCTGGCTGGCGGCGTATTGGTGGCGCAGGTAGCGTTCAATATCTTCTCGGACGCGCTTTTTGCCGCGAACGAATTTGCTGTTGTTCTCGATCCTCAGCGACAGCAGGATGGTGGCATTCTTGAGCTAGTCGGCCGTTGTGTTCGCTTCCTGTGTTCGGGCCCGGGCTGGTTTGTTGTAGGGTCCGATATCGACCCGGCGGTGCCGCAAGTAGCCGTACAGGGTGCTCTTGGAGATATGCAGCTTTCCGGCGATGGAAGAGACACTCAAGCGCTTCTCGCGATAGAGTTCACCAGTACAGGATTAGTCTCGATAAATAGGATGAGCAGGTGCTCCGAAGGAGGAGCAGACTGTTCCCATGAAGAAGCCCAGCGCAGCACCCCATCGCTGAAGTCCCGCGCAGACAGGCCAAGGTTGAGATGACGATCGGCATCGATCTTGGCGACGTCTGGAGCCATTACTGCACTCTCAACCAAGACGGAGAAGTGGTCGACCGTGGCCACTTCCGGACCACTCCGAAGGCGATCGAGAAGTGGTTCACCGATGTGCCTCCAACACGGGTTGCGATGGAGGCGGGAACGCACTCGATCTGGATCAGCGAACAGCTTCAGGAGCCGGCCACGCGCAACAACATATCGGAAAGGAATTCTTGCGACATTTTGAAGATATCGCAGTTTGCTCGGTCCGCACAGAGCAGGAGCCTACGGGCAAGACGCTGGTCAACCTCGTGCTTTGCGATGCAGCCCGCGGACTGCATCGCTTGAACTAGCTGGGCCTGAACATACCGCAAAGTCAGGTCGTGGAACGAAGGGACTAGGAGAGCCGTTCCCTGACACACAGAACAGGTCTGCCATGAGACGCATCTAATCTGGAGTGATCGACACAGAGTCAATTATTCGACAGAACGGTCATCGACCTTGGCCGCTTCCGGAGGGACGACCTTGGATTATGGAACAAGGATGGTACAGATTGCTCTTTGCGCACTGGGCTTTGCCTGTGTCTCAATTGCGGGTCCTAGTTCCTGATGAATTGGAAATTGATACCTCAGATGGGGATGCATGGATATCTTTGACGCCTTTCGAGGCCTGTGTGAGACCGAGAGGCTTAGGCTCAATTAACAAGCTCTGGTCGTTTCCAGAGTTGAATTGCCGTACCTACGTTCGTTACGGAGGGATTGCCGGCGTCTACTTCTTTAGCCTGGATGCCGGAAGTCTTTTGGCTGTCCTCGGAGCACGCACGCTTTATCGTTTGCCTTACTTTCATTCGAAAATGGAAATCGATACGGTGAATTCCGAAATTCATTACCGATGTGAGCGGACTCTATCCTCTGCGTCGTTCTATGCTAAATATGAACCGACATCGACTGTATTTCGTGCTGTTACCGGCACCATTGAACACTGGCTGACGGAGCGCTACTGCCTCTACACGGTAATTAAGAAAACCGTTTTGCGGGCCGAAATCCATCATCTTCCCTGGAACTTGCAGGCTGTGACAGCTAAAATTTATCAGAACACTATCGCAGCTGCCGCGGGGCTGTCGCTCTCCGCTTCCCCTGCTCTTGTGCAATACTCTGAGCGACAAGAGGTCCTGATCTGGCCGCCGTATGCGGCTTAGTCACTCAAGCTTCTCAGTTGCTGGCTCTGCCAGAAAATCTGCTGGAACGCCACACTCACGGATTCCCCGGATGCGCGGCTGTTGCTCGGCAAGCGGAGTTGGCATCACACCAGGTATGAAGTCTCGGAAACATGCACAGACGCGTCCCTCGCCAGTGCCCGTCGCCCTGTTACTAGTCGATGTGCTCACGACCTTTCAATTTCCAGATGGAAAAGAGATTCTGCAAGGCGCACTAAGAATGCGGGGGACGCTGGTGAGACTAAAGGCGCGTACACGCGAGGCCGGTATACCCGCGTTGTATGTGAACGACAACTTCGGCGATTGGCGCAGCGAAAAGGAAGTACTAATGGGTCGCTGTCTAGAGGCGAAGGGAGGAGAGTTCGTACGGCCGCAACTGCCGGACAGCGAAGATTACTTCGTGCCTGAAACCAATGCATTCCGCGTTCTACATGACCCCGTTAGAGGTTCTGCTGCGGCATCTCCAGGTGGAGACACTGATCCTGACAGGACCGACCTCGGCCAGTTGCATCACCGTCACGGCGCATGATGCCAACATGCGTGGTTTCGACCTTTACATTCCAGCGGATTGCTCATGTGCACGCAATGCCGAGGAGCATCAGCAGGCGTTCGGGCAGCTGGAGGCGGCGGCGGGAGCGAACCTCACGCCTTCGACTTCAGTGAAGCTGCCTAATATCATCCGCAGAACGCAAATCTCGCAGCAGGCGCCCACGGCACGGAGGACTGGGGGCAACTCGTGATAGGCAAGCAAGTAATTCATGTTCCTGTCGATATCCGCATTCGTGATTATCTGGCTCTTGGTCGATGTGCCCCCATTGGTAAGCTACCTGCGCAAGAATGCTCTTTTCAAGATGCTCAAATGGCGCCGAATCATATCCGCATTCCAGCCGAGGTATTTTTGCATCGAAAGTCTCATGATTCTTCGAACCGCACTCCCATCTGCATACGAGGCAAATCCTGCTGCCGGGCCATGGGCAAAGTTCGTCGAAAGTCAGAATACCTACATCCCTGTTCTTGGGTATATCTCATCATTCGGGAGCGACGCGGTCACACTAGTGCAGAACCTGCAAATCAACTCCGTTATGCCGAGGTGAGCTCTCGAGTTCGATCAATGTCGCGAACAAAGTGCAAAGAAAAGCCTCTTGCATCCGAGAACAACTCGGATGCAAGAGGCCTTATAAACAGTCTATTTTCGGTAAAGCCAGGGAATATTGAAACTCGAACTAGTGTTGTTGAAAGCGGAAGACGACACCGGGCCCCTAGTCGAAAACTGTTCTGTATGTTGGTTGTGCTGTTGGGAAACTGTGTGCGAAGCCAGTCTGCCTGAATGGCACGAACAGCAAAGTGACGTGAGAGGCCGATGTCGACGCCCCCGCCCACCTGCAGGGCGAAGGAGTTATAGTTGGTCATCGATCCTGTATTTGAGGGAAAGTAGCTGTTAAAGCCGTTGGATTCGCCAATAAGCCCTTGGCCGAAGATAGCCAAGCTTCGTTTATTGGCTATGCCATTCGGCCTGTACCATGTATAGCGCGGCCCGAAGGTCGCAGTGACCATACTAAGCCCAACGCCACTATCGGCGGCGCTGCCAACGTTCGTGCCGGTAATGTTCGCCGCAGCGCCCCAACCGCGATAAACCTGCGCCGATAGTTCCACACTCCCGCCCTGCTGCCAGAAGGTGGGGTTTGAAACCAGATTGCTGTGTTGCACGATGTACGTAACTGCAAGGTCCACTTCACGGTGACCGGGCGAAGCAGTCGCAGGCGCTTGCGCCCTCAGGCCTGAGGTCATCAGGAGCGGAGCCGCGAGCAGCAGAAAGTATCGGGATAGCATGTGCATTTGTTCCTCTCCTCGTGACTACTGCACGTTCAGGGTTGCGTTCGCCGAATGCTGAAGGTTTCCGCTGGTGGCCGTGATGGTGATGTTGTAGGTCTGCGGGGCATGGCCGAAGAAGCCGTTGTGCGTACCGCAACCTGTCAGGCCCATGGTGGTAAGGGCGCCAGCTAGCAGAACAAGCATCATGAAGATGTACCGTCCCGCCGCACCCGCGCTTCTACGCATCCGCCGAGCCCCTGCCAATGGCAGCAAGAGCAGTCCCAGAGCAATAGATGTGACATTCCTCTCAAACCTGTTCATTCCAACAATTGAAGCTGTCTGAACGCTAAGAGTGACCGGTGCCGAGCCAGCGTTAGCCGCCACGGTCGCAGGACTGAATGTCACGGTTGCACCCGGCGGTAGGCCCGTGGCCGTACTTCCAGGCCGATCAGCGAAGTCTGCAGGTTGGCGGTGTAAGCGAGCAACTGCTTCTGAGTAAACTTCTTCTTCACAAGCACCTGGCCTGCTGCGCCCAACGCCACCAAATGTAAGGTCGTCTTGCCCAAATCGATGCCAATCGAATGTATCTGCATAGCGATGATCCTCCTGTCACAGCTTGCTCCCAGCGATCACCTGCTGGGAATGAAAAGCAAGCGGCGGACCATCTCATTAGCCGATTTCCGATTCCCAACCCAACGGTTTCCCGCACAGCCCAACTTTCGAACTGGCAGCTATTCAGGCTTCGTGGCTGCCAAGATTTTGAGCAGAATATCTTGAGATCGCCGTTGACCCCAGCGGGTGCCGTATGCGCTTGAGGTGATTGCGACCACCATATGAAGTGAAGGGACAATGTAGATCTTATTTCCACCGTTGCCCGAAGCGAAGTGAACCGTGACTTTATGGTCGGCAACTGGCTCGGCTTTGGTGTACCACATATAGCCGTAGAAGTCTGAGTAGGGGTCGCTGTCGCTGATCGGCACCTGACTTGCGAGGCTACCGGTGACCCAATCGTGACTGATAAGGCGCCTTCCACCCACAACACCATCGTTCAACATCAGTTGCCCGAGCGCTGCGGCATCACGCGCGGTGATCTCAAGGTTCCCCTGACCTGTCGTTCGGTCGACCGGCACATGCCTCCAGTGAAAACTCTGGATATTCAACGGCCCAAAGAGGTTGGTGCGCGCGAAGCCGTCTAGTGGCGTTTTCGTGGCATTTTCGATGATCGCTCCGGTGAGGAAGGCGTTGATTGAGCAGTAGAGATACTTATCGCCCGGAGCGCGTTTCATAGGAATGGCATACACCGTCCGTATCCAGTCTGACGACTCATCGAGTCTGTCCTCATTCCCTGCTGTGGACGGATCTTCATCGTCTGCATCCAAGCCTGAGCGCATGTTGAGAAGGTCTTCGATCTCGATTTTCTCTTTGCCGTCTCTAGGAAGGGCCGGAAGATACAGCGCAATCGGATCATCAACACTATGAACGATTTTCTTTGTCGATGGCGATGCCCATCAATAGCGACGTTAGGCTTTTGGTCGCTGAGCGGATGTCGTGGAGCGTTCTGGACGAGTCGCCGTTAAAGTAATGCTCGCTAATGAGCGAGCCATTACGCACGATGACGATGCCCTTGAGGTCGTGATGCTGTTCCTCCTTCATGTCGCTGTAGAGCGTGTCGAGGGCCGCTGCATCAATTCCGAATTTTGGGGGTGGCAACTGAGTCCAATGGATGCCTTTGGGAAGCGGATCTTTTGGCGCTGGCTGTTGCGCTTTGGAAGATGCGGCGATCGTAGAGAAAAGGGTGAACACAACCGGGCACAGAAAGGCGAGGTGTCTGGGCATACACGGGATACGCAGGGCGATCAGAACTCGTTCCCAAACAGGCCTATTTTAGCTGGATCGCTATCGCACTCAAGATAGGTAACTACAAACGCGCTTGTCGGAAGCGACCAGTCATAGCGACTAGCCGACTCCACAAGTTGTATCGCTGTGGTGAGCTTCAACAAAACAATCTGTCTTGCAAACGTGGCGGGACGTGGATTTTGGAGGAGGCGGGATGGAGATTCTTTATTCTCCCCACTCTTAGTATACAAGTCGCGGGTGGGCTTGCCGCAACACCGGGTTCTACTGCATGATCGTGATTCGGCGAGAGCGTGCGTCGCAAGAGACAACTTTTCTAAAGGGGGAACAGCAAACCTATGTCAGTCGCGGATAGTAGATTTCGGCAACAATTTTTCCACGGCACGCGTGCAGATCTTCAACACGGCGATCTGATCGCAGTCGGCTTCAAATCCAACTACGGCGATCGGAAGATTTTGTCTTGGGTTTATTGCACAGGCACACTGGACGCTGCGATCTGGGGTGCGGAACTAGCCGTTGGAAGCGGGCCGGAAAGAATTTATGTCGTGGACCCCACTGGAGAGGTTATAGATGACCCCAACCTGACGGACAAGAAGTTCCCTGGCAACCCGACACGATCGTATCGATCCCGCGATCCGCTTCGTGTAATTGGTGAGGTCGCGAAGTGGCAGGGCCACTCGCCCGACCAACTCCGGCAGATGAGGGAAGGTCTTGAACGCCTAAAGGCTGAAGGGCTTGCTCAGATCATTGATTGAGTGACTGGTCTGACGCCTCACCATGAAGTGTTCCACGGTAAGGCGTGGCCTTCGAGGTGAGGCCTCATAAACGCGCTTGTCGGAAGTTGTTCCGGTAAAGTTTTGCTTTGGTCAATGAGTGCATTGCCCTGTTCACAATACTTGAGAACGCGTTTCTTGATTTACCGGTCTATGGGTACGAGCGTTGGCGTCTGTGCCACTGCCAATTCGACTCCAAGAATCAAAAGCTTCGCAAGAGCAACTCTCTTGCGCTCGCCAGCACTTTCTCTCGCATCGCGGGCTCTGGCAGCATCCGCGCGATTTCAATTGCCCCGACCATCGTTGAAAAGATGGAAAAGAAAGCCCGTTCTTTGTCGGCATTTCGCTGGCCAGGCATAAATGGAAGCATCCGACTCTTGTATTTCTTCAGTTCCTCAAAGATCCGGGGCTTCATCGCCTCATCAACCCTCGCCAACTCGGGCGCAAGAGCCGTCAGGGGGCATCCGTACTCGACGTGGTCGCAATATTCCAGACTCAGGTAGGTCTTCACGATCGCCTTCCACGCTGTCTCGGGTGGGGACTGCTCGCCGGCTTGAGCAAGGTGGTCGGCTATCTCCTGGAATGCCTCGCTCAGCGACTCCATGAGCAACTCGTCCTTGCTTCCGAAGTGCTTGTAAAACCCTCCGTGGGTCAGACCGGCGTCCCGCATCACGGCTGTAACCGCGGCGCCAGTGATGCCTTCGCTGCGAACGCGCCGCGAGGCGTCTTTCACAATCTTCTGATGGATTTCGGCTTTGTGTTCAGGCCGGTAACGCATAGCTCATTATAGGATGCTGGTAATCATCTCAAAGTGCAATCCATCTCCCCTCTGACCTGGCCCAAGAAATTCTGAATCCATAGGATGATTGATATAATCCTATGCGTACAGGAGGGCCTAATGTCGCCAGAAATTATCTTCCCCATCCACCTCGTCCTGGGCTATGTCGCGTGCCTGCTTTTGTTCTCTGTTTACGCGTTGCCCAAACTCAAGTCGATGAGCCGATTCCAGGCGCAACGCGTCATCGCCACGCTACACAGCTTCCGCTTCTTCGGGCTTGTCTTCATCCTTCCGGGAGTCGTCGGCCCCAACCTGCCCGCTGGCTTCGCCACCTCCGCCGCTTACGCCGACTTCGCGACCGGAGTCCTGGCCCTGTTGGCTCTTCTCTCGGTGAGAGTACTTCCGCTCTTTTGGTTCTTCGTCGTCGCCTTCAATCTCGTCGGAGTCGTCGATCTCTTCCTTAACTACGGCCACGCCATCCAGCTCGGTCTTCCTGCTCTCGCCGGGCAGTTGGGCGCCGCATACGCGATCCCGATTCTCTATGTGCCGTTGCTGATGATCACGCACCTCCTCGCTCTCTATTGGCTGGTCCGTCCGCAGCTCAAGGCAGCTCCTGTCCTCGTCGAGGATGCGATCAAAGCCTGATTCAGATATCCCCGCACCAACTACCGCTTTCAAGAGACATCAGCACCACGTCTCATCAAGGAAAAGAACAATGTCTGAACCTATACTCGTCACGGGTGCGGCTGGCGGCGCACAAGGTTCCACAGGACGGCGCATAACAGCCCTTCTGCTCGAAAAGGGCATTCCGGTTCGTGCCTTCGTCCATAAGCTGGATGCAAGGTCCGATGCTCTCCGCGAACTCGGTGCGGAGGTTGTGCAAGGCGATCTCCTGGACCCGGACTCCGTCCGCGCCGCTCTCAGAGGCATAAAGCGTGCTTACTTCACCTACTCCGTATCGGATGGCTTGCTTGAAGCGACAACGATCTTTGCCATGGCCGCACGCGAAGCAAAGACCGAGCTTGTCGTCAACAACTCGCAGCTCCAGGGCGCACGCAAGGCGCCGAGCTTTCGCAATATGCAGCATGGACTCGCAGATCGCATCTTCGATTGGGCCGACGTGGGAGCGGTTCACCTGCACGCGCCGCCGTACTATGAAAACGTGCGGGCGCTGGTAAGAAACAGCGTCGCCGAACAGAGCACGGTGTTCCTGCCATGGGGCGACGGGAGCGCCACCATCTCGCTGGTAGGCGCTGAGGACGTATCTCAGGTGGCGGCCACCCTGCTGGCTGATTCAGAGACGCCTTCCGCAGGCGCATATGATCTGGTCGCTGCAACCCCCACAGTGAAGGAGATCGTCGACACACTCAGCGCCACGCTTCAGCGTCCGATACGCTATGTCGACATCACAGATGAGCAGTGGGCCGAGGCCATGAGGGGCCACATCAATCCTCACGCGCTCGATCATCTCTCTCATCTCTGGCGATACTTTCGATCAACGGAAAGCCGCAACGATGAAGAGGCTCGCAGCGTTACCGATACAATTCGAACCGTCACGGGACGCCGTGCGCAGACTCTGGAAGCCTTCTTCAGAGCCAACGCGGCAGAATTCGGTAGAGCTCCGGCTGCAACCTGAATCGGCCAACAGCCATCCATCCACGTCTTTCGGATGATTCGTTGCCGTGGCGGAGGGGTTGATTTGCCCCGCACGTGTGGCCGAATTCTTCGCTAATGGGATTGAGCACGAGTCGTTAGTCGCAATTCCTGTCGAAACTCCGATCTCGGTTTACGCAAAATCGCCTACGCACATTTTGAGCCTACGCTCCGGCAAACGATGTTCTAGTTTGTTCATTTCTAGCGGCGTGGAGGCCGTCTATATGCGCAAACAGAACAAAAGACAACGGAAGTCACCCTGCCGCAGGATCGTCTTGCGGCTCCCGGATCTGGACCACGCCAAATCGGCTGTCCTGAATAGCCTCAGTTCGCCGTGTTCGCGGCGGAACTACAAATTTTCGATGGAGCAGTTCATCAGCTGGTACTGTTCGGAACCGCGACTTGCGCTGAATCGGATCGTAGTTCTGCGATTCCGCCTGTACCTGGAATCGCTCGGATTGGCGGCAGGCACTATCAATCAGAGGCTTGCAGCAGTCAGGCGTCTGGCGTATGAGGCTGCTGACTCAGGCCTGCTCAGCCCGGATCTCGCGGCGGGCATTCGTCGGGTAAAAGGTGTGAAGCAGTTGGGCTCGCTCGCTGGTAACTGGTTGACTGCAGATCAGGCCAGAAACCTGTTGCAAGCTGCCGATGGGGAGGGGTTGCGATGTTTGCGTGATTTGGCGATGATCTCTGTGCTTCTGGGCTGCGGATTGCGGCGTGCCGAATTGTCGGGTCTCGAAGTCGATGATTTGCAGATAAGGCAGGGTCACTGGGTCATCGTAGATTTGGTTGGCAAAGGCGGCCACGTACGCACTGTGCCGATACCTTTTTGGGTGAAAGCCGCTGTTGATCGCTGGACATCTGCGGCTAACGTCATCAAGGGCAGGGTCTTTCGAGCAGTCAGTCGGCAGGGAACGCCTTGGGGCAAAGGAGTATCCGAAAACGTCATCTGGTATGTGGTTCGGAGGTGCGCCGACAAGGTGGAACTGCTTCATCTTGCTCCGCATGACCTCCGCCGAACCTGTGCTAAGCTCTGCCACGCGACCGGCGGGGAGTTGGAGCAGATCCAGTTCCTCCTTGGGCATGTGTCCGTGCTGACCACCGAGCGTTATCTCGGATGCAAGCAGAATCTGGAGGAACCTGTAAACGACCGGTTCGGCTGCCTCTTCGCCCCCAAGACCGTCGATTTATGGTAAGGCCTGTTCACAATAGTCTCAGTTCTCCGGGTCACAGCGCAGCTATTGTGACACAATTGACGAGTTTGCCCAGGGGTACTGCTCGGAGCGTTGTTCTACAACCACAAAAAGTACGATTAAGTTCTTGCCTTTCTAACTTTCTTCGACGTAGACTCGGCACGTTTCTGATTGCAACGACTTCTTCCAATCGGTCTATGTCTAACAGAGCCCCACAGTGCCTAGCCTTACTGTATCTCTGCGTCGTCGATTCCATTTTTTCTCAATAACGAACTTGCTTAGCATCTTGGGATGCGCGTTGATTTTCACAAACGTGCCAACGAGATGATCGATTGTGAGTGTAGTTAGGCCCAGCCCGGCTCCAGTTGAATTTCCTATCCTCTAAACGAATATGAGAGAAAAAAATGTCGAACGAACAATCAGGACCACAGGGTAACTTCGTAGGCCCCGAGCCTAACAGTGTCAGTACACCTAGCTTTCAGATTCAGGTCACGAACGCTTCCTACTTCGGAACCGGACCTGGCAATGCCTATGTGGGCCTCAACGGCAAAGGGTGGTGTTTTCTGACTTCAGACCCCGGCCAGGCGGCATCGTTTACTGCCGCGAAAGATAGTCAAGGTAGGAAGTTCATCACTACGGCAAACGGTTGGCTGTCCTATCAAGGCGCTACCCCATACTATGTGGGAAGTTGGCAAAATATAACGAACGAATACCAGACCTGGATCGAGGAAGGCGTCCTGCATCTTCATGGCGGGGTCATGTCTTTTTACTCGGACGGGGCTAATACCTGGCTCTATAACCAGTCTGAAAATGCTGTGGGCTATACAAAGTGCATGGTATTACCTGTAAATGCACCGTAGTGGAAAAAGTCCACGACGCGCAAATGGCGGGCTGATCCCTTCCGTGAAGTAGTCCGCCTCGTTTGCATGCCTTGCCCGGAAGGACATAGACAGTGACATTGCACGCGAAACAAGGACTGGCAGTAATTTTCCATGGGAAGGCTCTGCGAGCAACAACAACATGCGGAGAGGGAGATCCATGTGGCCGACATTAAACACATTGTGTATCTAATGCTAGAGAACCGGTCTCTCGATAATGTTTTGGGCTGGTTGTATGACGCCTCCGAGCCACCACAGCACCTCAATTTTATTCCGAACACCACTCCCGCTATTCCCTATAACGGCTTGAAACCCGATAAGTACTGGAATAAGAACAGCCAGGGCACGAAGGTCTACGTGTCGAAGATCAATCCTGCTGAGGGTCAACATATTCCCGACATCGATCCAAACGAGGCCTATCAGCATGTCCAGGAACAGATTGCAGACGGCATGGCCGGGTTCCTGAGTGACTACCAGACGACGGCGAGCAAAAAGCCGAACTGTATCTTGCAGGCCTTTACGCCGGAGTCGTTGCCAGTTATTAACACGCTGGCAAGGGAGTTCGCTATCTCCGATGCTTACTTCTGTTCCGTGCCATCCAACACCGATGCCAACAGAGCCTTTTCGCTGACCGGAAATTCCATTGGAACGTACGACAGGCAAGAAGACACCGCGATGGTCGATACGGCAGTCTATTACTCGCTCGGCATCCCGCCTTATCCATTCTCGCGTCGCAGTCTATGGGATGTACTGTGGGAGTCGGGTTTAAAACTCACGACAGACTGGTCGATCTTCTACCATCAAACCTGGCCGGGCCCGAATATTCCTATCGAGCCTGCCGGCAGCCAGTGTTTTACGCAGCTAATGCTCGATAGTTTACAAAAGTACGACGATAAGTTCTTCCGCAAAATAGATGACTTCTACAGGATTCTGAACGGTGTGCCGAATACTCAGCTACCGAGCTTCAGTTACATCGAGCCCTGCTGGAATCTCGACTACGGAGGAACGACCTATCAGAATGGAAACGACTATCATCCACCTGGGAACCTGGCCTGCGGGGAGGCTTTTCTTTATACCCTGGTTACCAAGTTGCAAGCGTCACCGTACTGGGCGAATACCCTGTTGATCATCACCTTCGACGAACATGGTGGAACCTACGATCATGTCGAGCCTCCGACGGGCGTCAAGGCGCCTTGGGCGGACCAGGCGGATGGCACAGCCCCACCGACCCACTACGTTGTACCATTCGACTTTACCCGGCTGGGCGTTCGCGTGCCTCTGCTCCTCATCTCACCGTTGATTGAGGCGGGGACGGTTATTCGATCTGATACTGCCGTACCTTTCGATCACACGTCGATCATCGCCACCATCCTCACGCACTTTAAAATCGATCCACAAAAATGGCAGTTGGGTTCGCGCACGGCGAATGCCCGTACGTTCGAGAACGTTGTCACACGGACGACACCGAGGCCGCCAGTCGAATTGCCACAAGCGAAACACTGCAGCCCTGGAACAATTGCGGAGGCTGACGAGGCGGTACACGAACTACCCGTAAGTATCATGGCGCGGGCGCTCGCAAACATGGCCAAAAAGAGTAACTTCCCGGATGCCAAATTGCGAGCGCTATTCAAGGAGCACTTAGCCGACATTAAGACGACGGCGCAATTGCATGAAAAGGCCAAGATCATCAGTGATGGAATTTCGGCCGGCGGCTGAATAAGCGCATCATCGCCAATGCACTCTTCGAGAATTTTATGGCGAATTCCGGAGTTCCGGACGGATGACGGGCAATCCGAACCTTACTCTCGTCAGTGTGGGCTGCTGCAGCCGTGCCCGCGGTCTGTCTTGACCGCCGCTCGGAAACTCAAATATTCGTGGATCCTGCGGCGTTTCCCGATACTGATCCTGCGACCACTTCCGGATTGCCCGTGATCCGCCCTGATTGCAGAGCGTCCATTGTTGCATCTAGGCGACATCCTGTAGATTTGACGCATGGCGCTCAAACGGCTGGATAACATAGGAATCGTCGTCGATGACCTCGAATTGACGATTGATTTCTTTCAAGAGCTCGGCCTTCACCTCGAAGGGCGGGCCACGATCGACGGAGAATGGGCAGGACGTGTCACCGGACTTGCCGATCAGCGCGTCGAGATTGCCATGATGCGCACACCGGACGGCCACAGCCGTCTCGAGCTCTCCCGTTTCCTCACGCCGTCTGTCGTCGCGGATCACCGCAACGCCCCGGTGAACGCTCTAGGCTACCTCCGCGTCATGTTCGCGGTTGACAACATCGACGAGACGCTTGACCGGCTTCGCAAGCGCGGCGCCCAGCTCGTAGGCGAAGTAGTCCAGTATCAGGATTCGTATCGGCTCTGCTACATCCGCGGGCCTGAAGGGCTTCTCATCGGCCTCGCCCAGGAACTCAACTGAGCGCGATGCGCCCGGCTATTCGAAAGTGAGCCGGACCAGTCCTCAGAAGTCGGCTTGTGACAAGGTTTCTCGGGTCCGTCACATGGTCCCTGGCGGATCACGGGAATCCCTCCCCAAGCGTAAGGTGCGGTTTGCCGACCATCCACCCGGAACTCTGAGGAACGCTCAGACAGGCGAATTCGCTGAGTGAACTGCCCTGTCCTCAATTTGAGATCAGACCTACCTTAAATGGCTTCCCGGTGGTTGGTGAAATCACAGCCCGTGAGTCATTCACCAGAATCGAAGATCGAGTATTTCGGTCCTACCACGGCTCAAGGACGGCAAAATGCTTGGCGTGGCAGATGAAGATGCTCATGAGGACTAATGATGAAGCCTTTGCTCTTAGCTCTTTGTGTGATGTCCGCGTTTGGCAGTCTGAGCGCGCAGAAGCCTGTGTGGCAGCCATCGCCGGGACATACACAGTTACCCATATGGCCCGGGGCGGCCCCTGATTCGCAGCCGGTCAGGGGGCCGGAGATTCTCGAGCCGTCGGGCAATACGTTCTTGGTTGCCGGCCGGCAGGTGATTGGGGTGAGCAACGTGACGAAGCCCACGATCACGGTCTATTCGCCGAAGGGAAAGAATACGGGTGTCGCTGTCGTCGTCTTCCCTGGCGGAGGCTATCAGACTCTAGCCATCGACCTTGAAGGCACGGAAGTCTGTGACTGGCTGACGCCGAAAGGGATCACGTGTGTACTGTTGAAGTACCGCGTGACGGATGTGGGGCCGTATCCGAAATCGGGACCATATCCGGAATCACTGATGGCATTGGACGATGCGCAGAGGGCAATGGGGCTAGTGCGGTTTCATGCGGCGGAGTGGCACATCGATCCTCACAAGATTGGCGTGCTCGGGTTTTCGGCGGGTGGGCATCTGTCGGCTGCGATCAGCACGCACTACGCGAAGCGTTTATACCCGGCTGTCGATGCCGCCGACAAAGAAAGCTGCCGGCCGGACTTTGCAGTGCCTATCTATCCAGGCCATCTGTCGCTTGCCGCGGCGGAATGGGATGCTAAGCAAGGCACCAAAAAGTTCGTGGTTCCTCATCCGGCGACCGCCGATAAAAATCTTGCGTTGAATCCCGAAATTCCAGTGACCAGCCAGACGCCGCCTACGTTCTTGTTGCAGAACGAGGATGACCACGTGGACAACGTGAACGACTCACTGGCTTACTACATTGCGCTGAAGAAGGCTGGCGTTCCCGTGGAGATGCATTTGTATGCGCAAGGCGGGCATGCGTTCGGGCTGCGCCGCACGAAGTTTCCGGTGACGGCGTGGCCTCAGTTGGTGGAGACGTGGCTGGGAACGATCGGGATGATTTAGGAGTAGGTGCTCTGGAAGAGCATACGACAAAGCGGGCCTTGCTCCGCAAGGCTTCCCATGAACGTTGGTCGCGTCAGGCCAACTTCATCTTTATTAGGGCAATTGTGAGCCAGACGTTTATTTAGAATCTGGATCGGGGGGTTCTTGTTCCGCCTCGAGCCCAGGCTCGTCCGGTGCGTTCTGTAGGTAAAACTCGTGGAGCTTGATTTGCAGCAGCTTCTTGTCGGGCAATTGCGTCTGGTACTCGGCGATGAGGGCGGGGGATAAGCTGCGACTGAGCGCGAACTCCACGACTTCATCATTCTTGCTCGCGCAAAGCAGCACGCCGATGGCTGGCTGCTCGTGAGCTTTACGAACATCTCGGTCGAGTGCTTCGAGATAGAAGTTTAGTTTGCCCAGATACTCCGGCTCAAACCGACCCACCTTTAATTCGATAGCAACGAGTGCGTTGAGGCCTCGATGGAAGAAAAGTAGGTCCAGAGCAAAATCCCGGTCACCGACCTGCAAAGGATATTCGGAGCCGACAAAGCAGAAGTCACGGCCTAGCTCAATCAAAAAGTCCTTAAGCTTGTCCAGCAAACCACGGTGTAGGTCGGCTTCTGCATGGACCGAAGGCAGACCTAGAAATTCCACGTTATAAGCGTCCCGAAAGACGCTCAGAGCATCGGGATACGTTTGTGTCACCAGTGGCGACACCTTTGGAGGACTGAGCACTGCACGTTCGAAGAGGGCGGTTTTGAACTGGCGCTCTAGTTCCCTCTTACTCCACCTCTCACGGATGGCGAGCCGTACATAGAATTCGCGTTCTTCGGGACGTTTGCTCTGCCCCAGGATAATGAGGTGATGAGACCAGGGCAATTGTGCCACCAGTGGCGACACAATTGGTTCTTCTCGATAGGCTTCATAAAACTGCCTCATTCTAAACAAGTTGCGGCGGGTGACGCCCCGTAGACCAGGCTCCGTTCGTCCAATGAACTGAGCAAGCCGGTCAACCACTCCGTCGCCCCATTCCGCAGCTTCGATCTTGCGGCTGATCGTCGCCCCTATGGGCGTGCAAGCGCTGGCAGACATGTCCGATGTGGAACGCAAGCTCGCCCTGGAGCGATACAAGCTACTTGAGCCTCACTTGCAAAACGGCCGGGAGCTACGATCCGTGTCGAAGGGCTCAGACGTTTCGTTCCGAACGCTGCAGCGCTGGGTGGCGGGTTACAAGCGTGAGGGTTTGGCTGGGCTGGTCCGAAA
>JAOAPB010000131.1 GCA_025462645.1 Edaphobacter sp. | reverse complement strand
TCCTTGATGTAATGCGGCAAAAGAAACTCAAGCATGTCCGTGGTCTTATCCAAAAACTCCGTCGTCTGAGGAAACTGGCGAACGTACTTAGCCACCTTGGGATGCCTGCCCGTCAGCTTGCGGAACTCTGGCACAAAATGTGGATTCGGCAGAAATCGCACATCGAACACCAGATCGGCCTCCGTCGGCACGCCATTCTTGAAGCCAAAGCTGTTCGAGGAGATCGTCAGATTCCGGTCGCTCTCCTCGCGCTCGAACTGAGCATTGATGTGCGCCCGCAGCTCATGCACATTGAACTTCGTCGTATCCAGCACGATGTCGGCGACATTCCGAATAGGGTCCAGTCGCTTCCGCTCCTCCCGGATGGACTTCACCACCGTATTCGCTCGGCCCATCGGATGCGGTCGTCTTGTCTCGGAGAAGCGCCGGATCAGCGCCTCCTCGTTGGCCTCCAGAAACACGACGCGTGTCGGCAGCACCTTGCGAACCTTCTTTAAAATCTCCGGAAACTGATCCAGCCGCATTCCTTCGCGCACATCGACGACCAACGCAGCCCGCTCGATCTCCGCCGACTGCCGCACTAGGTCAGCAAACCGCGGAACCAACTCAAGGGGAAGATTATCGACCGAATAATAGCCTAGGTCTTCGAACGTCTTCAGCGCAGACAACTTGCCCGATCCCGACAGGCCCGTCAAAATGACCAGCTCACCCCGATACTCTGGTCCCGAACGTTGCTGCGCTGCCTTCTTCGTTTGCTTGCGTGGCATGCTAGAAATCCTAGCATCCACACCGCAGACTTACTTCAACAGCAGGCGGATAGTCCACTGGAAGCAGTTTATTCCCCGGATTTACGGAACCTCGATCAGTTCCATCTTTCCGTCGCGCTTGCGGTGAAGCACCATCGCCTGACCCTTGGGATCGCGAAACACAAAGACATCGCGATCTCGGAACGCTGCCTCTTTCACAGCTTCCTCCAGCGACATTGGCCTCCGTGCCACCCCATCGTTCGACCTGGCGACATGAGGCTCGGACAAGGGGGAGTGCGACGGAAAGGAATGCACCAGCATCGGTACTGCCTTACGTCCCACACTATTCTTCGTCGCCACCTTCACAGCCGCAGTCTTGACCGCAACTGAACCCGCACCATCGGTCTCTGCCTTCCCTCTGATGGCCTTCACATCACCCTTCGGATGCCGCTTGATCGTCGCGTGCTTCTTCTTATGCCGAATCATCTGCTTCTCAAGCTTGTCCAGTGCCGACTGCAACGCGAAAACCATGTCGGTCGCCTCACAGGTCGCCACCAGCTTCTGATTTCTCGTCTGAACCGTGATCTCCGCAATCTGCCGATACTTGTCCGTGCTCAAAATTACATGCACGTTGCCGGATTTGCCGACAATCTTCGCGATCCGCGCTAGTCCTGCCTCAACCTGCAGCTTGAGTTTCTTGGTAATCGTTGTCTGTCTACCGGTGTACTCAACATCCATCTGCTCACCTCGTCTTTTGCTGCAAACTTCCGCTACGGGTCAGCGTACACGACGTTGGTGGGTACTTGGAATCTGCATATCTTCGCGATACTTCGCCACCGTCCTGCGGGTCACCTGAATTCCCTGCCGCTGTAGCTCCGCCGCCAACTGATCATCCGTCAATGGCTTGCGCTCGTCCTCGTCTTCAATCAACTTCTTCACCTTACGCTTCAGCAACACCAACGGTAAATCACCACCCTCCGGCCCATTGACCCCTTCCGAGAAGAAGAAGCGAAGTTCGAACACGCCCTGTGTCGTATGCACATACTTGTTCGCAACCGCGCGGCTCACTGTCGAAGGATGTACCCCGATCTCCTCTGCCACCTCCTTAATCATCATCGGCTTCAGCGCGTTCACACCGTGCTCCAAGAACTCCGTCTGCCGCCGCACAATCACGTCGCACGTCCGCACGATTGTATTCTTCCGCTGTTCGATATTCCGTAGCAGCTGAATCGCCGACTTGTACCGTTCTTTCACATACTCCTTGACTTCCTTCTCCGTCTGCTTCTGCTGCAGCATCTTCCGGTAGCTCTGGTTCAATCGGAGCGTAGGCAGATCCTCTTCGTTCATCACCACGACATACTTGTCGTCACGCTTCACAAATGCGACATCTGGCTCAATCAGTCGTGTCTCGCTCTGGTTGTAACGCTGTCCGGGCCTGGGGTCCAGCGTTCGGATGAACTCCACAGCTGCTTGAACCTCTTCTGCACTGCGTCCGCAACTCCGCGTTAACTCGCGCATATCCTTCTTCTGCAGCAGCGAAAGGCAGTTCGTCACAATATGCGACGCGGTGGCGAATACATCCTCCCGACCGGCGTAATCTGTTCGCGCGAGAACAGGGTCAGCTCCCGCATAGTCCTCTTCGTGTGCAGCGCCAGTGTTTGCAACAGACGCCTGTCGCCGACGCAATACCATCGCCGCCTCAAACCGCTGTGCGTTGATCTGAATCAACAGACACTCCCGAAGATCGAGAGCTCCCACTCCGACCGGGTCCAGATTATTGACGATCGATCGAGCCTCCCTGACGATCGCCAGCAGCCTCTCCCGCTCCTCATCGCCTGCGGCTGCTATCTCTAGCGTCTCCTCGGCTGCGGAGCCGTCGCCTTCTTCACTAACCTGCGAATCCGTCCACCGGTGCGGCATCTTACCCTTCGCCCCCCGCTCAAACGGAATAGGGTCATGCCGCTCCGGCCCTTTGAACTGCGCCAGCGAATCAATCAACTCCTCATCGCTCGCCGTCAGGTATCCATTTTCGTTCAGATTTCCCACAACCAGCTCAGCCGCCGCCCTAACCTCCTCGGCCAGCGTCAGCGAACCCAACTGCCACAGCAGGTGATCGCTCAGCGTGCTCGGCTGCGAAAGAAAGTTCTCAAACGAAGGCTTGTCGTACTCTTCGAAGTTCGATGTCGTTCTAAAACCCGGATCGAGGTAGTCCTGAAAATAGCTACCGAAGTCGATCTCATCAAACGGGTCCTTCTCCACCCTTTCGCTCTCAGCGACGACTTCTTCGACCGAGCGCTCCCGATCCCCCTCGAGTCCCGCTCGCTCATCCAAAGAGACAGCTGAGTCTTCCAACTCCTCCAACACCGGATTCTCCACCATCTCCGTGTTGATCATCTCCTTCAACTCAAGCTTGTTCAGCGCCAGGACGCTGACCATCTGCACCAGTCCAGGCGTCAGCACCTGCCGTTGTGAGACCTTCAAATTTAGCTTGGGTTGCAGCAGCACGTTAACCTTTCCTACCTCTCTGCTTCATGCTTGCGCTAACTCTGTCGCCAGCCACTCATATAAGCCACTTCCATCAGCCGGTGGGTGACCGGCTTGGCCACAGTCTACGCTTAAATCTTTCTCGCTAAGTCTACCCCGGTCCGCGTCAGTGCGCTCGGCCACGATAGTCATTCGAACTTACAACTGAAGTTGTAGCGTCACAAACCGTTCACTTTAGGTGGGCATTAAAAGTGAATCCTTGCGTCGTTTTCCTCCCGAAGAAATCGCATCTGCCAGGTTTAGAGAGTCACAATCATGGTGAACCTGGTCTAATCCATCGAAAACTTCTCTCCCAGGTAGATCCGTCTTACCTCCGGGTCGCGTCCCAGATCGCCCGGAGTTCCCGTCCGGAATATCTTTCCTTCGTTGATGATGTAAGCACGATCCGTCACCGACAACGTCTCGCGAACGTTATGGTCGGTGATCAACACACCAATCCCGCTCTTCTTCAACCCAAAGATAATCTCCTGCAGGTCCAGCACCGCAATCGGATCGATCCCCGAGAACGGCTCATCTAACAGGATAAAAGCTGGCTCGATCGCAAGGCAACGTGCAATCTCCACACGTCTCCGCTCGCCGCCGCTCAACGCATATCCGCGCGTCTTGCGAACATGCCCCAGGTTCAACTGCTCGATCAGCTTCTCGGTGCGCGTCCGCCGGCTCTCCCAGCTCAACTGTTGCGCCTCCAGCACCGCGAGAATGTTGTCCTGCACCGTCAATTTGCGAAACACCGAGGGTTCCTGCGGCAGATAGCTGATCCCGTAGTTCCTCGCCCGCAGATACATCGGCAGCCGGCTGATGTCATGTCCATCCGCCAACACCCGTCCCGCGTCCGGACGCACAAGGCCCACAATCATGTAGAAGCTCGTCGTCTTACCCGCGCCATTCGGTCCTAGCAGCCCCACCACCTCGCCCTGCTCAATCTGCAGGCTCACGCCCCGCACCACCTGGCGCCCTCCATACGACTTGCCGATCTCCTCCGTCGATAAAGTCTTCATCACTGCTTCTTCACCCGCGTCTCCGTGCGGATCCGTTGTCCGGTGCCACTGCTCTCTCCATTAGAAATCACCACACTCTCATCCCCTGAGCGGAACCGCAAGGAAGTACCCGTCACGGTGCCCCGCGTCTCATCCATGATCTTTGGTGGAGCAGCAACTGTCCCTGTCAGTACAAACGTTCCATCACTCGCCGCATACACCAGCTGCTCCCCTGTAGCTCGCCGCCCCGGCTGCTCCATCTCGATCTGACCTGTTACCACGACACGCTCCACACTGCCCCCCATGAACCCACCCTGGAGCCCGCCCAGCCCCGCTGACTGCGCTGCGCCTGTACCCACCTTAGCTCCCAACTGTCTGCCACCACCCCCAGCCGCCTGCAGATACACAATCGCCTGCTGTCCGCGCATCCTGCCATCCGCGTTTTCTACCTGCACTCCGCCTCCGAACTCTGCCTTGCGAGCCTCATCCGAATAGATCAGCTCCCGGCTCGTCACCCGCACCGCACCAGTTCTGCCCCCACTCGCCTTCCCCGCCTCAGCATTTCCCGAGCCGTTGTTCACCATCACCACATGAACCAAGCCCTGTCCCTCACCCCGCGCAACCAGGCGCCGTTGCTTCTGTTCAAACTGAAGCACCGGAGCCTCCACCTGCGACCCACCCTGCCACAGCCGAGCCGGCCTGCCAACCCCACCATAGAAGATCGCCAGATCGGCAGCCCGCTTCAGCTCAGCCCGAGCCGCCAGAACATGCACCTCCCCAGACTCGCCGCCTTTAGGCTGAAGATAGCTGACCTTCACCGTCCCCTCAGCGACTCCATCTCCCGTCTTCTGCTCCATCGCTACCTTGTCGGCCCACAGCACGCTGCCCGCGTCCATCACCTGCACGCCCCCGGTCAGCGTCACCCGTTCCGTTACGCCGTCGTAGACGGCCTTCTCCGCTGTAGCCCGCTGCTCTCCCGAAGCATTCGCATCTCCCGGTCTAAGCACCGGCTTATGCGTCATCACGACATGGCCCTGCTGCACAGCGGTCGAAATCTCATCTGTCCTCTTCCGTCCTCCGGCCGCCTTCGCCCCCCTCCGATCCTGCCCACCGACAACCCCAACCTGTCTCACATCACCCCTCGCCCGCAGGTGAACGTCCAGCGTGTCGCCCAAACTTGTATCCTCCACCCCTGTCTCACTCATCCGCCGCAAAGCTGTGTGGCCGATCCCATGCACCTCCGACAGCCGCGAAGCCCCCTCCGACCGGACAAAGTGTGCTGTCAAGACATCCCCAGCCATCCCGCTGCTGGTCGAGCCTCCCGCTCCCTTCATCTCGGCGTTCACAACGTCCAGCCGAGCATCCCCACTAGCCTTCGCATCCCGCAACTGCGGCCTCCCCGCTCCCTCCGCAGCCAGCGCGAGCTCCACCGTTCCCGCCTCTAGCTCCCGCTCACCCCAAGGTTCATTCAACGCCTCTGAAGCCCGCACCCTCTCCTTCAGGTGAACCGCGCCCGTCAACACCACCTGCTCCAGCTGCCCCAACTTGTCGAACGACGCCTGTCCTTCCGCAGCCTCACCCTTCGCCTGCTGCAGCGGCTCGTCCGCCACATAGTGCACTCCGCCATACAGCCGTACAGATTGGGGCCGGCTTGTTGCATTCAGAATCGCATCCGCCCGCTGGGCGATAACTCGTCCACCATCGCCCTCTGTCAGCGTCACCTCCCCCTCCGCCTCTACCCTCTCTGCCGACCCATCCTTCCGCATATGGACAATCGCCTGATGCGCCTGTGCCGTCTCCCCACCGCCTGCCCTCTCTCCTCCAACCGAAACGTACCTCGCCTGCGCCAGCGTCACTCGTTGGTTCAGCCGGTCTAACTCCGCCCGCGCCGCCGTCAATACGATCGGGCGTCCCCCCTGCAGCCCATTCACCTTCACCGCAGAATGCAGCACCAGCACTCCAGTATCCGAGCTATAATCAGCCCCCTTCGCATGGCCATTAATCCCATTGAATTCAAATTCGATCTCCTGGTCCGTGGCCGCCACGCCCAGCTCTCGCAGAAACACCAGCCCACTCGTCTTCACATGGATCAGCCGGTCATCGTGGCTTTGCTTCTCTGCTCCACCCGATTCAGGCAAATCCTTGCCTGCTGCATAATCCGCCTTCCCGCGAACATCCGTCGCCGCAGGCGTCTGCAGATCAAGGTGAACCTCCCCCATCGCCCGAATCACTCCGGCCTTCTGGTCATACTCAAATTCACTGCCGTAGATCCGGTCCGCCCGATCCTGCTTTCGCCCATACAGCACGACCCCAACATCGTGCAGCGTCACCTTGCCATCCTTAAACTGTCTCGCCTTCGCCGCGTGAATCGTATACAGGGTCTTGCCTTCCACAGACTGTGAGTATGTAAACCCATTCGTCTCCTGAGTGATATCAACCCCCAGCTTGCCAGGCAGGTCCTTGAGAAACCGGTGCGTCCGATAGTGGGCATACCCCAGAAAAGCGGCGATCACCATCACCAGCAGGCCCGCGCCCACCAGCAACCAAACCCGCAGCCTCTCTACCGAAACCGAAATGCTCATTCACCCTTATCTTCTCATCATCCGCAGCCTCAACGATGCCTTCATCCGCGAGCATCGGCACAAATCCCCATTCGATTCAGAACAGAACCCGAAGGACTAAACTATCCTCATGGCCGATCAACTCTACCTAAGCCTCTGGTTTCCGAACTTCCGCTTCGACGCCCTCCCCGAGAAGCTCGTCTCGGTGATGCGCCAGTTCGCCCTGGTCAGCGGATCGCAGGAAGCCAAGCGTGTCGCCGCGGCCTCCGTCTATCCCATCGGCTTCAACGAAGCACCCACATACCAGCGCCTCTACGTCAACGACGACCGCGCCGAGGACACCTCCGCCTCCATCATCGAAAACGCCGTCGCCGAAGCCACCGAACAGCTCCACGACGACATGGCCTACGAGTTCGAGATGCGCTGGAAGCTCTGGCTCCCCGACGCCGGCGAAAACCACCCCACCCGCACCGAGGTCCCAGACCCCGACATCGACCAGGACGACGACTACGCCGCGCTCGACACCCTCTGGAAGCTCCAGCCCGCCACTGTCCGCATCCTCGGCCTGGGCCCTCAGTTCGACGATGCCAGCTTCGAGCAGAACGGCCACATCCGCATCGACTTCGGCCTCGATACCCCTTGGCTAGCCGAAACCCTCGACGACGAAGACCTGGACGAAGACGCCGCCAAATACATCCAGCAAAACGTAGAGAAGCTCCTCGCCTTCACCCTCTCCGTCGAAAAAAACTGCGGCATCAGCAGCCGCCTCCTCTGGACCGAATCCGGCGAACCCCTCGCCCAGAAACTCATCGATCGACTCCAGCGACTCAATTAGTTGCAGCTTCCGTTCCGCCCCGAAATTCTGCCCCGAAAACCGTTGGTTTGAAGTTGCAACTATTCCGTGTATAACGGATACCGTGAATTCTCAGGCGTCTCGCCAGTAGATAGAGGTACGGAGGAACAATGATTACTCGACGAACATTTTTAGATGGCCTCGCAGTGACTGCCGCAGGCGCCGCACTCAACTCGACAGCCAAAAGCTACGCCCAGATCTTGGGCTCTAACGACCGCCTCAACTTCGCCATCCTCGGCCTTAACGGCCGCGGCTACGCACACCTCTCCGCTCTGAAGTCCAATGCGAAGGACGCCCGCGTCTCCCACATCTGCGACGTCGATTCCACGATCCTTAGCAAGTTCGCCGGCCAGGCCCAGAAGGAGCTCGGTTACGCCCCCACCGCAGACGGCGACTACCGCAAAGTCCTCGAGTCCAAGGATGTAGACGCCATCACCATCGCCATGCCCGACCACTGGCATGCTCCCATGGCCATCAAGGGCCTCCAGGCCGGCAAGAACGTCTACGTCGAGAAGCCCTCCAGCCACAACCCACGCGAGGGCGAGCTCCTCGTAGAAGCCCAGAAGAAGTACGGCAAGCAGGTCCAGGTCGGCGACCAGCAGCGCTCCTCCGACTACACCATCAAGGTCATCCAGCAGATCCGCGAAGGCCTCATCGGCGAGCCCTACTACGCCAAAGCCTGGTACGTGAACAAGCGCAAGTCCATGGGAACCGGCAAACCCGTCGCCGTACCCTCCACACTCAACTGGGATCTCTGGCAGGGCCCGGCCCCCCGCTCCGAGTACGTCGATAACGTCCATCCCTACAACTGGCACTGGCTCACCCGCTACGGCACCGGCGAATCCCTCAACAACGGCACCCACGAGGTCGACGTCTGCCGCTGGGCCCTCGGCGTCGAATACCCCAACCGCGTCACCGCATCCGGCGGCCGCTACAACTTCAAGGACGACTGGCAGTTCTACGACACCCTCAACACCAGCTTCGAGTACGACGGAAAAATGATCAGCTGGGAGGGCCGCTGCTGCCAAGGCATGAAGATCTACGACCGCGAGCGTGGCTCATCCATTCTCGGCACCAAAGGTTCGATCCTCATCGACCGCGACGGCTACGAGCTCTACGACTGGAGCGGCAAGAAGACCGACGAGTTCAAGACCGGTAAGAAGACCTCGAGCACCGACACCGTCGGCCGCGACTCCATGACCGACGCTCACTTCCTCAACTTCATCAACGCCATCCGCAAGGGCGAAAAGCTCAACTCCCCCATCCCCATAGCCAACGTCACCGTGACCATGCTGCAGCTCTCCAACATCGCCTACTTCACCAACCACGAGCTCACCCTCGACTCCAAAACCGGCCACGTCCTCAACGACCCCGCAGCCATGAAGCTCTGGGGCCGCACCTACGAAAAGGGCTGGGAGGTCAAAGTCTAGCCTCACATCACGGCAAACAAAAGGGTCGTCCAATCGGACGACCCTTTTGTTTGCCTCTCATCGGCTGCTTCTACCTCTCAGGAGCACTCCGCCTTCGCCGCCCACTAATCAGATAGATCGCAGCCCGCAACTCCAGCAGCGGATCGTCCGAAGGCTCAATCCCATCCACCCGCGGAATCGGATCGAAGATGATGTGCTTCTGCTCGTGATCGCTATCCGCCACCGGCGCCGCCAGCGTGATAGTCCCTAACTCAACCAGCTTCCGCGTCTCCGGCCAATGGATCGTCGCATCATCCACGACATCGCCGTCCTCCGCCACCTGCACGCTAATACGAAACTTGATCGGCCCCTTCGCAACTCTCTCTGCCAGCTCATCGAACAGGAAGTTCGCGCTCTTGCCCTTCACCGCTGCATCATCCAGATGCTCGTTCCCAGCCTCGGGAACGATCCTGTAGCGCCCAAACTTGCTGGCGCCATCCGCATTCGTAAACTTCATCGCCGTCACGCCAAAGTAGCTCTCGCGCGCGAAGCTCGAAGGAGCCGGCTTCGGCGTCTGCACGAACGCAAGCGCCTTCGGATGGCTACCGAGAAACGCCTCCAGCGGAGATCCCGCCAGATTCGCCGGATCGCTCACTGCCAGCGCGCGCAAAAACTCCAGAAACTCCTGTCCTGTCCGCGTCGGAAACCCATCCGTCGAGTGACTCACGATATCCGTGTGCACATGTTCCGCAAGATTGAATCGGATCGCGAACCCACGCGGATTAGCATTCGGATCGTTATCGGGAATCAGCGGAACCCCCGTAGAGTTGGAGAACCGCACCGTCACCGGCGTCGACTCCCTCACAACATGCGGAGCCTTCGTCAGCGAAGCCGCCTCACCCGAAGGCGTAAACGTCCCCGTCAACATCGCGCCCTTGGCATGCGCAGGCCGAAACCCAGGATTCAGCCCAAAGATCGTATCGAACTGTTGAAGCAAATCATTGCTCAGCGCAATCAGCTTCTCGTCATTAGGAAGTGGCATAGTTATTCTCCTCATACAGAAGCTAACTCACATTTATCAATTTTGGGTCACACCCCTCGCAGTTCCCTCCAACGCTCAACCAGATCGCGAGCAGCCCCCGGCCACTCAGCAAATTTAAACTCAAACCCGCTCTGAGCAGTCTGCCAGGCACCACCCTCCGGCTCTTCAGCACTAACTCCGACTCCGTCCGCATCAGCATCGTCCCAATCTCAATCATCCACTCCGATGCCGGAAGCCCCACACCCGTTCCCCACGCCTCACGCAGCACCCGCATGAACTCGCGATTGGTCAACGGGTTAGGCGAAGCAAGATTCACAGCCCCCGTAAACTCCTCATCTCCAATCAACAACTCGACCGCACGTACAAAGTCGACCTCATGAATCCAAGAGACAAACTGTCTCCCCGTACCGTTTGCGCCTCCCAGTCCATGCCGCACCAGCCGCAGAAACACATCGAACACTCCATCGAAATCGGGACTAAACGTCATCGCGCTTCGCAACGCAACCTTGCGCGTCCGTGGAGTCGGCACGGAGAAGAAAGCCTCCTCCCAGGCCTTCGCCACCCCAATGGAAAAGTTCCATGTGTCCGGAGCCCCAGGTTCACCCCCACCATACTCCCCTGTAAACTCATCCATCGGACGATCCAGCGCATGCCGGTAGATCGTCGCCGTGCTCGCATTCAGCCACACCGGAGGCGGATGCCGCAGACCTCCGATCACCTCATTCAACAACCGTGTCGAAAGCACACGCGAGTCGCGAATCTCCCTCCGGTTCGCCTCCGTATAGCGGCAGTTCACACTTCGTCCAGCAAGATTGATGCAGGCGTCGCTCCCCTCCAGCGCATCCGCCCATACGCCGCGCGTCAATCCATCCCACACCAGTACTTGCCACGGAGCCCGCGCCATCCTGCGGCTCAGCACCGTAACCGCATGACCCTCGGCATGGAGATGCCGCGCCAGCATCTGCCCTACTTGTCCGCTGCCACCCGGTATGACAATCCGCATCTCGCGAGTCTCCCCACCTCAAGCCAGGTATCTCTGCCACTTATCCGATTCGGCCACCTGTTTCACTACAACATTCCGCTCATGCAGCAATTCCCATCATGTATCGCTGTAACACGAGCGCCTCAGCGACACGCCCAAGCACCGGTATAGGAGCCGCAAAACAGAACACATCTTTCATCTCTGTGCTCCCATCCTCCAGCGGCCTGAAAAAATGATCATGCTGCATGAACCGGAACGCCCCCCGCACCATGGTGTCCTGAAAATACCGTGGCGCATCCATCACCGTAATCTCGCTCGTCAGCCTCTGCCTTACGCCAAAGTGCCTCGCTCGCCACGTAACCCGCTCCCCCAACCCAACGAGCCCAGACGTAACTCCACCCAGAGCCTCTGCCTCTTCACCCCAATGCACATTCCCCGCCAGATGAACCTCAACGCTCCGCGCAAGATCGAAGCATCGCCTGATCGGCGCACAAATCACGGTCGCCTCCTCAAGCCTCACCACAGAGCAAACCTCGAAAGATCCTTCAGCACTTCTTGAGCCGGCGGCCTATCTCTGATGATGGGAGCAGGCCTTACCCCGCGACCACAATCTCCGAAAAGTCCGCTATCCCCGAAAAATCCCCAAGCACCTTCTGCAGCAGCGACAATCGATTCGCCCGCACCTCAGCATCCGGAGCCATCACCATCACCGCATCGAAGAACGCATCCACCTGAGGCCTCAGCGTAGCAATCTGCTCCAGCGCAGCTATATAGCTCTTCTCCTCACGCAGCACTGCAACCCGTCCAGCCAACTCAGCCGAACGCTCCGCCAGCGCCTTTTCCGTAGGCTCTGTCAGCAACGCACCATCCACCCGCCCACTCGGCGCAAACCCCTTCTCCCCAGCCTGCGAAAGAATATTCCTCATCCGCTTGAAAGCCGCAGACACCGCCGCAAAGTCCCCACTGTCTCCCGAGGAAGCCTCACGAACAGCAGTAACCGCCTCCGCCCGAGCCACCGCATCGCGAACGTCCTCCACCCCGGCAGCCAGCACAGCCTTCACTACGTCATAGGCCCGCCCACGCGCCTCCCGGAGATAGAACTCCAGCCGCTCGACCAAAAACGCACGAACCTTTCCAGCCAGCGCTTCATTCTGCCCGCAAGCCGCGCCCGCGACTTCACCCAGCGTAAGCGGCAGCGCAACGCCGCTCTCCGCCAGAATCTTCACAATCCCATTCGCCGCCCGCCGCAGCGCAAACGGATCCTTCGATCCCGTAGGCTCCAGCCCCAACCCAAACATTCCGGCAATCGTATCCGCCTTATCCGCAATCGCCAGCACCGCACCCTCAACCGTCCGCGGCACCGAGTCCTCCATCGACACCGGCTTGTACTGGTCATAGATCGCATCCGCCGTCGCCTCGCCGAAGCCCTGCGCCCGCGCATACAATCCACCCACAATACCCTGCAGCTCCGTAAACTCCTTCACCAGCTCCGTCGTCAGATCCGTCTTCGCCAGCATCGCCGCCTCATCCAGCGCCACCGGATTCAGTTCGCACCCACGCGACAGCACTAGTCCAGCCAGCGCCGAAGCCAGCTTCCGTACCCGCCCCGACTTCGCCGCATAGCTTCCCAGATCCTTCTGGAACGTAATGTTCTTCAGCAGTTCCATCCGCTCCATCAGCGGCACTCGCTGATCGAACTCCCAGAAGAACTTCGCATCGTTGAACCGAGCCCGCAGCACTCGCGCATTCCCATGCCGAATCACCGCCAACCCCGCCTCATCCGTCTCCGTATTCAGCACCGCCAGAAAGTGCGGAGCCAGCCTTCCATTCTTGTCCTCGACGGCAAAGTAGCTCTGGTGGTCTCGCATCACCGTCACCAGAACCTCCTCCGGCAGC
>JAOAPB010000110.1 GCA_025462645.1 Edaphobacter sp. | reverse complement strand
TTCCTCTGGCAGGTTGTGGCTGCTGAGCCGGGACGCGACCTGGCAGAAAGATAAAAAGGATTAGCGGAACAAGTCGTGAACCTGGCATTGTCATGGATCGCTAGTGCTTTAGACACCATCCAAACGGAAAATGTTCATCGAAGCCCATAGAAGTGCCCCAAAAGTCGGGTTTGCGGCAAGTTCAGATTCCGGCTGTTGAGAACAGGTCGAGTCACTCATTGAGACACGTAGATCGGTCACTGCCTACTACCAAGTTGGCGTGTAACCGGCTCACCTAGAAGTTGGTTACGACCACGTTCGGAATGACCCATAACGTGGCCATTTGGCCAATTTATGGGTGTAACCCCAGGTGAAGTTGGTTGTTGAAAAGGGTCGGACGACTGTGGCAGGGAGAGACCTTCGGGATCCTTCGCTGCGCTCAGGATGACACAAGAACAGGCAGCAGCAAGGACAGGCAACAGTAAGGACAGGCAACCGCAAGAACAAGCAAGTTGAAAGACGATCTAGATCCGGTGTAGCGCCCGATGAATCTTCTGGTCGGTCTTGTACTGGCTCAGGGCGTAGACGGCCCAGATGGTGGCGGGGAGCCAGCCGATCAGCGTGACCTGCAGGATGAGGCAGACGATTCCGGCCATTGGGCGGCCGATGGTGAAGAAGGTCAGCCAGGGAACGAAGAACGCGATGACGAGTCTCAAAGGTACATACCTTTCTCGTTGATTCTATAGCGATGCTACAGGGAACGTAGGAGGATACGTATCCGTTGCGGCATCAGTTCTCGTCCGAGTTATCGCCCTCTTCGATGATGGAGGCGGTGCCGAGCACGTCGTAGGTGATGGGGTCGCCTCCGGTGGGCTGCAGGGTGACTCGCATGGGAAGGCGCTGCCATTTGGCGGGTTGGCAGACGGGGATGAAGTGGTCGGATTGGGGCCATCTGCCGATTTGTTTCTGAACTACGGGGCGGCGGGCTCCCAGTTGGGCGACGATGGCGAAGAGGCCACCTTTGGCGGTGTTGGCAGTCCCGCAGTAGGCCGCGTAGTCGCGGAACCAGACGGCGTTCGAGACGACGGGGTCGAAGTCCGGCAGGTGCAGCGCGGTGATATGTCCGGTGACGCGATCGACGGTGATCCAGGGACCCGGTTGCCAGAGCCAGTGGGGGGTAGAGTCGGTCGGCAGGGCGTCGTTGATGTGCAGGGCGCGGCGGATGGCGAAGGTGCGGTCGGTGATGTCGTGGGAGTCGCCGGTGGTCCACTCCTTCTGGCGGTCGTCGACGACGAGGGGACGGACCTTGAGGGTGGAGGTCTCGTCGGACCTGGTCTCGGGGGTGGCGTCGAGCTGGGTGTAGGGAACCTTCCGGATAGCTCCGAGCGTGACGGTGTGGACCTTGGGCGGGGCAGCGAAGAGCCAAGGGGAGACGGAGGGAATAAGAGTGAGGAGTAGGGGGAGGATTCGTCGATTCAAGGCAGGACTCACAAAAGATTCAAGTGCTGCCATGGTACCGGACGGTCGAGGGGTTGAGAGAGAGCCGGTGTAACACTTTAGAGGAGTGGAACAAAAGGGGCTACGTGCGGAAGAAAGTGCAGGGAAGCGGGAAAGACCTTCTGGGAGTATAGGAAATGTCACAAAATCTGTGGAAATAGATTGCGAATGTTGGGTGATACACGACGAAGCGCAGAGTAGTATCGTGGAAAGAATGTGTGCTGCCGCAAAGCGGTGGCGCGTTCCAGCAGCCCGCAGCGGCGACATTGAGCAGTGCGAAAGGATATGAACGAATATGTGGAAACCGAATCAGCCCGGAAGCAATAGCCCCTCAACTCCTGAACCGGTGCGCCCGGCGCCACCTGCTACGAGCTTTGAGGCCAGCCCGACCCGGTCAGCGACGGTCGGCAGCAGTAGTTCGAATGCAGCTGCAGTGCCCACGGGCGAGCAGGCGACGATCGGCAAGTCTCTTGTCGTTAAGGGCGAGCTGACCGGCTCGGAGTCCCTCTATATCGATGGCAAGGTCGAGGGCGCCATCAACCTCCCCGGTAATCGCGTCACCGTGGGCCGCAATGGCCAGGTCGCAGCCAACATCGTCGCGCGCGAGATCGTTGTGCTCGGCAAGGTTCGCGGCAACTGCCAGGCGAGCGATCGCGTGGACATTCGCAGCGAAGGCTCGCTCACGGGCGACGTCATCGCGGCGCGCATCTCGATTGAGGATGGCGCGTTCTTCAAGGGCGGCATCGACATCCGCAAGCCAGGCGGCACGGACCTGAAGGGCGGTCCTGCTTCAACGGTGACAGAGGCAGTTGCGGTCGAAGCGTAAGCGCCAGTTGTGACGGCAGTTTCAGGATGGCCTCGGCGTAGATGCCGGGGCCGTTTTGCGTCCGATTACAACGGTAGATTGCGAACGATCGTGAAGATGACGGCAATCGCGGCTATGGCGTAGAGGACTCCGGAGGGTAGTCGAGACCAGGTCATCTGCCGGTGATTCAGGTCCTTGTGATTCAGGAGACCGCGGTAGGTGCCGATGGCGTAGGCGATGAGGATGGGGAGCAGCAGAGTGGTCAGGGCGTTGAGGCGGAGAGCTTCTTTGACGTGGCCGCGAAGCAGGGCGGCGAGAGCGCATGTGGTGCCGCAGCCAGGGCATAGAAGGTGCAGGGAGTTATAGATGGGGCACTGCGGGTAGAAGCTGTATTGCGCAGGGGGAAAAAGCAACAGCGTGGTGGCGGCTAAGCCGGCTAGAGCCAGGGGTGCAGCCGCACGCGAGAGGTTCGCGATGCGGCTGCCGCTGGCGGGCGTCATCATGCGATGGTCCGGTAGCGGAGCGCCTGCTTCATCTCGTTAATCTGATTGAGCTTGTACTGGAAGTACAGGCCTCCGAAGAAGAACGTCATCACGCCGCTCAGGCGCAGGCCAAGTGGTTCGGGACCGTTGAAGTGTTGCTCGAGCGTGTTGCGAAGGGTGAAACGGGCGATCAAGCGGAGAATCCAACTGGCAATACCGATGATGCCGCCAAGGACGCTCTGATGCGGGTGCTGGTGTTGCATGGTGGCTAGAAAGACGCCGTACGAGCCGCCGAAGTGGAGCACGACGAGGACGGTGGCAATGATGTAGTACGTCAGGGCAGTGCTGGCGGGTTGGACGCGCTTGGCCCAGGAGGCGATGACCAGGTTCCAGACGACGACGAAGAGGCCGCAGGTAAAGAAGCCGAGCAGAAGCTCCAGGCCCCAGTTGAGGTCCGGCGGATCGGGGTAGGGGCCGCCGGTAGCCTGCGGATATGCAGGGGGCGCTGCGTAGGCTGGGGGTGGAGTCGGTGGCGCTCCGGATGTCCCGAGGATCTGGGCGACGGGGAGCCACTCAGGCATCTCCTCGCTTCTGGCCAGGTCCGTGGGGAGGATGTTGCCGGAGGCGACGTAGCGCTGTAGATCGTCCAGAGTATAAGGGCCGTACGTCTGGCCGTTTCGCGAGACATGGTAGGGCATGGATTGCTCCTGTGTGCTGCTCAATCGTTATACACAAACCGATGAAAACACGGAGTTCGGCGCAGCACAATCCTATTCGAGCGGACGAGGCGCAGGAGACCGTGGCGCAGAAATTGAGGCACAGGAGTTGAGGCGTCCCGCTGGGAGTTATTCGACCCGGAAGGACACCTTAGGCGTTGGCTAGATGGTTTTGTTGTCGGCGGTGTCGAGCTGCGTGTCCTTTGCCGCGCGGCTCAGCAGGATGCGGAGGTCGGTGACCTTGTTGAGCTGGAAGGCCGCGGGGGTTGTGGGGGCGGTGACGGCGATGAAGTCGGCGCGGTTGACGTCTTCGAGATAGAAGGTGGGACGCTGGTCGGGCTGTGCGGGCTGCACCTCGACGTGACTCATCTCTAGCCGGTTGATGTGGCGGAGATAGAAGCCCTGAGAGGGAGTATCGGTGCCGAACATGTGGGGATCGGGGTACTTCTCGGCGTTCTCCGGGAGCACGATCTTTGCCATGTCGGCGGAGGCTCCGCCCAGGTGCTGAATGTAGATGTTGGAGAGCTTGATGTCCTGGATGGCGTTGCCGGGGATGCCACTGAGGATAGAGGAGATGTGGGCTCCTGTGTTGTAGCTGACGAGGTTGTCGACGACGACGCGCTGAAGGGTTCCGACCTTTGTGCTCTCCCTGGGGCCGCGCAGACGGGAGCCCAGGCGGAAGAAGAGCGGCGCGTTGACGACGTCGCGCATGGAGATGTTGGAGATGGCGATGTCCTCGCAGAGGGCGCCGTCTTCGCTCTCGAGAGCAAGGCCCATGCAGCCCTCGAAGACGCAGTTGGAGATGGTGATGTTCTTGAAGCCGCCGTTGGACTCGGTACCGCACTTGATGCGGCCGTTGCGCGGGACTCTGAAGTCGGGGGCGAACTTCTTGAAGGTGCCGTCGTATAAGGTGCCGAGCTCGTAGTAGCCGGAGACGTAGCAGTTGGTGATGGTCATGTTCTCGGTGGCGCGGGCGTAGCCGAGAGCGTAGCTGGATTTGGGGCAGATGCCGTCGTCCCATGGCGAGTTGACGAAGCAGTTGGAGACGCGGACGTTCTTGCAGCAGTCGATGTCGATGCCGTCGCGGTCGGTGTCGATGGTGATGTTGTCGATGGTGAGATTGTCGACTCCGGTGAGCAGGAAGCCGAAGTGGCCGCCCTTGAGGATGGAGAAGTCGCGGAAGATGACGTTGCGGCAGTTCTTGAGTGCGATGGCCTTGTTGCCCACGCCGGGCTGCTCGGCTTTGAAGAGTGGGTAGTTGCCTCGGGCGGCGCGGTTGCCTCCAAAGCTGAGGCCCTTGCCGTAGATGAGGCCGGGGCCGGTGATGCTGAGGTCGTGGATGTCCTCGCCCCAGAGGAGGGAGTTGTGCCAGTGATTGTGGCCGTAGTCCTGATAGGCATCCCATGCGGTGTTGGGCTCAGCGGCATCGTAGGTGCCGCTGTTGTAGCCGGTGGTGGCTCCGGGGAGAGGTGAATCTGCGGCAAGGATGATTGCGCCCTGGGAGAGGTGGAGGTTGACGTGGCTTTTCAGGCGGATAGAGAAGCTGAGCCAGGTTCCGGCTGGGAAGAGCACCGTGCCTCCTCCCGCTGCCGCCGCTGCTTCGATTGCTTTGTTGATGGCAGGGGAGTCGACCGTCTTTCCGTCGCCTACGGCTCCATAGGTCCGCACGTCGAAGATGTAGGAATTAGCTGCGAGCGATGAGCGCTTGGTGGCGGCGTAGGCTGCGGGTACGGTGGTGGCTGCGGCTGCGGCCAGACCCATCCCGCTGAGTTTAAGGAGTTCGCGACGAGCTGAGTTGAAGGAGTCCATAGGCAGGCAATCCTAGCAGAGAAGAGGTCAGACCAAAAGAGATGCATTGCCTGGGAAGATGATCTCACCAGGAAAAGTACGTTCGATCCGGGATGCCTGTGTTTGACCGCTATTTCATGAGGCTGACAGGCGCGATGCGATCGAGTTCGAGGTTGAGTTCGAGCACGTTGACGCGGGGTTCGCCGAGGAAGCCTAGCTGACGGCCCTCGGTGTGCCGGGCGATCACGTGGCGGACGGCGTCCTCGGAGAGATGACGTTCGTGGGCGATGCGCGCGACCTGGAACTCCGCGCCTGCGGGAGTAATGTGCGGGTCGAGTCCGGAGCCGGAGGCTGTGACGAGATCGACTGGAACATCCGTGCTGGGGTGATCCTGTTGCAATGCCGTGACGTCGCCAGAGACGCGATCGACGAGCTTCTTGTTGGTGGGGGCGTAGTTGGAGCCGCTGGAGTTCGCGGCGTCGTAGCCGTTGCCCGCAGCCGATGGCCGGGAGTGGAAGTAGCCGGGAGCCGAGAAGGGCTGGCCTATGATGCGGGAGCCGATGAGCTGCCCGTTTTGCTGGATGAGCTGGCCGTTCGCCTTGTCCTTGAAGAGAAGCTGGGCGGCCCCGGTGACGACGAAGGGGTAGACGAGGCCGAAGAGGACGGTGGTTACGACGGTGTAGAGGATGGCAGTGATGATATTGCGGCGCATGTTCGTATGTCCTTAGGCCAGGTGAATGGCGGTGATGATCATGTCGATGAGCTTGATGCCGAGGAAGGGCGCGATGAGGCCGCCGATGCCGTAGATGATCAGGTTGCGGCGGAGCAACGCCTCTGCCGACATGGCCTTGTAGCCCACGCCGCGCAGTGCAAGCGGAATCAGGCCGACGATGATCAGTGCGTTGAAGATGACGGCCGAGAGGATCGCGGACTGCGGCGTCTTCAGGTGCATGATGTTCAGCGCGGTGAGCACGGGAAAGGTTGCCGCGAACATGGCCGGAATGATGGCGAAGTACTTGGCCACGTCGTTCGCGATGGAGAAGGTGGTGAGAGCGCCGCGTGTCATGAGGAGCTGCTTGCCGATCTCGACGATCTCGATGAGCTTGGTGGGATTGCTGTCGAGGTCGACCATGTTGCCGGCCTCCTTCGCGGCTTGCGTTCCGGTGTTCATGGCGACGCCTACGTCGGCCTGGGCCAGTGCGGGTGCGTCGTTGGTGCCGTCGCCGGTCATGGCGACGAGTTTGCCTTCGGCCTGCTCGCGCTTGATGAGGTCCATCTTGTCCTTGGGCTTGGCCTCGGCGAGGAAGTCGTCGACACCGGCCTCGCGAGCGATGGCGGCGGCGGTGAGCGGATTGTCTCCGGTGATCATGATGGTCTTGATCCCCATGGAGCGGAGCTGCGCGAAGCGCTCCTTCATGCCGCCCTTCACGATGTCCTTGAGATGGATGACGCCGAGTGCCGTGCGATTCTCCGCTACGACCAGCGGTGTGCCTCCGCTGCGCGCGACCACTTCGACGGCTGCGCGAACCTCCTCGGGCATCGTGCCGCCGTTCTCCTTGATGAAGGCGGCGATAGCGTCGGTCGAGCCTTTGCGGATGATGCGGCCGTCAAGGTTGACGCCTGACATACGCGTGACTGCGGAGAAGGGTACGAACTCCGCCAGCAGATCGCCGAGCTCCCGGCCGCGCAGGCCATACATCTCCTTCGCGAGTACGACGATGCTGCGGCCCTCGGGCGTTTCGTCCGGCAGGGAGGAGAGCTGCGCTGCGTCGGCCAGCTGATCTTTGGTGACACCGGGTGCGGGGATGAACTCGGAGGCTTGCCGGTTGCCGAGCGTGATGGTGCCGGTCTTGTCCAGCAGCAGCGTGTTGACGTCGCCTGCCGCCTCCACCGCGCGGCCAGACATGGCGAGGACGTTGTGCTGCACCAGGCGATCCATGCCCGCGATGCCGATGGCCGAGAGCAGGCCGCCGATAGTCGTGGGGATAAGGCAGACAAGCAGCGAGATCAGAACGAAGACAGTCTGGGGAGCGGACGAATAGATCGCAATCGGCTGCAGCGTGACGACTGCGAGCAGGAAGATGATCGTGAGACCGGCCAGCAAGATGTTGAGGGCGATCTCATTCGGAGTCTTCTGGCGCTCCGCACCTTCGACCAGCGCGATCATGCGATCGAGGAAGGTCTCGCCGGGGTTGGAGGTGATGCGTACCTTGATCTGGTCGGAGAGGACGCGCGTGCCGCCGGTGACGGCAGAGCGATCTCCGCCTGCCTCGCGGATCACGGGAGCGGACTCGCCGGTGATGGCGGATTCGTCGACTGAGGCCACACCTTCGATTACCTCACCATCGCCAGGAATCATGCTGCCGGCGATTACGAGAACGAGATCGCCAGAGCGCAGGTCGGAGCTGGGTACATCCTCCGTGCTGCCGTCGCTGCGCAGGCGGACTGCGGTCGTCTCGGATTTGGCGCGGCGAAGCGCATCGGCTTGAGCTTTACCGCGGCCCTCCGCCATGGCCTCGGCGAAGTTGGCGAAGAGGACCGTGAACCAGAGCCATAGCGTGATCTGCAGATCGAAGCGCACGGACTGGTGATGCGCGGCGATATTGCGGAACAGATAGATGGTGGTGATGACGCTGCCGATCTCCACGACGAACATGACCGGGTTCTTCATCATGGTGCGCGGGTTCAGCTTGGCCAGTGCGTCGACCAGAGCGCGACGTACGATCTTTGTGTCCCAGAGAGAGCGTTTGCGGGTATTTGCCATTGGTGTTTTCTTTCTGTCTTAGAAACTTTTTCCGGCGTGCAGCAGAAGGTGCTCGAGGATGGGACCGAGTGAGAGCGCCGGGAAGAACGTGAGAGCACCGACGATGAGGATGACGCCGACCAGAAGGGCGGTGAACAGAGGCGTATGCACGGGGAAGGTTCCGGGTGACGGTGGCACCAGCTTCTTTTTTGCAAGGCTGCCGGCCACTGCAAGCATCGGCACGATCATCAGAAAGCGGCCTACCAGCATGGCTGTAGCGAGCGACAGGTTATACCAGTGTGTGTTTGCGCTGAGACCCGCAAAGGCGGAGCCGTTGTTGCCCGTGGCGGAGGTGTAGGCGTAGAGAATCTCCGATAGGCCGTGCGGTCCGGCGTTGGCGAGCGAGGAGAGGCCAAGGTTTGGCATCATCAGCGAAGCGGCAGAAAAGCCGAGGATCGAGAGCGGGAAGATCAGCACATAGAGCATGGCCATCTTCACGTCGAAGGACTCGATCTTCTTGCCCAGGTACTCGGGCGTGCGCCCTACCATCAATCCCGCGATGAAGACGGCGAGGATGACGAAGATGAGCATTCCGTAGAGCCCAGCTCCCACGCCGCCGAAGATGACCTCGCCCAGCATGATGTTGACCATTGGGACGAGTCCGCCCAGCGGCATGAAGGAGTCGTGCATGGAGTTCACCGCGCCGCAGCTTGCGTCGGTGGTGACGGTGGCGAAGAGTGCCGAGTTGGCGATGCCGAAGCGAACCTCTTTGCCCTCCATGTTGCCGCCTGCCTGCGCGGTCGTTGCCTGCTGATTGACGGAGTGAAGCAGAGGGTTGGGCTGGGCTTCGGCGTAGTACGCGACGAATACTCCAGCGAAGAAGAGCACGGACATAGCGGCGAAGACGGCCCAGCCGTGTCTGGGCGAGCGGGTCATGCGGCCTAGCGTAACGGTGAGGGCTGCAGGGATGAGGAAGATGGAGAACATCTGCAACAGGTTCGAGAGCGGCGTTGGGTTCTCGAATGGATGCGCGCTGTTGGTGTTGAAGAATCCGCCGCCGTTGGTGCCGAGCATCTTGATGGCCTCCTGCGAGGCGACCGGACCCTGGGCGATGTTCTGCGTAGTGACGGTCTGCGTCGTTGTCTTGCCATCTGTACCTGTGGTCGTTACAGTCTGCGGTTGCACCAACTTTGCCTGATCGTACGGGCGGAAGTTCTGTACGACTCCCTGCGAGACCAGCAGAAGCGCATAGATGAAGCAGGTGGGGAGAAGCACCCAGAGCGAGGCGCGAGTCATGTCTACCCAGAAGTTACCGAGGGTCTTCGACTCCTTGCGGGAGATGCCGCGGATCAGCGCAACCGCCAGTGCCATGCCCGCCGCTGCCGAGAAGAAGTTGTGGTATGCCAGCGTGAGCATCTGCGTCAGGTAGCTCATCGTCAACTCAGGCACATAAGACTGCCAGTTCGTGTTCGTCGTGAAGGATACGGCCGTGTTGAGTGCAAGATCAGGATTGACCGCGGCCAGGTGCTGCGGATTCAAGGGCAATAAGCTCTGTAGCCGTTCGATCGCATATGTTGCCAGCAGCGTGACAACACTGAACAGCAGCATCACGACGGAGTACTCGGTCCAGCGCATCTCAT
Organism: Edaphobacter sp.; assembly: GCA_025462645.1. Taxonomy (GTDB): domain Bacteria; phylum Acidobacteriota; class Terriglobia; order Terriglobales; family Acidobacteriaceae; genus Edaphobacter. The sequence goes on along the minus strand of JAOAPB010000110.1, from coordinate 28,097 downwards.
GGGACTCATCGATGCCGCTGAGACGATAGATCAGCCGCTCGATCGGGCGGAAGACGCGGTCAGCGAAGGTGCGTTCGCGTTCGAAGACGCGGGCCATATAGAGGCCGAGAGGCTTCGCGCAGACGAGAATCAGGGCGAAGAAGACGGAGATTTGAAACCAGCCATTGGCGGTCATGGTCGAGGCTTTCCTTTTTGAAGCTTGCTAAAACTTTTCTGGGCGTAGAAGCGCGTAGACGAGGTAGACGAGGAGTGCGACAGTGACAAGCGAGAGAAGGAGGACTTCGATCGTCATTTGCTCTCCTTTGTGCCCAGCCTGTCGCAGCCGGTGGTGTAGGCGATGGCCAGAATGAAGAAGGCCACGCTTGCTGCAATGCATCCGATATCCCACATGGGGTGTGCTCTCCTTCAATTAGAGGTGATAGGGTGTTGCGGGTCGGCTTGTCGTAAGAGCCTTCGGCGCGTCGTGCCAGTGACTGGACAGCGGGCTGATCTTGAACTTTCTAGAAGGAGGGAAGGAGCCCGGAGTGGCAGACAGAAGAGAAGGTAAATCAGATGTATTCAGCATGGGGTCTCATCGCCGCCTCCTTACGCACGGCATTATCCCTATGGAATGCCTTTCAACGTAAAGGGTGGGTAGGAAACTCGTAAAGAAGTCGTAAAGGAGCTTTACAACTCGTCTTTCCCGGTGGGATGGAAGCGATAACCGATCCAGGGTTCCGTCACGATATAGCACGGCTCGTCGGTGGTCTCGATCTTCTTCCGCAGCTGTCCGATATGGACGCGCAGGTACTCGGGCTGATCGGCGTTTGTACCCCAGACGGCATGCAGCAGGGCGCGGTGGGTGAGCACCTGGCCGGCGTGTTCTGCAAGGCACACCAGCAGGTCGAACTGCTTCGGGGTAAGATGCGTGTCCTGTCCGCGGACGGTCACGCGATGCTGCGGTCTGTCGATGACGAAGTCGCCCAGCGAGATGATCTGCGGCGTCTCCTTGGGCGTGGTTGTGCGACGCAACTGGGCGCGCACGCGGGCCTGAAGCTCCTGAATGCTGAATGGCTTCGTAACGTAGTCGTCGGCTCCGGCATCGAGCGCCGCGACCTTCACAGCCTCCTGATCGCGCACAGAGAGCACAATAATGGGGGTCTTGCTCGTCGCGCGAATCTGGTGGCACAGCTCGATGCCGCTCATCTCGTGCATGGAGAGGTCCGTGATCACCACATCGGGATTCCACTCGCGAAAGACGAGCAGACCGTCGAGGCCGTTCAGCGAGGTGCGGATCGAGTGGCCCTGGGTGGAGAGCGCTGTTTTGAGGACGCGGATGATCTGCGGCTCGTCGTCGACGATCAGGATCTTTGCCGGCTGGTCGCGTTCATTCTGCTTCATTCATGCTCCGAGTGCTGTGTGACGATGTGGACATCCACGTTGGGGGCTTCGCGCAGGAAGTGTTGGATCGCCCAGTAGTAGAGATATTTTCGCAGACCGGTGACGGCGGTACGGCCGAAGACGATATGCGTGATTCGCCTCTCGCGCACGAAGGCGGCAGCGGTGTGGGCGATGTTCTTTCCCTTAACGACGAAGACCTGTGCGTTCAGATTGCGGGCAAACTGCATGTTTGCCTCAAGCGTGCTTTGATCTTCTTCCAGGTGCTCCCGGTCGGTCTCGATATGGAGCACGAAGAGCTCGCCGCCGACACCTTCGGCCACGCGTGCACCGCGGGCGATCAACATCTGCGAGGCGCTGTTCGAGCTGATGCATACCGCGACGCGTTCGCGCACAGCCCAGGTGTCCTGAATGCGCTTTGCGTCCATGTAGGCCGTGAGATTGCGATCGACTGCCTTGGTGACGTGCTGCAACGCGAGCTCGCGCAAGGCAATCAGGTTGCCGCGTCGGAAGAAGTTGGCGAGCGCCTTCTCCGCGCGGTCGACGCCATAGATATCGCCGCGGCTCATACGTGTCTGCAAGGCCTCAGGCGTCAGATCAGCCATTACGATCTCGTCGGCTCGCTGGATCAGCCAGTCCGGCACGGTCTCCCGGATCTGGATGCCGGTGACGCTCTGCACTGTAGGCGCGGCGCTCTCGATGTGCTGTACGTTCATCGTTGCCAGTACGTCGATATTTGCCGCTAATACGTCGAGTACATCCTCGTACCGCTTGCGGTGTTTGCTGCCCTCGATGTTGGTGTGGGCCAGCTCGTCGATCAGGACGATCTGCGGCCGACGCGCGAGAATGCCATCGAGGTCCATCTCCTCGAAGACCACTCCCTTGTATTCGATCCGCTGGCGCGGAATCTGTTCGAGTTGTGCGGCGAGCTCCGCCGTGCGTGGCCGCCCGTGCGTCTCCACAACGCCGATTACGATATCTTCTCCGCGCTGATGCCGGCGGATTGCCTCGCTCAGCATGTTGTATGTCTTGCCCACGCCCGGCGCATAGCCGAGGAAGAGCTTGAAGGTTCCGCGCGTCTTCTCTGGCGCAACCTTCTCCAGCCATTCTTCAGGGCTCTTGGCGGCGGGGTTCGGTGAGTTGGGAGTGTGCATAGGGATAAGATATGGGAGTGCGACGATCGGCTTTGAGAAGTGTAATCCGCTACACAGTATCTACGGGTACTGTCGCTGTCATTGTAGCTGTGTACTTCCTCTGGGCGCACGCGAACGAGACGACGGTGGCGTTGACCCTGCTCATTGCCATCCTCCTTGTCGCTGCCAACTGGGGGCTGCGGCACGCCATCTATCTCTCCATCCTGTCATCGGCGGCATTCAACTTCTTCTTCCTGCCGCCTGTTCTCACCCTCACCGTTCGCGATGGCCGCAACTGGGTGGCGCTTTTTGCGTTCCTGGTCACTGGCATTGTTGCCAGCCAACTGGCGGAGCGTGCACGCAGGGAGGCGAAGATCTCCCGTCGCCGCCAGCGCGAGGCCGAACGGCTCTATGAGTTCAGCCAGCAGATGCTGGTGAAGGGCAATGTGATCGACCTGCTCAATACGCTGCCTCAGATGATCGCCGCAACCTTCAATCTCGCCGGCGCTGCGGTCTATCTGCGGGAGAAGGATCGCGTGTACCGGTCGAGCCCCGACTATATGGATGTCACAGCGGCAGAGCTTCGCGATGCAGCCTACTCGCGCGACCATCATCGCGATGAGACGCGCGACGTCACCTTAGTGCCTATTTTGCTGGGGACACGGCCTATCGGTGCTGTCGGCATCACGGGTGCGGGTACATCGCCAGAGGCCCTCGATGCTGTCTGTGGGCTCGCGGCCATCGCCATTGAGCGCGCTGGGGCTGTCGAAACGCTTACCCGTGTGGAGGCCTCCCGTGAGAGTGAGCGGCTCCGCAATGCCCTGCTCGACTCCGTGGCACACGAGCTGCGGACACCTTTGACTTCGATCACCGCTGCGATTACCAGCCTCCGGAGCGATCCTCTGCTCGATCCCGCGCAGAGTGGAGAGATGATGCAGGTCATTGAAGAGGAGGCGGGCCGCCTTAACCGTCTCGTCGGGCAGGCCATGGAGATGGCGGATCTGGATGCTCACGATATCAAGCTCGACCTGCGTCCGCATGCCATGCGCGAGGCTGTGGACCTTGCGCTCGAGGCGGTACAGCCCCGGGTGTGTGCTCGTCCGATTGATATCCGCCTTCCGGAGTCCCTTCCCATGGTCGAGATGGATCTGGAGCGCATCGCCAAGGTGCTCCAGCATCTCCTTGAGAACGCCGCGAAGTATTCGGCGGAGGCAACGCCCATCTTCATCAGCGCAGAGGTGGCTCGCGGTCAGCTGGTTACCAGCGTTGCCGATCGAGGAGTCGGGGTTGACGATCTGGAACGCATGATGATCTTCGACAAGTTCTACCGTGGCCAGGGCCAGCGCTATCGGGTGCAGGGGACGGGCATGGGGTTGGCTATCGCGAAGGCTATCGTCGAGGCACATGGCGGATCGATCGATGTCACCAGTCAGCCGTCACAGGGCTCGGTCTTCTCCTTCTATCTACCTTTGCATCTATCCGGGCTATAGACCTCAGCCTGAACGCATTATGGGGACATAGCATCAGCTGTACTGCGAGTGCTCTGCAACCAGGCGGTATCCCGGATGCCAACTCGACTAGTCATAGCTGTTTTATTTAGCAGATAATGCGCGGATGATCAGACCTTGTTTTCTCGTGATTGACCGGGAGTTTCCTGGCAGCATATCTACCCGCAAGCTGGTGATCGAAACTGCCAAGTTCAACGTTCTCACGGCTTATAGCGGTAGGGAGGCGCTGGAGACATTCAAGCGATTTCCCGCTGTTAGTGGCGTTGTGCTCGATGGAGGTCTCGAAGACATCTCCGCGGCCGAGCTGACTTGCGAACTGAAGTTGCTTCAACCCGCAGTTCCAATCATCGCCATCTCAGCTCCGGGATACAACGATTGCCCGCAGGCCGACTTTCAGCTTGAGTCGTTCGATCCTGGCAAACTCCTTGAGATTCTTCGGAACCTCAAGCCTCAGGCGTCTGCAGCGATCGAAAGGCGCAATGAGGAGCTAAGCCATGAGCAGTTGAAAGGATAAAGATTTGATGCGGTCTGATCTCTTCTCCCAAAAGCTATCTCATCCTTCGGTCTTCAACGGCTTTCTTGCGAAGTAGTAGAGAGAAAACGCTAGGAGCGCAAACATAAGGATGCTGACCCAGTTGTGATGCAGCGGATTATGCTCGCTGAACCGCCAGAGCGTCCAGTGGCCTCCGCGTTGTTCGGAGAGACCTTCCAGCAGCTTGATGCAGACGCCGAGAAGTCCTACGATACCGCCTGCGGCAATCAGGCCTGAAGCGTAGAGGCTGCCGGGACTGATCTCCGACTCGGACTCGCTGAGATCAACTCCGCTTTTGGCCAGTGCGCGATCGACCATCCATCGCATGACTCCGCCTACAAGAATCGCCAGAGTGGTAGCGATGCTCAGATAAGCGCCCACCGCAAATGTGAGGGAACGGACGCCCAGCATCTCGACCACAAAGACCAGCGCCACTCCCAGCAGAACGATTCCCCATGGCAGTTTGCGCGAGAGGATGCCGTTGATTACGGTGGCCATTAGGCGTCCCTGCGGCGCGGCTGCTTTTTCGCTGCCGATGCCCTGAATCCATTGAATTTCGATCTGGCCCGTCGCGGGGTTGTAGAGGTACTTGCCATCCTCGAGGGTTGTCGAGCCGATGGCGTTTAACAGCACGTACTGTTTTGCGTTGCTTACCTCTTCTTTCGAGGCGTTGTCTGCGTTATGCGCTGTGAGGGTGATGTGATCGCGGGTGAACCGGCCCGTGGCCTGGACGCCGTCGGGCAGGCTGGAGAGGACGAAGGGGATGGGCTTTTGCAGGCGCTGGAATTGCTCGAGGCCAGTGTTCATGGCATTGAGCGTGGCCCCGATGGAGAAGACGGAGATGATGACGCCGATCATGATGGCGAGCTGCTGCTTCCAGGGTGTGGCGCCGATGAGGAAGCCGGTCTTGAGATCCTGGGCGGTGTCTCCGGCGTTGGAGGCGGCGATGCAGACGATGCCGCCGATGGTGATGGCGAGCGCTCCGAATGCGGGTGCGGTCCAGCCGCGAACGAGGAAGATCGCCGCGGTGGCCATGAGGGTGGCGATGGTCATGCCCGAGACCGGGGAGGCGGAGCTGCCGACGATGCCGACGATTCGGGCGCTGACGGTGACGAAGAGAAATCCGAAGACGACGACCAGCAGCGAGGCCACGAGATTGGCAAGAGGGCCGACCTGAGCTCCCGGGACTGGGTGGAACTGCAGGAAGATCCACATGAGAGCGACCAGCAGGATGGACCCACCGAGGACTACGGACATGGGGAGGTCGTGCTCGGTGCGGAGGGGCTGGGCCGGGGCTTCCCCTTTGTTCTTGCCCATGGTCTTGAGGCCTGCGGTGAGAGCGCTGATGATGGTGGGCGCTGTACGGAGCAGGGTGATGAGCCCTGAGGCTGCTACTGCTCCGGCGCCCATGGGACGGACATAGGTCTTCCAGAGGTCGGAGGGAGACATGTCGTGGATGGGCACGGTGCCAGGGTAGAGCGGTGTGGAGAGGTGGGAGCCGAAGAAGTAGATGGCGGGCATCAGGACGAGCCAGGAGAAGACGCCACCTGCGAACATGACGGCTGCGACGCGGAGTCCGATGATGTAGCCGACGCCGAGGTACTCCGAGGTGACGTCGGCTCGGATGGCTGAGCCTTTGAGGATGTGTTGGGGAGTCAGGTCGGGTTGATAGTCGGGTTGGCTGGGGAAGAGTCCGAAGAGGTTGTCGTTCTGGAAGAGCGTGTACAGGCCGCCGAGGCCGAGGCCCAGGAAGACGCGTGATGCGAAGGAGCCTCCACGTTCGCCGGCCATCAGGACGTCGGCGCAGGCGGTGCCCTCGGGGTAGGTTAGGGTTCCGTGTTCTTCGACGATGAGCTGGCGGCGGAGCGGGATCATGAAGAGAACGCCGAGCCATCCGCCGAAGAGGGCCAGGGCGAAGATGCGCGTCGATTCGAGGTCGAAGCCGAGGAAGATGAGCGCGGGCAGGGTGAAGATGACTCCCGAGGCGATCGATTGGCCGGCGTTTCCGGTGGTCTGGACGATGTTGTTCTCGAGGATGCTGGCTCTGCCGAAGGCGCGGAGTATGGAGATGGAGAGGACGGAGATGGGGATGCTGGCCGCTACGGTAAGACCTGCTCGAAGGCCGACGTAGACCGTGACCGCTCCGAAGAGGATGCCGAAGAGGGCTCCGAGGATGAGCGCGCGGACGGTGAATTCGGGACGGGAGGCGGTGGCGGGGACGAAGGGTTGAAAGGTGGGTTTGACGGATGTGGGCGTTGCCATGTGTATGTCTCCCGCTTACCAAGCTGTGTTCCGCTTCGATGGGAGTGTATCAGCGAGATATCCTTACGGGTTCGATGCATCTTCCGTGGTGCAACATTGTTGACGGGAGATAGCGCGGAAGGCTTATACTACTGGCATTGGCGCGGGATTTTCCTGTGCTGCGAGTGAGGTGCGTCTTCAGCGAATGCTTGAATGACAATGCGCTCGGAGATACCGCTGGGGCTCCACCCGGTGGTCCCCCAGGTGGGGTGGTGGAATGGCGCGCTGTTTCGCGCGTGCTGCGAAGTCCGGGCAGGGTGGTTCGGGCTGCTGTCGATGATTTAGTAACTACTTTCTTTCCAGCCGATTGCAGAGCTTGTGGTGGGCCGTTGCTCCGGGCTGGATTCGCTCCTGTTTGCGACAACTGTATTGACGGCGTATCAGAGCAGTCGGCGACGCTGTGTGGGCACTGCGGGGAGACTCTCGACATGGAAGGGGTTCGGTTTGCGGGGCAGTTTCCCGTGGAGGGGCTGCTTTGCTCGCCCTGCCGGATGGCGCCGCCGGAGTTTGAACAGGCCGTGGCTTACGGGGTCTATGAGGATGAGCTGCGGGAGATGGTGCATCTGCTGAAGTATGAAGGGATGCGGGCTGTGGCTCGGCCTTTGGGCAGGATGCTTGCTCGGGCGATAGAGACTCTGGAGGGCAGGGCTGGCGCGGAGTTGATGGTGGTGGCTGTGCCGCTGTTTCCTGCCAAGGAGCGGCAGCGTGGCTACAACCAAGCGGTGCTGCTGGCGGATGCTGCTCTCGCTGAATTGAAGAGGAGCAGGCCGGAGTGGAGGCTGCGAGCTGCGCACGGCGTCATCCTGCGGGTGAAGGATACGAGGAGCCAGTTTGAATTGACCTCCAGAGGGCGAAGGAGAAATCTGCAGGGCGCGTTCGCGCTGGGCGAGAGGGCGAATTTGATCGGTCGCGAGGTGTTGCTGGTGGATGACATCTATACGACCGGAGCTACCGCACGCGCCTGTGCGCGGATACTTCGACGGGGCGGAGCGAGCAAGGTCTGGGTGGCCACGGTATCGCGGGCCCAGAGGGAGATGGTTGCATTGTGGGAGGCGAGGTCCGAAACCGCCGCCTGGGACGCGGGTCAGAGATTGGTAGAGCAGTTTGGCGGAGTGCGAACAGTACCTGGAGGGTTTTGAGATGCAGTCGGGGAAGATGCGGAAGCAAGGGCTGAGTGGGAAGCGGCACATCGGGCACGCGAACGGACATGCGACCGGACGCGTGATGACCGAGGTGGATGTACGGGTTGGCGTGTTTCGCCAGCCGGCGATGCAGACACCGGTGCTGGTGCTGAATGCGTCGTATGAGCCGATCAATATCTGCGGCGCGCGGCGAGCCCTGGTGCTGGTTCTGAAGGGCGTGGCGCGAACCGAGGAGGAGCAGGGCGCGGTGCTGCACGCACAGCGGATGCGTGTGGCGATGCCGAGCGTTATCCGACTGCTGGAGTACCGCAGGATTCCGCACCAGACCCGAGCTCTTTCTCGCAAGAACATCCTGCTGCGCGACCGCAACTGCTGCCAATACTGCAGCGTGATACTGACGGCGGGAGAGCTGACACTGGATCATGTGATTCCCCGGTCGCGGGGTGGGCTTTCGACGTGGGAGAATCTTGTTGCCTGCTGCCATGACTGCAATCGACGGAAGGGCAATCAGATGCTCCATGAGATGACGGAGATGCGGCTGCTCCGGGAGCCGAGACCGTTCTCACTGCACACGTCGCGGCATATCATGCGGATGATAGGCAGCGCGGATGCGGCGTGGCGGAAGTACCTGTACTTCGAAGCTGAGCCTGCGGCTTGAAGACGCCAGCTTAGAGACGTCGAATATTATTTCGACTTGACGATGCTGTTTGGCGCGGGTTCGTTCGGAACGAGGATGGTTATGTTTCCGAGACGTCTCTGGGGGGCGTAATTATCTCGGATGTAATCATCGAGTGCGGTAACTCCACTGGAGTAGCGGCTGTCATTTGGCTCCGAAGTATCGTCCCAGGTAGAGTTGAGGACGATCAGCTTCGGGGAGTTATGGCGGATTGAGTCGATGATCTCGTTCTGGATGGGGAACGTGGTCTGAACGCCGGGATGCATATCGTACCACTTCGTGACGGAGGGCCGTCCCGAGGCAAAGTAGAAACGAACGTCGTTCCAGAAGAGTTTGTCGTGCCTGCCGGCGCCGACGAAGATCCTGTCCGTGGGCGAGGTGCGGCGCTCGATCTCCTGAATTGCGGCGGCAGAGTCTGGATCGACGATCAGGCATCGAGCCCGCTCGAGACCGGCTGGTGGGTGGCACGTCCTGTAGAGCGAGCGGGGAGTTTCAGGATGATGAAGGTCCGAAAGATTTGTGCGGGTGAACAGCGCATAGTCGGCAAGCAGCGGCGCGGTGCAGACGATGAGGTAGAAGGCGCAGCTGCCTACGAAGAGGGACATCGCTCGGTTGAGACGAGAGATTCGGCCCAGCAGGACTGCGATGAGGATCGTGCCGACCAGGATGCTCTGCATCATCTGGAGGGGACTTACCCGGATTAAGCCCTTAATGAAAAAGAGCGAGCCGAGAAGGGTGAGAAGCGCGAAGGTATATCTCTGCCAGTGATGGTCGAAGATGCGCCTCGTTTCGCTCGAGATCAGGAGCGCCGCCAGAGAGGCGAGGCAGACGAGCACGGGGAAGAAGACAATAGATTGTTCGAGTACTGCGCGGCCTTCCCATCGAAAGGGCTGGCGCAGGTGGCGCAACTCGTCTAAACCTTCGAAGGGAAGGCTGCGCATCCTGGGATAGATCTTTCCGGGGACGTAGAAGAGGTCGTAGAAGAGATCGTGGAGCGGGATCTTCCACAATAGAAAGAGCAGGAGCGGAACGGCGATGGTAAAGATGCCAGCGAGATAGAGGAGCGCCGGCCGGCGGAGGTCGAAGAGTACCCTAAGCGGGGAGGCACCGGGTACGCGGGTGGCGACGGCGCTCCACGCGAGCGTGATGGCCTGGGCGACGCAGAGATAAAAGCCGGAGTCGTGACGGAAGGAGACGGTAACACCCACGAGCGCTCCGGCGATGAAGAGCGGTCGTGATCTGGAGGGGTCGCGCAGGTATCGAGAGAGGAAGAGGCAACTGATGAGAGAGACGAGAAGCGCGGGGAAGATGGGGAAGTTGTACGCGGGGTTGTCGATGCAGGTGAGCCATAGAAGAACAGCGGCAAAGGCGAGGGCTGCATAGCGTCGATTGGATAGGCGGTCGGCGAGAACAAAGCAGGCACAGGCGATGCCTGACCGGATGAGCGCATCGTAGATCCGGCCCACAAGGGCGCTAACTCCGAAGAGCTTGAAGAAGCCGGCGAGTAGATAGAACTGGGCAGGACCATACATGGTCCAGAAGTCGCGATAGGGAACCTCGCCGCGCAGGACGCGATCGGCTCCGTAGAGAGAGAGAGATTCATCGTAGACGTTGAGGTTACGTCTTACGGCAATGAGCTGAGTGCACAGCGCTACAAGAAATAAGACCGCGAGGAGCCAGAACTCCGCCCTGCGGGTGCTGCGGAGAGAAGATTTTTTCACCGCGGGCTGCAAGGAGATCAATTCATCTGCTCCGCAGGAACCGAATGCTCTACTTGGACAGGATGCTCCGCCAGGACCGAATTAGCCTGGGTAGAGACGGTCCTGGCCATGGAGCGACCCAATCGAACACTCTCCGCGATTCCTCGATCTTCGGGGTAATAGAAGCAGGTATCGGCGATCTGCAATCCACGGATCGGTGTCTGGACAGGGGGGATCCTGGCTGCGAAGCCGGGTTCGCAGATAGGCTGACCATGTTTGAGACGAGCGACCTTTACGGCGATGATGTCGTCTGCGGTGAGCTGCGGATTGAGGAGGCGCAGGCAGTCAAAGGCTTCGTCCAGAAGGCGCTTATCTTCCCACGAGAACTTTTCATTTGTGATGGGCATGTAGTAGGGAACGTAGACGATGGTGTTCGTAATTCCCTTGCGAAGGTTGGACAGTTCGACGACGCCGGGAATGCCGATCTCCGGCACGGAGACGTTGACCCAGAAGTGCGGCGTAACCTGACGCTTCAGCTTGAAGATGACGCAGATGACCCCGATGTTGTGGATAGAGCGATACCGTTCCTTCCACTCCTCTGGAAGATCGGGAACCATCGCGGAGATATAAGGCGTCGGAGTGGTAGAGATAACGAAGTCCGCCTCGAAGTGCCTGGCGGCTGTGGCAGCTCCCGTGACGTGGTTGTTGTCGGTCGTGACACAGCGGACTGGACAGCCGAGGTGCACGCGTCCACCGCCGGATTCGATGTTGCGGATGAGAGTGTCTACCAGGGTCTTCGATCCGCCTTCGATGTAGCCGAGCTCCTCCTGCAGAAGGTTTTTGCGGGAGCGGCCGATACGACGGATGCGCGTCCAGATCCAGGCGGCGGAGATGTTGTCAGTGTATTCGTAGAACTTGAATTCGAAGAGGGCCTTCCAGAATCGCCGGTAGACATCTTCGCCGCACCAGCGAAGGATCCAGTCCTTTGCGGATTGATCTTCGAGCGCAGGCCATGTGTCGCGCCGGACGCTGATGAAGGCCAACAGGCCATAACGAAGCTTCGAGATGAGACTGACGCCGGGAAGTGCGAGGAGCGCAATGGGATTTCCCCAAAGATGGAGTCTGCCCTCGGTGTAGAAGCCCATGGATGTTGGAACCCAATGCAAGAGATGAGAGATGCCGAGTTCTTGCAGGAGATCGAAGGTGGGGTAGTCGGTGTGGCAGACGAAGTGGTAGAAGCGTTCGATGGAGTCGCCGTCGAAGTCGAAGTGACCGGCCATGCCGCCAGGCTCAGGAGCGGCTTCGATGACGTCGACCTGATGTCCGTCGGCGACAGCCTGATACGCTGCTGCCAAACCCATAACTCCTGCGCCAATAACGAGAACTCGTGCCATAGAATTTTTGAGAGGGAACCCGGGGCCGAGTAAAACAGGAACCGACGTAGAAGTGACAGAGCACACCATAGTGCGTTTGGAAGGTTGAGATGCGTTGACGGGCGCCTGGGTTACCTCGGCATCGGAGGTAAGATGATGCAGTCAATGATATACGGATATACGGGGAGCGTGCGGGTCAGATGGAGTGGCCGGCGAACGAGAGTGGAGGACTGCTATGCGGCTAAGGGACCATAAGTTAGTGGATATTTTGATGGTTGGGTTTATCGTCGTCGTCCTGGCGCTTGTCTGGCACTTTAAAAGGACCAACTCCGTTGTGACCGCCGCCGAAGTGCCAAAGAACACCCTTACCGCTGGTCCGCAGATCGCGGGATGCCCGATCTTTCCCGCCGATAATGTCTGGAACACTCCGATCGCCGGGGCGAAGAGAGACGAGCACTCCGATGCGTATGTGCGGAACATTGGCGTGGATAAGCCGTTACATCCGAACTTCGGATCGGACCCGGGAAACGGGATACCGATCACGATCATCAAGCCGTCAGTCAAATACGTGAAGATCAAGTTCCTGTACTCGGATGAGAGCGATCAGGGGAACTATCCAATGTCGTCCGATGCATTGATCGAAGGGGGGCCGAACTCGCCACTCGACAGCGATCGTCACATCATCATGGTGGACGAGGGCCGATGCATGTTGATCGAGGTGGGCGGCGTGGTGAAGCAACCGGATGGGAGCTGGACGGCTGGCGCGGGCATCAAGATGGACCTGACGAGCAACGCGCTGCGTCCGGACGGCAAGACATCCACCGATGCGGCGGGGCTGCCGGTGCTACCGGGACTGTTGCGCTATGAGGATATTACGGCTGGCGAGGTGAGACATGCCCTACGCTTTACGGTTCCAAAGACGCAGCGCGCCTTTGTGTGGCCGGCGCGACACTTTGCTTCGAGGATCGAGGATCCTGGGTATCCCCCGATGGGACAACGATTCAGGCTGAAGGCAGATGTGGACATCTCGGGATACTCGAAGGAGAACCAGATCATTCTGAAGGGGTTGAAGAAGTATGGGATGATTCTGTCGGACAACGGGAGTCCGTGGTTCCTTGTCGGTGCTCCGGACAAGCGGTGGAACGATGAGGATCTGCACAAACTTGGGGGCATCAAGGGAACGGACTTTGAGGCCGTCGATGAATCGGATTGGCAGATGCATGCGGACTCAGGTCGGGTGGATCCGATGTCGTTGAAGTAGGGATGTGATATTTTCAGCGGCAGGAGAGATTGAATGGCTTATAGCGAAAGTTACCAATGCGACGTGTGCGGCGATAAAAAGGGCGAAGGCGGGGATTGGTGGCTGGCCTGGGTGGACTGTTTTCAGGGGCAGAAACCGGAAGAGGATCAGCCCCTGATCAAGCTCACGCGATGGCAGACGTACCATGCGCATTCAGCCGGAGTGAAGCATCTGTGCGGAGCCCGTTGCGCGGGTACACTGATGGATCGCTGGATGTCGGAGCAGCACGCCGATCCGGATGCGCATTGCGAGACGACCTAGGCTGACCAGATAGGATAGATAGCTCCGCCTGGCCTACTTCGGCGGAGCTGTCGGTTGGGGCTGCTTGTCCTTTTCTTCGGGAGCTTTGTTGTTCGTGATGTCTTCGCCGTTATAAATGATGCGCGACGTGGCGTGGAACTGCTTGTAATCGCTGTACTTGACTACAGTGCGAAGGTGGACGTCCTGCGACATGTAACCGCTGCCGCCGGCGAAGTGCAGGTTGCCCTCGGCCTTGGTGTAGGTGGGGAACCAATACTTGCCGTCGACCTGCTCGTAGTAGGTGGTGAAGGGTGGGGATAGGTCCTCGTGGCCCTTGCGCTTGTCGTCGGGGACGCTCTTTCCATTGATGAGCACGATCTGGAAGTCCTGCTGGTCGACCCAGACCTTGCCCTGGAAGTAGCGCTTGTTTTTTTCGAGGACCTTGGGGCCGGTGCTGAAGACATAGGTATCCAGCTCGTCGACCTTCTGACGTCCGAGATACGTGATGTCGTACTGGGGCAGGTCTTCGGTGGTGAGGACGAAGGGGAGGCGCTGTTCGATGTCCTTGAAGTCGGCGGGGGACATCATTACGCGTTCAAGTGTGTTCTGGGGGGCAAAGACTACGTGCTCTTCGCGCTTGCCTTCACGGTTGAAGGTGATGTCAGTGACCTGCTGGTACTCGCCGTCGACACGGCCGGTGTCCTCCGAGATGGTGTCGACCTTTACGCTCTGGCGGAAGGTGTAGTTCTGGCGAGCCTGGTTGAAGACGGACTCGCGGGCGGCGAACTTCTCGATGATCTGCTGGGGAGTGAGGCCGGTGGGGGGAGTGGGGTCGAGGGGACCGAAGCCTGCGGGGTCCTGCTCGGCTGCGTCCGAATTTGCGACAGCGGCGAAGGCAGTGGCCGGTCTGGTCGATATTCCGAGGAGAGATAGGACGAGAAGGCCTGCGGAGATAGCTGAAAACGGCTTCATCTGTGAAAACTCCAGGGCGAAACGGAGCGGTAGTGGTGCGCTTGCTGTTCCGTGCTCCCAGTATCTACCTCAAGGATAGACGCGAAAGCTGGAGGTTTGGTGATGTCGGTCGGATTAGGCGGGGTGTGGAGGCTGCCGGCGATGCATTGGATCTGTCTGGTGACGACGGTGTGGGCCGCGGTATCGATGTGGCTGTTGCGCGTTCGCGGGCGGTTCCATGCAAAGGAGATGCAACAGAACAGAAGGATTCGGGAGGAGATCGAGACGTATGCACGGTTGGACGCCCGTCTGCCTCCAGACGGCGATATTGGCGAGTTGGCCACCAGGATATGCCAGGTCGTGGCGAAGAAGAGCGTCTTCTACAGGGTGGCGATGCTGGTACGGGATACCGAAAGGGGCCTGTATGTCGCTGGTAGTTTAGGCATGGATGCGATGACGGTAAAGGCGTTACACGCATTGGGAGAGCGTGTGGTGGAGGGGGAGAGCAAGGGGGGGGCGGGACCGTTGCGAGGTGACGGCGACGGCTCAGGAATGCGGGTGGCAATGCAGAGTTTTGCTGTAGTGCTGGGAGCGGACACGGAGAGTCCGGGGTTCGGACGTGCGATTGTGGTGCCACTGTGGACCACGGGCGGGCGGATGGTGGGAGCGCTGGCGGTTGGCGCGGATCAGATGTTGAGCATACCCCGGCGCGTCGTGGAGGAGGCGATTCGGCCATTGGAGATGCTGGCCGTCAAGCTGAGCCGGACAATGGAGAACTTCTCCCTGGCGGAGCGGCTGCAACGAGCGGAAAAACTGGCTGGGTTGGGTTTGTTAGCGGGTGGCGTGGCTCACGCGCTGAACAACCCGCTGACGGCGGTGCTTGGATTTGCGGAGTTGATTGCGGAGACGTCGAAGGACCCGAGGGTGCAGGAGGATGCCGGGACGATCGTCCGGGAGGCCCTGCGGATACGAGAGACGATGGAGCGCCTGCTGACCTTCTGGAGACCGGCGGCGGTGGAGGTGGAGCAGGTAGATATGACCTCCCTCCTACAGGAGCTGACGCGAGAGTGTGAGGAAAAGCTTGCCAACAGAGGGGTTCAGCTGGCCGTGCAGGCCGGAGAGAACATACCGTGCGTACGAGGCAACAGGAATCGGCTGCGGGAGGTGATGGAGCATCTGCTGAATAATGCGGCTCAGGCGATTGCCTCCGCAGGGGGAAAAAACAAGGAGCCTGTAATTCGGGTTGCGGTGAGTCATGACGATCGCAGAGTACAGGTGATTGTGAGTGACACCGGGCCGGGGTTCCGAGATCCGGAGCGGGTATTCGATCCGTTCTATACCGCTCGCGGGCCAGGGGAGGGGGCGGGGCTGGGGTTGAGCATCTGCTATGGGATTGTGCGGGAGCATGGCGGAGAGATCAGCGTGTTCAACCTGCATCCCCATGGCGCGGCTGTAGCGGTGGAGCTACCGGTAAGAGAGTGTGTCGCCGGAGATTTTGAGGGAGTGGTGCGGGAGGTAGCTTGAGCATTGGGTGATTGAGAATAGACAATCGCCAGGGGTAGACTGGCGCGATGAGATTGATTACCGGGTTCCTGGTTGGGGTGGTGCTGTGTGGGGTCGCATCCGGGCAGAGTGTGGGATCGGCTTCGGGTAAGAGGCCGATGACGTTTGTGGATCTGCAGCGGATCAAGCGAGTGAGCGATCCGCAGATTTCGCCTGAGGGCAAGTGGGTGATGTTCTCGGTGGTGGATGTGGATCTGGAGAAGAACTCGAAGGTGAGTCATCTATGGGTGGCACTTCTCGATGGGAAGGGGACTGGAACAGTCCAGGCTACTGAGCGGCAGGTGACGTTCTGGAAGGAGGGTGAGTCGGGGGGGCGGTTCTCGCCGGATGGGAAGCAGGTTTTGTTTGCCTCGGCGAATGGTGGGACATCGTCGCAGATCTATCTCGCGAGCTGGGATGAGGCGGGGGGGCAGATGGGAACCCCGCGGCAGCTGACGAACGTTAGCACGGAGGCGGATGGAGCGGTATGGTCGCCAGACTCGCAGCGGATTCTGTTTGTGTCGCGCGTGTACCCAGAGTGCAGCGATGAGGAGTCGTGGCTGCATGAGGATAACTGCAATAAGAGGAAGGATGAGGCAGCGAGGAATCCGATTAAGGCGATGGTCTTCGACAAGCTGTTTTATCGGCACTGGAACAGCTATGCGGGTCCGAAGCGCAGCCATGTACTGGTGGTCTCGGCCACAGATGGGAATGCCGTGCGGGACCTGACTCCGCGACGTCAGATTGGGGATGCAGAGGCTCCCGTGTTTTCGCTGGGCGGCCCGATGGGCTATGCATGGGCTCCGGACTCGAAGGAGATTGCATTCGTGACGAACGTCGATCTGGTGCCGGCGGCTTCGACGAACAACGATGTGTTTACGCTACGACTGGATGAGCCCGGTGCACGGGCGATGCGGATTTCGACGTCACCGGGGAGCGACGATGCGCCGGCTTATTCGCCGGATGGCCGTTATATCGCCTACAGGTCGCAGGCGCGGGCGGGGTATGAGTCGGATCGGTTTCGGCTGATGTTGTACGACCGTAGCAGGGCAGCGGGACAACAGGCTGGCAAGCCGGCTATTAAAGAGTTGCTTCCTACGTTCGATCGTTGGGTAGATGAGTTCGTCTGGGCTCCGGACTCGAAGACGATTTACTTCACAAGCGGCGAGATGGGAGAGGAGAATATTCTTTCCACGCAGGTCGATCTTCCTGAGGCGACAGCTGTTGCGAACAAGGCGGAGTATGGCGAAGTGCAGATCTCTCGCGATGGACGAAAGATAGTCACCTCAGTGATGACGGTAAGGAGCCCGGCTGCGATCTCTTCGATTAGCCTCGATGCGGAGGGCCATGGCGGCGCGGCTGTCGTTCGGCTGACGCATCTGAACGATGCTTTGCTGGGACAGCTCGATCTGCCGAGGATGGAGAGCTTCATGTTTCCCGGTGCGGAGAACACGACGGTGCAGGGATTTATTCTGCGGCCGCCGAACTTCGATCCGGGCAGGAAGTATCCGGTGAAGTTTTTGATTCATGGGGGACCGCAGGGAGCTTGGGGAGATGCGTGGAGCTACCGGTGGAATCCCGAGTTGATGGCAGCGGATGGATATGTCGTGGTGATGGTGAATCCACGTGGCTCGACGGGGTATGGTCAGTCGTTCATCGATGGCGTGAACGGCGATTGGGGCGGGAAGGCCTACGTCGATCTGATGAAGGGGCTGGATGCGGCGGAGGCGAAGTATCCGTTCATCGACAAGACACGGGAGTGTGCGCTGGGCGCGAGCTACGGCGGGTTTATGGCTAACTGGATTCTGACCCATACGGATCGGTTTGCCTGCATCGTGACGCATGATGGGATGTTCAATCCCCAGAGCGCATACGGGACGACCGAAGAGCTGTGGTTCAACGAATGGGAGTTCCGGCGGCCTGCGTTGAAGGTGCAAGGCGTAAAGGGCCAGGATGTCGATGGGCCGGGACAGCCATGGAAGTATGCTTCGGGGCCGATTGCGAATGATCCGTTTAGGAAATGGTCGCCGATGCTCTCGATTCAGAATGCAAAGACGCCTACGCTGGTGGTGCACTCGCAACGGGACTATCGCCTGGATGTTAGCGAAGGGTTCCAGCTTTTCACGGCGCTGCAGCGGTTGAATGTGCCTTCGCGGATGCTCTACTTCCCGGACGAGGGGCATTGGGTTTTGAAGCCGCAGAACTCGAAGCTCTGGTATGAGGAGGTTGGCGACTGGTGCGACCGCTGGACGCGCACAAACAAGTACGCTGGGGTGCGGAACTAATGGCATTTGCAAGGCCTAAGAAGCGGGAGCCGGTAGGCGAGGCGGGATTGTTCGAGTATGCCGTGGCGACGCTCGCGCGGAGGATGCGGACTGTCCGCGATCTGCGCCGGCTGATGAAGCCTCGTGCCGAGGAGGGCGATGCCGGAGAACAGGCCATGGATGCGGTGTTGGCTCGGCTGAAGGAGCTGAATTACCTCTCCGACGCACGGTTCGCCGAGGATTACACGCGGGTACGCAAGGAGAACGAGAAGTTCGGCAGGCGCCGCGTGCAGCAGGATCTGATGCAGAAGGGTGTGCATAAGGATCTGGTGGCCACGACGCTGGCGACGGCTTATGAAGATGTGGACGAGGTAGAGCTCGCCCGTCAGTACGTTGCGCGGAAGCGGATGAAGCAGCCCAGCGGCCCAAATGCCCAGAAGGAGACGGTGAGGGCGATGAACCGCCTTATGCGGGCGGGGTTTTCTTCAAACGCGATCTTCAAGGTGCTGCGCGAGTGGAACGTGGAGGTCGATGAGGTGGTCCTGGAGGAGGTGCCGGACGAGGTTGAGCCGGGAGACTCCTAAATGGCTCGGAGCATGCGGCCGGGCAGGCAGAAGAGCGCGGCGATGAAGTCGAATGTGCCGCCTACGACGATGCCAATGAGGCGGAAGGGCAGCAGAACCAGCCAGATAAGCGGATAGAGGAAGAGCGCTGCCAGGGCGAGGGGCCAGCAGACTACGAGAAGAAGGCAGAAGAGCAGAAACTTGAGCATCGGGTTCCTCCTGCTTTGGATTTACGCGTGGGGATGGGGAAAAGTTCCAGCAGTGGGATGATAGTGGGAGTGCGAAACAGCAAGTTAGAGCGGGTGGTGGCGGTGGACTGGAGCGGCCGGGTGGATGCAGCTGGGCAGCGACGCCATATCTGGGCCGGTGTTTGGACTGCCGACAGCGCAGGCGATAAGGGCAAGTTCGCTCTGGAGGGTGGACGAACCCGGGATGAGTTGATCGCATGGCTGATTGAGATGGGACGCGAAACTCCGCGGATGGTGGTGAGCGTGGACTGCTGCTTCAGCTTTCCGGCGTGGTTTCTTGCCGAGCATGGGTGTACCACGGTCTTCGATTTCTGGAGGCATGTGACGGCGGGACACGGGGAGCGGTGGCTGGCGCGGGAGTGCGAGGACGTGATGCGCGATGAGCGCTTCTGGGGAAAGCCGCATAAGAGGCCGGCGCAGTTCTGCGGAGAGGGGCTGCATCGCTCGATGCGATTTACGGATATGGACAACAAGATTAAGCCGAAGCTGCTGGAAGGCGATCCGGAGCGTGCGGCGAAGGTGAAGGGGATTACGCCGAAGTCGCCGTTTCAGATTGGTGGGAGCGGGAGCGTGGGGACGGGGTCATTGCGGGCTATGCCGTTCTTGCTGGCCTTGCATGAAGCTGGGTTTCGGGTTTGGCCCTTTGAAAGCGCCTCTTTAGAGGGAAAGCGGCCAAAGCCACTGCTGGTGGAGATGTATACGCGGTTGCTGACGGGAGCGGTTGCGAAGAGTAATGCGGAGGCTCGCAGGGTTTATCTTTCTGCGAAGAGAAAGGCTGACGCGGTCTACGCTGGGATTTCGCGAGAGGTGTTGGCGAAGGCTAAAGCAAGCGAGGACGCCTTCGATGCACTGGTTTGTGTGGTGGAGATGGTGCGGTGGCGGGGAGAGTTTGCTGGACTGAGAGCGACAAAGGATGGGGTATTGAAGCTGGAGGGAATTACCTGGCGGCCCGGGGTGCAGGGTTGATCGCCGACGAGCACTGATAAACTTAATCCTTATGATCAATCGTTCGGGAAGCCAGATTCGGGAAGATTTTTTGCGGTTTTTTGAGACGAAGGGACACCGTCGCGTGCACTCTTCTTCGCTGGTGCCGGCGAACGATCCTACGTTGCTGTTTACCAACGCGGGAATGAATCAGTTCAAGGATGTCTTCCTGGGTGCGGAGAAGCGGGAGTATTCGCGGGCGGCCAGCTCGCAGAAGTGCGTGCGTGCGGGTGGAAAGCACAATGATCTGGAGAATGTCGGGTTTACGCGGCGGCACCATACCTTCTTCGAGATGCTGGGCAACTTCAGCTTCGGCGACTACTTCAAGAAAGATGCGATTGCGTATGCGTGGGAGCTGCTGACCTCGAATGGGGATCATTGTTTTGGGATCGATCCTTCGAAGCTTTATGTGACGATCTTCGAGGGCGATGCGAAGGTTCCTCGGGACGATGAGGCGGAGCAGTTCTGGATTGAGACCGGCGTGCCCAAGGATCGCATCTTCGGGATGGGCGCGAAGGATAACTTCTGGCAGATGGGGGATACGGGGCCTTGCGGACCGTGCTCGGAGATCTTTTACGACCTGGGGATTGAGGCGGCGGAGGAGGCGGGCGTCGATAAGCCGTTTCCCCGTGACGATCAGCGGTATGTCGAGATTTGGAATCTGGTGTTCATGCAGTTCGACCGAAGCAGCGATGGGACTCTGACTCCGCTGCCTAAGCCTTCGATCGATACGGGGATGGGGTTGGAGCGGGTGGCTTGTGTACTTCAAGGAAAGATATCGAATTACCAAACCGATCTATTCACACCGCTGATTGATCGCGCATCTGAACTCGTTGGTTATCAAAACAGAGTCGCCCGGCAGTCTCAACTCGCCCAGCATCCGGATCTTAAGGATTCGTATATTGAGCAACGAGAAGAAGATATCGCGAGCCTACGTATCATCGCTGACCACGCTCGTGCGGTAACGTTTTTGTTGTCAGACGGAGTCATGCCCTCAAATGAGGGCCGTGGCTACGTGTTGAGAAAGATCCTTCGGAGGGCTATTCGTCACGGCCGGAAGCTTGGGCAGGAAGAACCATTTCTTTTCGAAATGGTTTATGCCGTCAGACGCGAAATGCAAGTGGCATATCCCGAATTAATTGAGTCTGCCCCACGAGTTGCGGAGCGCGTTCGCATAGAGGAAGAGCAATTCAGTCGAGTAGTGGCAAGAGGGCTCGCAAAGTTCGAGGAGGAAATAGAAGCATCTTGGTCCGAAAAGCTTGAGAAAGGACATAATTTTCTGCGGGCTTTAGCTAAGGACAAGCCGGAAGTCGCTAGGTTGTTTATCAACGAGGAAGCAGCTGATATCCCGGGTTACCCTGATGCTGTGAAATTTACTCCCACCGGTACAGATATTCCTGCACTCATTATTAAGCAGTACGGAGACTTGTTAGCTCAGCCTATATTGAAGCAGTGGTATGCGATAGAAGCAGAACCTGTGATCCTTTCAGGGAAAAACTCATTTGCGATCTACGAGAGCTTCGGGCTTCCACTGGACTTCATGGTCGACGTCGCCAGAGATGCCGGTGTCATATTTGACATGGAAGGTTTCCAACGGGCTCTCCAGGAGGAGCAGGCCCGCGCCCGCGCCTCGTGGAAGGGTGGATCGCAGAAGTCGGCGGCGCCGGTCTATCGTGAGTTGGCGAAGACGGAGTTCGAGGGCTACTCGGCGCTGCGGGTAGATGGCGCGCGTATTCTTGCTCTGGTGAAAGATGGCATCGGCGTGCCGGAGTTGAAGGGTGGCGAGCAGGGCGAGGTGGTGCTCGATGCCACGAGCTTCTATGCGGACTCGGGCGGGCAGGTTGGGGATCAGGGGTGGTTGTATTCGGAGGATCACAACTCGGTAGTTGCGGAAGTAAGCGGCGCGACCAAGCCAGTGCAGGGGGTGTTCGCGCACAAGGTAAGGGCGAATCAGACGCTGGCCGTAGGCGATACGGTCGACACCGTCGTCAACGGCGAGGTGCGGGCAGCGACGGAGCGCAATCATACGGGGACACACTTGCTGCATGCGGCGCTGCGCGAGGTTCTTGGTAAACATGTGAAACAGGCGGGCTCGCTGGTGGATGCTTCGCGGCTGCGCTTCGACTTCTCGCACTTTGCTGGAGTTGCCGAAGAGGAATTGGCGGAGATAGAGGACATCGTGAACCGGCAGGTGCTGGCGAATACGACGGTGCAGACGATGGTCGACGTACCCATCGACGTCGCGGTAAACGAACTGGGCGCGATGGCGCTCTTCGGCGAGAAGTATGGCGAGCGCGTGCGAGTAGTAAAGATCGGCGACTTCTCAACGGAGCTCTGTGGTGGCACGCATACCGGTGCGACGGGTGAGATCGGCCTGATCAAACTCGTCGGCGAGGGTTCGGTCTCGAGTGGAGTCCGGCGCGTGGAGGCCGTGAGCGGTACCGGTGCGCTGAGCGAGTTCCGTCGCGGCTTCGACGTGGCTCGTGTTGTGGGACAGATGGTTGGGGCGACGGATGTCGCTCCGGCAGAGGCTTTGCGGCACAGGATCGCGGCGCAGGAAGAGGAGATGAAGAAGTTGCGGCGAGAGCTGGATCAGGTTCGCATGAAGGCTGCCTCTTCTTCCGTTGCCGATGCCGCAGGCTCTGCGGTTGAGGTCAAAGGCGTGAAGGTGCTGACGCAGCGTGTGGACGGCATCGAGAAGACGCAGATGCGGGAGCTGGTCGATCAGTTGCGCGGAAAGTTGGGCTCGGGTGTGGTTGTGCTTGGCGCAGCGGCTGACGGCAAGGTCTCACTGATCGTCGGTGTGACGAAGGACCTCACTGGCAAGGTGCAAGCCGGCAGGGTGGTCGGGACGCTGGCGGGTCTGGTTGGTGGCAAGGGCGGTGGACGCCCTGACCTGGCTGAGGCAGGCGGCAGCGATGCTGGCGCTCTCGATGGTGCGCTGGCCAAAGCCGCCTCTGTTGTTGAGGGATTGCTGTAATAGATCTCTTTGCTTTGCAACGGACGCCCCCGTCCGTTGCGAAGCAAAAAACAAGAGCTGCGGTTGATGAAAAGTCGCTGCATCTTTTGGCGGGGGTATCGGGGGGAGTACCGGGCTTCTTTTCACAGTCGGCAGGGGAGATACGCCTCTTAAACTGGGGATGTGATAGTTGTGTGCAAATTTATGCGGGAACGACGGGTGTGGCGTACCGGCTATGCTGTGGTGTTGTGCTGTGGGGTTGCGTTGGGAGCAGTGCCCGCGAAGTCGAAGACGGCGGCGCAACGGCGGGTCGTGGAGAGGTCGCCTTGGGAGAAGGCGGATCGCGGACGCGGCGTGTTGGAGGCGATCGCCGAAGGAAGCCGCACTCGGGCGGATTACACGAAGGCGATGGACGGATTTCGAGCGATTTACCATGAGACCCCCAAGGACAAGTACGCGCCGGCTGCGGTGAATACCGTCGCGGAGCTACTGGCCGAGCTGGGTCGCAGCCTGCATGATGCAAAGAGCCTTAAGGCAGCGGTGGGACAGTATGAGTTTCTGCGGACGCAGTATCCCGGCAGTTCGCTGCGGGTTGGCGCTCTGCTGGCCGAGGCGCAAATCTACGAGAATGATCTGCGCGACGCCGCTGCGGCGCGAGAGACATATGCAGCGCTGGTGAAGCACTATCCGAAGAGCGAGCAGGCGGAGGAGGCTCGTGCGGGGCTGGCCTCTTTGGAGAAGGGTGCAACGCGCAAGACACAAGACGCCGCTACACGTAGCGACCGAGCGGCTAGTGTGACTGGAGAGGGAACCAGAAGAAGGACCGGAGGGCGTGAGGCCGCTGTCGATAGCGCAGAGAGCGTTACCGGCGCAAGCTCGTTTGCGCCTATGCCGGTGACGCAGGCTGCCGATCAACCGGCCCAAAAGAGCCAACAAACCGTTGGTGGAACGCGTCCGAAGAGCTCGGTTGGAGCGAAGACGGTGCCTGCTCCAGTGGTTTCGGCGACGCCGCCGGTGGATGAGACTGCGCAGCGTCAGGATAGTACGCTCCAGAGTGTCTCTCCCATGCACGTCGCAAAGACGGTGGAGACGAGGCGGCGGGGTGAGCTTGCGCAGGTAACGGGGATCCGGCACTGGTCGACACCGAACTATACGCGTGTGGCGATCGACCTCGGCGACGATGTGACCTATGAGGCGGCACGGGTTCCGAACCCTGACCGGATCTACTTCGATTTGCACGGAACACGTCTGGCGCAGGAGCTGGTTGGCAAGAGCTTCGCCGTGACCGATGATGGATTTCTGAAGAAGATCAGGGCCGCTCAATTTTCCGACGACATGACACGCGTAGTGCTGGATGTGAACGACGTGACGGAGTACTCAGCCTTTCTGCTGCCGAATCCCTATCGTCTGATCATCGATATTCACGGAGGCAGAGAACAGGGTTCGGGGCTCCAGGCACAGGGTACAGAGAGTGCAGCTCCTGCTGGGAATGGCGGTACGGAGGCCGGTGCCGAAGCTCCGGCTCCGCGGGTGGCTCCGACCATAAAGTCCACCACCGCGAAGCCTGTGCCGAATACGGTAACGAGCAGGAGTGCCAGCAACGTGGACATCGCTTCGCTGAGCGCGCAGCCGGGGAAGGTGCAGGCGACGAACAAGCCGACATCGCAGCCGATCTCGGCGGTGGTGCAGGAGAAGGATCAGAATATAGGGAGCAGAGAACCGGCTGAGGCCATAGCGGGGCCGAGTGTGGGAGCTGGTTCTGCTCCCAGCCCAAGCGGAAAGAGGACGAAGACGGGGAAGGCATCGCAGACCGATCCGGCGGTTCCGGCTCGTGCGGCAGTGCCTACGGCGGATGGCCAAACCTCGCTGGTGCGGGCCCTGGGATTGAAGATCGGTCGCATCGTGATCGACGCCGGACACGGTGGACATGATTCGGGCACGCTAGGCGTCGATGGTCTGGAAGAGAAGGACGTAGTGCTGGATGTGGCGCTGCGCCTAGGCAAGATGCTGCATGATCGGCTGGGTGCTGAGATTATCTACACGCGGTCGGATGACACCTTCATCCCTCTAGAGACGAGGACGGCGATTGCTAATAAGGCGCAGGCCGATCTGTTTCTCTCAATCCATGCGAACTCGTCGAGCGATCCATCGGCGCGGGGCGTGGAGACCTACTACCTGAACTTTACATCCCAATTGGATGCCCTGGAGGTAGCGGCGCGCGAGAATGCGGTATCCGATCAGTCGATCCACCAACTGAGCGATCTTGTGAAGAAGATCGCCTTGAAGGAGAAGATCGATGAGTCGCGGGAGTTCGCGAGCGATGTGGAGGAGAATCTCTACGGCGGGTTGCAGCGTGGGAACGCGGGACTGAAGAACCGTGGAGTGAAGAAGGCTCCGTTCGTGGTGCTGATCGGGGCGAATATGCCGTCGATTCTGGCGGAGATCTCCTTTGTTACGAATCCGAAGGACGCCAGCCAGCTTCGGCAGCCGGAGTACCGACAGCGAGTAGCCGATAGCCTGTTCAAGGGAGTCGCCAAGTACGCGGGTGGTTTGAGCGGAACGAAGGTGCCGACGGAGCGGGCCAGCACCAAATAATTCGGCTTTAACGAGATGACGTTCGCTTTAGCGAGCTTCCTTGAAATCGAGATAAGCGAGATTCATATTGCCTCCAGTCAGGATATAAACGGTAAGAACGCTCTTTCCCGCAGGCAAGCGCAATTTCATAATGGCCGGCACATTGTTCCAGTGGTGCCACTGTCGCCAGGCGATGGGATCGGCGACATTAAAGGTTGACGTGATGGTCAGAGGCCCGGTTGCGGCTTGCCCATTGAGATCGACGGAGATGGTTCCACCGCGATTTGAGGTATAGAGAAGGTCGGCGCTGTACAGGCCAGCTTTAGCGACTTGAACCGTGATGTTGAACCACTCGCCGGGCTCCGTCCAACCGACGTAGAGCTGGTTATCGGGGGGCTGAACGATGTCATACGGGTTGTTGTCAATTGGGTCGGGGGTGTTATGAAACTTGGTGTAGGAGGTATCGACACCCTCGTCCATGCGGAATTGATTCAGGTAGGTTCCGTCAGCTGGATTGAGTCCCCCGCTCCCCAGATTCTTCGCGTCCGTGTCGTGATAGGCGACGCCTTCGCCACCGCGGTCGTAGTAAGCGCACTCGATCCGCCCAGGAATGCTCTGGGCTCCTTGCTTATAGCGACTGTCCTGGTAAGGAGCGCCCTTGTAACTCTTTAGATAGTTGCCGCCAAATGCAGGGATGGCAGTCGTTATGAAAATGACGAATAGTGTTGACAGGCCAACGCGGAATTGCAGCGTACTTGTATGCAAAGGAAATTGCCTCCGGAATCGTTGATCGTTAATTGATGAACCGCGGCCATTGGGGGACGAAAACGATATTACGTATGTCTTTGCGCAATGTCATTGCGCCAACCGAGGGTTATTTCAGGCATCATCGCGTGGCAAGCGACGATTTCGCTTACGGATTCGTGCTGGTGTAGTCTGACCGATAATAGGGTAGGGTTTTATGGTCGATATCAATTTCAAGTTTCGGGTAATGGCACGGCATGTTTTGTTGTTGTGCCTGGTTGGGATCGCTGCTTCGGTTTTGGGGCAGGATGCAAAAACAATGTTGGTGATGCCTCCGGCGCCATTGCTGCCGCAGCATTTTGGCGCATGGCAGATGAATGAGCCTGCGACGATCGGCAATGACGCGGCGGTGCTGGACGCGGCGAATGCGGCCTCGTTGAAGGAGTTCGGGCTCGACCGGTTTGCCATGGCGAAGTATATCCAGGGGAATGGCGGTGGCGTATTGGAAGTAAAGGCGCTGCAGTTTGGCGATGCCACCGGTGCCTACAGTGCGTTCACGTATCTGCGTAGGCCGGAGATGAGGAATCTGCCTGCCGCCAGGAAGCTCGGGAACGAGATGGCTTCGACAAGTGGGAGAGATTTTCTTGTCCTGAGCGGAACAACCGTTCTTAGGGCTTCGGTGAACAGCGTGAAGCCTACGACGGTGGATGAGCTGAAGCAACTAGCCTCGACCTTGCCGAAGGTTGGTGGACCAAAGGGACTGTCTCCCCTGCTCCCGACTTACCTTCCAGCGAAGGGGCTACAGGCGGACTCCCTGCGATATGCCTTGGGACCAGTGAGCTATGAGACCATGGGTGGAGTACTCCCGCCCGGGATTGTTGGCTTCGACAAGGCTGCAGAGGTTGTGACAGCGAAGTATGCGGGACAAGGGACACTGACTCTGCTTCTGTTTCCGACCCCGCAGATCGCCGCTGACCATGGCCGCGCAATCGAAGCGGAGATGAATCGGCAGGGTGGGGCGGCAGGAACGGTGAAGCTACGCCGGGAAGGGCCGCTGGTGCTGCTGACAACAGGCGCGTGGGGTGCGGCAGAGGCGAAAAAGATGGTTGAAGGAATTCACCTGCGGAATGAGCTGACTTGGAACAAGCCGATGCCATTGCAGTTCAACACCGAGGTAAGAAAGACGGCGAGCCTACTGACGAGCATCGCAATCTTCTGCGGTCTAGGCGCGCTGGCGGCGGTGGTGTTGGGGCTCTTCTTCGGCGGCGGACGGGCGGCAATACGGGTATTACAGGGAAAACCGGCAGCGAGCGAACCGGAGTTTCTGAGAATTGATCTGAGTGGACGAACAGCTCGGATCCACTCGGAGAGACCGGAGCCAGAAGCTCAAAGGTAGAGCTGAGCGACCCAGGATATGCACTGGATATGGTGCACGATCGGGTCTAAGCGGCTGATTTAATGACCCTTTGAACTTTGGATAGATCTTGTGGAGCGAATGAATAGCGAATACGGCAACCCTGTTGGGCGGGAAGTCACCCCCGTAACTAATTCCTAAATAACGAGTTATGGCTGTCGAGTTTTGGCCTTGACACGTCATTTTGCCAAACTTAGTATTTCGCCAGAAAGTTCTGATGGCTTTGCCTCCGTTGGAACTATTCTCCCTAAAGAAGAGGCCGCCCTGTTGCCGGGCGGCCTCTTCGCGTATCTGGTGAAGGATTTTTGAAGATCGAGTCCCAAAAAGAAACCCATAAAGATGGAAAATAAAGCGGGGACAAAAGGCATTCCCGTCTGTCTGACTCGCATCGGCCATAAGAGTATCGGGTTGATCATCTGGAGTTCTTCAATCAAAACTTTGCGGATGAGAGATTTTGCACGATGGCTACTCTGCCGCTAGAATAGCAATGTAGGCCGATGTAGCTCAGTTGGTAGAGCAACTGATTCGTAATCAGTAGGTCAGCGGTTCAACTCCGCTCATCGGCTCCATTC
>JAOAPB010000097.1 GCA_025462645.1 Edaphobacter sp. | reverse complement strand
AAACCAAAGTTGTCGAGGAGGTGCCCAACGGCGCCGAAATCGTAGCGACACACTTCTGGTAAAGCCCTCCAAACCTGAAACAATGACGACTTTACACAGTAAGCCAAAAGGCTTCTCGTGTGTTTAGAGAAGACGGGAACAGCGTGGTACCGTGTCTTTGCTTTTTACCGCTTTCTTCAGGCGATGTCGCAACAATCGTCCAAATCCCCGCGAAATCTTCGGTCATTGATCGAATCTACGGTTATTTTCATTCACGGTTGTTTCCGGCATGGGCATCAGTGCGCAAGGGGAAAGTGCGTTCCTAAATCAAATAGGGACTACTGGACTGCGAAAATAGTGCGTAATGGTACGCGTGATGGAGTACCTTGGAACGGGAATATCAGGGAATCTGTCATATCTGCGTATACCCCCCTCGCACGATTAATGCAGAGAGCTTCACAATCTGATTGCTGGACCTGTTGAAACGAGTCGGCAGCCGGATAGCAAAATACACCTATATACCACGGAGATATGGATGCATCTACAGAGTTCACGCCGCACCTTTCTCGTACGCTTTGGCGCAGGCGCAACCGCCTCCGCGTTCTTGCCTTCCTTCCCCGCCTTCGCCGCACCTGCAGGCCTCGGTGGCGTCCGCTTCGGCTACACCGCAATGACCTGGGGAAATGAGGAGCGCCAAGCCATTGATGACATCTCCGCAGTCGGCTTCCCCGGCATCCAGTTCCGTGGGAACGCGGTCACCGACTTCAAGCCCGCGGAACTGCGTGATCTTCTCCAGCAGCACAAACTCACGTTCGTCGCCCTCTCCAGCGGAGATCTTTCTCTCGACGCTCCCGCAGCCGATCAGATCGCAAAACACGTAGCCAACGCTCAATTTGTTAAAAACTCCGGCGGCCTCTACCTTCAGATTCTCGATCAGTTGAAGTCGCACCCCCGTACCGCAACGCCAGACGAATGCAAGCGCCTTGGCAACCTCCTCACCGAACTCGGTAAGCGGACCGCCGACATCGGTATCCCACTCGCCTATCACAACCACCTCAACACCATTAGCGAAAGCCCCGCAAACCTCGACCTCATCCTTGAGGCTGCAGATCCGAAGTATGTCAAGCTTGAGCTCGACACCGCTCACTCCGTAGCTGGTGGCGGAGACCCGGCAAAGACGATCGAGAAGTATCACGAGCGCCTTCTCTTCCTTCATCTAAAGGATGTGGTCGATCTTCCGTCCACTGCCGCTGGCAAATATCCGTTCCAATTCGTAGAACTCGGACGCGGCCGTGTTGACCTTCCCGCTGTGTTTACCGCACTGAAGAAAGTCCACTACCGAGGCTGGGCCATCGTCGAACTCGACCGTGTTCCTGAAAAATCGAGAACACCTAAGGAATGCGCTCTTATCAGCAAGACTTACCTAGAGCAAAAGATCGGGACTAACATCTAGCAGTTTGCAAAGTCCCGCAGATCCTTGCAAACACCACACAGAGTTGGAGGGCAAATAAAGTGCGCGTTGGAATCGTAGGCACGGGCGCTATATCGGCCAAGCATGCGCTAGCCTACCGCAACATCGGCTATCAGATCGTTGCATGCGCAAACAATACGGCCTCGAAGGGCCGCCGGTTCGCCGAGGCCAACGGCGCTCAGTTCGTGGACACTGTCGAAGAGCTCTGCCGTCATCCACTCGTCGACTACGTCGATGTCTGTACCTTCCCCAACTTCCGCCTGCAGGCCGTCGAACTTTGCGCGCAGAATCATAAGCACGTTCTCGTACAGAAGCCAATGGCAATCGATCTTGCGACCGCAGAGAAGATGATCTCTTTAGCCCGGGAGGCAGGCATTCAACTCGGCGTAGTAAGCCAACACCGATTCGACGACTCGGTCCTTTTTCTAAAGCGTGCGATTGATGACGGTCGTCTGGGCAGAATAGTGCAGGCGGACGCATATGTGAAGTGGCATCGCTCGAACGAATACTATAGCCCGCCGATCAAGGGAAGCTGGGCTGTCGAGGGCGGGGGTGCCCTAATCAATCAGGCGATTCACCAGGTGGATCTCCTGCTTTACCTTGTTGATCGTGTCGTCGAGGTCTTCGGCTACTGGCAGTTAGGTTCGGTCCATCGCATTGAGTCCGAGGACTCCGTAAACGCACTTTTGCGTTATGGTTCCGGAGCAACCGGAGTCATCCAGGCCTCAACGGCGCTATGGCCAGGCTATCCCGAGCGCATTGAGATCCATGGCACCAAAGGTACTGCCATCATAACGGGGGACAAGCTGACAACGTGGGATGTCGCTCAGGATTCCGGCGAGCCGGCTCCGATTGCCAGTCTGTCCTCATCGGGGGCCTCCGACCCCATGGCGATTTCTGTCGCGCCCTTCGAACGGCAGTTGCTCAATTTCGGACAAGCATGCCGCGAGAGACGTCCGCCCGCATGCTCGGGAGTAGATGGCCTCCGCGCATTGCAGGTTGTGCAAACCATATATGAGTCCTGCCGGACGGGTGAACCGGTTCCCATTCGAATCAACTAACGCACGGTAAGATCGGACGCGTGTCGAGGAGACTGCAGTAACAAGGCGGCAACTGCCACTTCAAAGAGCATCGATGATTTCCTGCGAACCTTTCTACTTGAACTATTTTTTTAGCTTGCACTTTGTCCGCAGTCCGAACTAGATTGATCACGCATCCAAAGGGCGCCTGTTTCGTCCCTGCGTGATTTTCAGAGAGTTTGAGAAAGCGGACCGCACCTGCGAAGAGATCTGGTCGGAGGCGCCCCGCTAATGCATGCGTTTTGTGCCCTGTTGTGGGTAACGCTTGAAGAGTAGAAGTTTACCGGTGAACGGCTTGTCCTTAACGCATATTCGAGGTGGTTAGGCATATCTGGGCATGGCATCAGTGCTAAGCGATGAACACCTTTGTACATTGGCTTTTCGGAGGCAAGAGTGAAGATCGGTCGCATTGCATTGTTTCTAGTGGTGTTGGCTGCAGTTATGCTGCCGCAGTTTGTTTTCGCGCAGTTGCTGCAAGGAACGCTCGTCGGCATGATAGTAGACCCGAGCCGGGCCGCTGTGCCTGACGCGACTGTGACGGTCACAAACAATGCGACATCAACGATGCGAGAGGTGACTGCAGGGCCGAACGGTGATTTTTCGATCCTCTCGCTGACGCCGGGAACGTACACCTTGAAGGTGACCGCGTTCGGGTTCCAAGGTTACATAAAGACGGGTGTCCTTGTATATGCGAACGAGATCACGCGCGCGGATGCAACGCTAACGATCGGCGGCCTGAATCAGAGCGTGACGGTGTCGTCGCAGGCGGTTGCGCTGCAGACCGATCGCGCTGACGTCCACACGGACATCACGGCCAACCAGCTCGGCAGCCTGCCACTGTCGATTGGCAGAAACTACCAGCTTGCTCTTGCGGTCGTAACCCCGGGCGTCTCGCCGCCACAGAGCGGCGGATCGTTCAGCGCGAATCCTAGCCGCGCTGTCGGCTACTCAGTGAACGGCGTCAGTTCGGTGACCAACACCACCCGCATCGACGGAACCAGTTCTACGGATTACAACGCACCGGATAAGCCCATGTACAGCCCCGCGCTTGAGGCCATCGAGATGGTGAACGTTGTAACCAACTCACCGGATGCCGAACAAGGAATCGCAGGTGGAGCGGCCGTCAATCTCACGACCAAGACCGGATCCAACCAGCTGCACGGATCGGTGTTTGAATACCACTCAGACAACAATCTGCAGGCCTATGCTTGGGTCGCCAACAGCGCGCTGCCCAAACCGAAGTACATCAACAACCAGTTTGGCGGCACCATCGGCGGTCCAATCAAGAAGGACAAGCTCTTTTATTTCGTGAGCTATCAAGGCACGTACGTCACCGTGGGTAACACGCTTTTTGCGCAAAATCCGACCGCAAAGATGAAGACCGGCGATCTCTCTGATTCCCCAACGCCAATTTATGATCCGAGAACGGGAAATCCCGATGGGAGCGGAAGAACACCCTTCCCTGGAAACAAGATCCCAATCGACCCAGGCATCCAAGCCCTTTTCAACTTTGCACAGTTGCCCGATCCGAACAGTCCTGGTACCGGGTCGCTAGGCTTGGCGCGCAATTATCGGAGCACAGGAAACAGCACAGAGAAGCAGGACCAGTTTGATACCAAGCTGTATTACAACGTGAACAGCAAGCTCAGCACGTTTGTCCGATTCGGTTTGAACAAGATTGGATGGACGAACCCCCAGCAGTACGGATTGCTTGGCGGCCCCGCCTATAGCCCTGCGAATACGGCGACAGGAACCGGCGTTGGGATGATCTACAGTGGAACCATCTCGGCGACTTATATCTTCGCCCCAAATCTGATTGCCGACGCTAACTACGGCTATACCCGAAACAATGCGGATGCTACGCAGCAGTTGCTCGATCAGAATCTTGGATACACGCTGCTCAATATTCCTGGACTTCAGAGTAGCAACCGGTCGGAAGGTGGTTTACCTGCACTCGAGATTGACGGGTTTGGCGGCACTGCCGCGAACCTTCCGGAGGCTACCATTGGGCCGGCCAACAACTTCCAGCCGCAGTTTCTAAGAAACGTCGAGAAAGAATATGTGGGCAACGTAACGTATGTTAAGGGTTCGCACAATCTGCGCGCGGGTATTGATTTCACGCAGCAGCAGGAGACGGAGATCGTAGAGCAGGCGACCTTCTGCAGCTACTGCACGGGCGCAGGCGGGTTCCAGTTCTCGCAGGGTACAACCCAGCTGAAGGGCGGCCCTGCTGGAAACGACTACAACGCCTTTGCCTCGTTTCTGCTGGGACTGCCTTCAAACGCCGGTAAAATCACGCTGATTCCGCCGCAGTACCGGGAATTCGCACACATTCTGGGCGTATACGCACGAGACCAGTGGCAGGTGAATCACAGATTGACTCTCAGCTTTGGGACGCGCTATACATACTACCCGTTTGCCGATCGTGGTAGTCGCGGCATGGAGTATCTAGACGCGGCGAACAACCGCATGATCATATGCGGAATGAACGGAGTCGCAAAGAACTGCGGCATCACGAAGGACAACCAGCGTTTCGAACCGCGAGCGGGTGTGGCATTCAAGATCCACGATACGACCGTGTTGCGCGGCGGTTTCGCCATGAGCACCGATCCTACCAATATTGGGGGCGTGCTGGGTAATCGGCAGAACTACCCAGACATCGTCGCTTCGACGCTTCCATCGCCCAATAGCTTCTCCTACGCAACTACACTTCGACAGGGTCTGCCGGCTGTGGTTGCGCCGGACTACTCCTCGGGAAGCGTTGCGGTGCCAAAGACGGCAGGCGTGTTTACGGTAGACAACAATACCTTCGTACGCGGCTTCATCGAGTCCTTCAATGCGACGCTGGAGCAGCAGATCAACGGCTGGCTGACCTCGATCGCATACGTTGGCACGCGGTCCATTGATCCGATTTCTACCATCAATGCGAACTGGGGGACCGTCGGCACAGGTGCCGCAGGACAGGTGCTCAACGTGCTCTCCGGGCGTACCGCGACAACGAATACGATTGGGACGTTTGGCAGTACGAAATACGATTCATTGCAGGCCCGTGCGGCGCACACTTTCGCCCATGATTACGCGATCACCGGTACGTACACCTTTGCAAAGGGAATTGGCTACACATCACAGGTGGCGATCCCCTCGCTGTACTACCTGAACCGTGGCAACATGTCAGGTTTGGCCCGGCATACAGTCGGTGTGTCGGTTATCCTGGCCAGCCCTTTCGGAAAGGACCAACCCTTCCTTCATAGCGGCTTTGCCGCAAAGGTCCTTGGCGGCTGGCAGCTGCAGGTTCTCTCTACCCTGCGTACCGGTACACCGTTCACGGTGACCGACTCTAACACGACGCTGAACGCCAGCGGGTCGACCCAGTTTGCCGATTGCATCGGTCTCCCGCACAAGCTGCGCAATGTGCAACAGTGGTACGACAAGTCCACCTTTGCACATCCCACGTCTGTGCGCTTCGGTACCTGCCCGACCAACAATCTGTGGGGGCCTGGGCTGATTAATGTGGATAGCGGTGTATCGCGGACCTTCCACTTTTTTGAACGCATGAACCTGGAGGCGCGTGGACAACTGTTCAACACGGCAAACACACCCCACCACGCGAATCCGAACAGCAACCTGAGCAGCAGCTCCTTCATGCAGGCGACGGGTATAGCCAATTCCGGCAGGGACGGTATCGATCAACGAACGGCGCAGGTCAGTTTACGACTGAGCTTCTAAAACCAGTGACCGAGCACGGTGCTCCGTCACTCCTAACAACCCGCTTTGCCGCACATCGTGAGAGACTTTCTGATGTCTGGCAACCTAAAGCCATAGCTTTGCCACGGAGTAACCCAATGAAGTGCATCCGGTCCCAGATACGGCAGCTTCCGGCAGGTTCGACGAAAGTACCAGGAGTCCTAACCCTCGTCGCCCTGTTCGCCTTTCTGTTTTCTCCTGCAAGCATGATGGCGCAGGAAGACAACGTCCATGTCGGAGTAGACGTTCCGCCCGTTCTGAAGGTCGGATCGCCCGCGCCCGGCTTCACGCTTCCAGGCGTAGACGGCAAGACACACAGCCTGAAAGACTATGCAGCTAGTAAGGTGCTGGTCGTCATCTTCAGTTGCGATCATTGCCCAATTGCGCAGATGTATGAGCAGCGGATCAAACAATTGGTAATGGATTACCGCGGACGTAGTGTGGCTGTCGTCGTCATCATGGGAAATGATCCGAAGGCGGTGCACTTCAGCGAGGAGGGCTATACAGATGTAGGCGACTCCTTCGCAGATATGAAGGTGCGTGCGAAATACCGGAGCTTTAACTATCCGTATCTATTCGATGGAGAGACGCAAGCTGTCGCGCTGAAGTATGGGCCAACTGCGACGCCGCATGCGTTCATCTTCGATCAGAAACGGATTCTGCAATATGAGGGGCGGCTCGACAGTAACGCTCGCGCGCAGCTAGCAACAAAGCATGAGGCGAGAGACGCTATCGACGCCCTGCTCGCGGGCACACCCGTCCGCGTGCAGACTACGCCAGCCGTCGGATGCTCTACCAAATGGGCGTACAAAGAGAAGGGAGCTGCCGCAGAAGTCGTTCAGGGGGACCAGAAGCCAGTCACGGTCCAGATGGTATCTGTCGACGAGTTGAAGGCACTGCGCAAGAACACCAACACGGATCGGCTGCTGCTCGTGAACTTTTGGGCCACTTGGTGTGCACCCTGCGTGGAGGAGTTTCCCGAGCTGCAGAAGATGGTACGTATGTATGCGAAGCGGCGCCTGGACATCGTTACTGTCAGCCTGAATAGCCCAGACGAGAAAAAATTTGTTCTGGAATTTCTCAAAAAACAGCACGCGATCAACCGCAATCTTCAGTTTAGCGGCGATGACTCCGCGGATGCTGTCGCCGCATTTGGTCCGGACTGGAAGGGTGGGGTTCCTTACACGGTGTTGATTGACACAAACGGGAAGGTCCTGTTCAAGACACAGGGAGGCATGAACCCTCTGGATGTGAAGCGCGCATTGCTGAAGAACCTGCCCGACGACAAGTACAACGGCCAGCAGGCGTACTGGCAGAGCACGTTTTGAAGAGTGGGGCACTACAGCACAACCGGCTCGGCACGGCCAGAGCGCAACGTTTCAGACTGCATGATGTGGTCCTAATCAGAAAGGCAATTGGATGATGCGTATTAATGATGCTCTCGAACTCGTGGTTCAGGCATGCAGGCGCAGTGTGGGTGCTGGCCTGACGGTAGCGGTGCTGTCCGCGGGTGTTCTCTCTGCGCAGACGGCGCCAGAGCGTCCCAAGATTCTTGGGCTGTCCCACTTCGCTATATTCGCGCATGACTTCGACAGATCCAGAAAGTTCTACGGCGACTTTCTCGGATTTGACGAGGTGTTTCCGCTGAAGAACCCGGACGGAACCCCGTCGATGACTTTCTATAAGATTAATGACCACCAGTACATCGAGTTGTTTCCGGAGAAGACGCCCAATTCGGATCGGCTGAATCATATTTCGTTTGAGACGGACAACATCGAGGCGTTGCGGCTGTATCTGGCCTCCAAGGGGGTGAAGGTCCCAAGTCAGCTGAAGCCGGGCAGGATCGGCAACCTGGCATTTAACATCACAGACCCGGCCGGCCACACCGTGGAGATGGTGCAGTACATGCCGACCGGCGAGACGATGCGCAACTACGGCAAGCACATGAGCCCGAACGGCGTCTCCAAGCACATGACGCACGTCGGAATCATCGTCAGCGACCTTGATCCAGAGTACCGGTTCTACACCGAGGTGCTCGGATTCAAGGAGACCTGGCGCGGCAGTTCCTCTGGAACTGTTCTCTCCTGGATCAACCTTAAGACCCCGGACAGTGACGATTATGTGGAGTTGATGCTGTCCAGGCCAGAACCGGAGCCAACGAAGCGCGGAACGGCGCACCACCTCTGCCTTGTTGTTCCCGATGTCTCGTCGACGGTAGCGAAGTTGAAGACATCTCCCTACATGAAGGATTACGGAAAAGAGATCGAAGTCCGGACCGGCAAGAATCGCAAGCGGCAGGCGAACCTGTTCGATCCGGACGGGACACGGACCGAGGTGATGGAGCCGACGACGATCGACGGCAAGCCCACGCCCCCATCGACGGCGCTGCCTCCCCAATAGGCAGCGCAGAGTAGCTCAAATCGGCAGGGATCTCTGACGGAGCGACCTTCCCGGTCGACGATCCTCGCGCGGTCATTTCTCAACTTAGTTAGCTCATAATGTGGCGGAAGCAAGCAAGGAGTTTCCCGTGGCAAAGACAACTGATCGCCGGCATTTCTTGATGAGCTCCGGAATGGTTGCACTCGCTATCGCGGGCGAGGGCGCGCTGGGGCAAGCATCGGCGCAGGCTCCCCGGCTCATGCCGCCTTGCAGACAAAGATGCCACGGCTCTTCACCGGCCTGTGTGCCTTCTCCTTTGGGCCACTATTCAAGAGCAGACAGATGACCTTCGAGTCCTTCTTTGAAGGGCTATCGAACTGAAGACCTGAAGAGTGCCGAGCCCACCTATCTGAACCATCTTCGAAATCTTGCCTTGCGAAACGGACTGCCATTCACGGAGGTCGCCTGTGGCGCGACCCTGCTACCGCCGCGCAAAGACCGCCGCGCGGAGATTATCCCTGAACTGAAGAAGTGGATCAATATCACCCAGCAGCTTGCCGCTTCTCACTTGAGAATCTTCTCAGGAAAATACTCACCGGAGATGTCACAGGCACAAGCCGTCGACACGGTTGTGGAGATAATGAAACAAGCCGCAGATTATGCCGCTGAGAAGGGCGTGATCCTAGGCCTGGAAAATCAAAAAGGTATCACGGAGACCGCGGATCTTTGCCTCGAGATCATGCACTGCGTGAGTTCACCTTTCGCCGGAATCATTCTTGACATCACCCACTTCGTTCCAACGCCCTCGCAGGACAACTATGCCCAGATCGCCGCGTGTGCCTCTGTCGCGACGCACACGCACATCCGCAGTGGAAAGTTTGACGACGGCACTTCCATTGGTCTTGACTATATATGGCGAATCTTTGCCGAGTCAGGCTACCGCGGCTACATGTCGGTCGAATACGAGAGCCAAGACAGAAGCGAAGCACAGATCAACAACGACGTACCGAAGCTGATGGAACAATGCCGTCGGCTATGCCGCACCTATTCCACCGCGTGAGGGCCAGAATGCACAACTTAGAGGTACAGCTGGGACGGAGACAAATTTAGGCAGATTGATGTCAAAGCAATGGTTGCATTCACCCTGACGCCGCTTCCAACACTGGGCAGTTTGCGTTTGGCACGACACCGAGGAACTACCTGATCGGCACGGGAGTAAAGTATCGACCCGCCATTGGGCGCTCTCTGGCTGGGCTCTTTCTCTCCTAAACCGACACGGCATAAACTGAGTCCTATTTACGGTAGGTCTCGGGGTTGATCTCCAAGGATGCGGGTGGAAGGCTGGAAACAGCCGAGCCGAGCGACGTGTTCGGAATATCAGTCATCGTCAATTCAAGCGTGCCGCCATTGGCGACCTCGGCGTGGCGAAACCAGACTCGATCGATCGTCTGTCCGTTCAGACGGATACGCTGGACATACTTTTTGTCATGGGAATTATTGTGAGCAATGATGGAAAAATCGCTTCCATTCTTCAGGTGGATGGTTACCTTATCGAAGACTGGACTGCCCACGTCGTACGTTGGGATTCCTGGTGTGACAGGGTAGAAGCCCATCATCGAAAAAACGACGAATGCGCTCATACCGCCACCGTCTTCGTCACCCGGAATGCCTTGCAGTGTGTCCGTGAAAAACGATTCGAGCAGCATACGCAAACGCTTCTGCGTCTTCCACGGTACCCCGAGCCGGTTGTATATGTACGGAATGGCGAGGCTTGGTTCGTTGCCCATTGAGAACTGACCGGCCATTGACGTGGAATCGGGAAGCTTTGCCTGGAATTCATATTTTGAGCGACCCAGCGGCTCGCGGAACAGCTGATCCAGATTGGCCTCGGCCTTTGCGGTTCCGCCCATTAAAGCGATCAGGCCATCAAAATCGTGCGCTACATCCCAGGTGTATGTATAACCGTTATTCTCGTCGTAATAGTCCCGCGCGCCCATTCCGCCATCGAACTTCGGGTCCATCGGTTCGATCCAGTGCCCATCTGAGTCTTTGGGCCACATTAGTCCCTTCTCGGCGCGGAACAGGTTCTTGTAATTCGCTGCACGCTGGAGAAAAAGTCTCTCGTCCTCAGTCTTGTGCAGAACACGGGCAAGCTGGGCAATGTTCCAATCGTCAAAGCTGTTTTCCAGCGTGACAGGCACCGGCTGACGCTTCTCAAATGGGTGAACCCCAGGCACCGTTTCTCTTTCTCCGGGGTGCAAAGCCGGCATATAACCGTGCGCGAAGTAAAAATCATCTAACGGCCCCTTTGCGGCAAGGCTCCAAGGAAGCATGGTCACCTCAAGCGATCTTTTGCGGACCCCTTCATAGGCTGAGGGCAAATCAAAGTTCCGCACACCTTTGAACCATGCGTCGGCAAACCACGGCGCGGCGTGATTGCCATTCATGCACGCATAGTTCCCGGTCAGAATTGCAAACGTAGGCATTACGCCAGATTGCTGATACATGCGAACATACGACTGAATCTTGTCCGCCTCCATCTCCGGGTTGAGAAGTGTCTGCAGAGGCTCCAATGCACGGAACGTATCCCACAGCCAGTTGTCCACATAAAACGGACGCGCATCCTGATGGATCTGGTGATCAAAAGCGCTATAGTAGCGACCGTCTTCAGTAATGTTGACCATTCGCTCGAAGCAGCGATAGAGGGCAGTGTAGAATACCCTGCGTTGCGATTCGGTGCCGCCTTCTACCACAATCTGACCCAGAACTTGGTTCCAACGCACCCTTCCAGCATCCTTCACTCTGGCAAGACCCCACGCAGGAATCTCGTGCCGCAGGTTTTTCTTTGCCTGCTCGGCACTGATGAATGAAATGCCGTAGCGAAAGTCTATAAATTTGGTGTCCCGCAAGGAGGCCGTCACTCGTCTTCCGCCTTTGAGGTCCTCCATCTTGAACGTGACTGGCGAACTGAATTCACCGTAAACATACGCCTTCATGCCGTCAAAGGTTTCCTCGCCACGCACCACGCCGTCTTGCACTCGCAAGTCGCCCGACAGCCGGTTTGCAAGCACAACTGAAGCTTTGCCATTCGGAAAAGTGAAACGAAAGTAGCCGCAGCGTTCGGTTGGCGAGAACTCCACTTGAATCAATGAATCGTCGAAGCGCGTGGAAATATAATACGGCGTGGTCTTTTCCTGATCATAGGCCGCTGGGCCACCTTCGCCTGGCATGATGCTGAATAGCTCGCGCATCCTGTGAGAGCTAATCGTCAGCGGAAATGACTCGATCCGATCATTCAGAGCATCCGCGCGAATCGGATATACACGCACCATACTGTTGGGCAAAAACACAGCCGGACGAGTTGGCACGAGGAGAATGCCGACATTACCGATGGTGGTATCAACATACTCCACCTGTGCTGTGGCATGCGGTGCGAACATCATCATCGCTACGATCAGTTCGGCAGCAACATCCACACGACAAATACCCTTTGCAATGAGTTTTGCAATTTTCAACTTGATCTCCATCTCATCTGTCCAGCAGTGTATGACCGAAGAATGGCCAAAGTCTCAGGAACGCGGATCGACTACGTTGGTAGCCCAGATATCGACTTTGAAACGCGAATTCTCCCGACCATCCACGATAGTCTAGTTCCTGATTGGTGACCAACTCGGAAGCAGACGGCTCCGCCTTCTCGATTGACGCATAATCGACTTCTCGCTTAATGGAAAAGGGCGATTACCTGTTCGGACCGAGCACCGATCGGAGCCTGGCTCGGATTGCATGGGCTGTCCTATCCAGCGGTAATGATTACCATCCCAGCGTGAACATGATCGCAGCAGCATAAATTCAATCTGAGCTAATCTAGAGATCCTTCCAACATCAACAAGACTGTTGAATCAGGAAGACGCACTTCTATATAACCTGTGGTGTTCTTTGGTACGTGACCGCGATCTCTGCCTGGACTGCACTCTTGGAAGCCATCAATCTAACATTGCAAGCAAACAGGACAGCGAAAGCACCAAACAAGCCGAGCAGGAGGGCAATCTTGGTTCACGTCTAGTGACGTATGCACCTCTTAGCGTTGTGCTGCGCCGGTTCGGCCCATGATGGGCCAGACGTCTACAATCTTGTCGCCTTGAGCTATGTAGTAGCGATCAAAGGCGTTGGTACTCATATCGAGATTGGAGGGGTAGATCTCCAGCAAGTCCCCGACCTTCGGATGCTGCTCTCCATCTTTCCACGTCAAAGCGCCGTACTCTGCGCCGCCGTTCCCTACCTTGAGCCAGGGCATCTCTTTCACGATGTCTGTCGGCCTTGCGAGAGCTTTGGCTCCGTAGTCCGTGGAGATGAGGTTGGGATGGTATTGGCTATCGATCGTGGTCAGAACCGTCAACGCTGGCTTGAAGTCGTTGTATCGCTTCATGTCACCATCGTTTCCGCCAACGGTGAAGTAGTCGGTATCCATGAAGACATAGGTGGCGGCTTGCAGCTCAGTCAATCCAGTTTCGTGATCGATGTTGTAGGTGCCGGTGGAACCGCCCGAAATGATATTGACGGGCAGACCGGCTTTGAGCGCGAGGGCCTTGCTCTCGCGCACTCCGGCGAGCACCTCCATGGATGCCTTTCTACGCGCCTCAAAACCTTTAACGTGCGCCGCGTTTCCAGAGTAGGCCATGAACCCTTCAAACTGCATGTGTTTGGACACGGCGACCTTCTTGGCCAAGTCTACGGCCGGCTGGCCGGCCTCCATGCCTTGCCGCGCTAGACCCGCGTATACCGATACTAGGATTCTTACCTTTGCGTTATGGGCGGCCGCAGCCTCTTCGACCCATTCGAGGACCTGCGCGTCGTCACTGACGAACATGAAGGTGGGGTCTTTTTTCGACAGCGCAATAGCCCGCTGGGTGTTGTTGAGACCGACCGGCTGCTTGGTCCACATCATTCCCTTGATGCCTGCGCCTGAGAAGAGCTCCGCCTCGGCGATCGTGGAGCATGTCAGTCCGATTGCTCCTGCGGACATCTGGTGTCTGGCGACATCCACGCTCTTGTGGACTTTGACGTGCGGACGCACGTTGATGCCGTTGGACTTTGCTGTGTCGGCCAATTGCTTCACGTTGGCGTTGAACAGGTCGAGGTCGACGATGAGGCACGGCGTTGGCAACATGTCCTTGGTGATGCCGCGAAAGTCGCGCCGGACGATCCGCTCGTTAAGCTCCGAGATCGAGCAGTCGGCGACGCAGGACTTCGCAGGAGCCGTCGTAGCGGCCCGGCTGTGCGTGGCGGCAAGAACGCCCATAGCGGCGCCGGCAGACAGGAATTCGCGACGTGACTTCATTAAGGTCCTCCTACGGAGAGATTTACGTCCGGTGGTGATTCCCCAAGACTGGTGAGAATCGATGTTACTTTACTGCGGGGTGTCAACGCAGGACTGTCGCCCCACGCTTTCACTGACAGCATTCCCAGTGTACTTAAGCAGAATAAAGACCACAATTCAGACTTCGGTTTTCCGATATCAGTTGAAATCTCACGCCGCCCTTGCAGCTTACCTCTGAAATTGCGACCGCTGTGCAGCGATGATTACGAACGGCCAGAACGACAAGTCCAAGCCGAAGCTGCCGTTGCACTCAGGCCCGGGGTCAGTCGGAACCTCAGAACGTCCTGGTCTCAGCCGTTCATAGTTACCCAGAAACGCACTTCCCGTCAGCGATGGCGCCAGCTGGCAGCTCACCCTCAGCGCAGTTCAATCGATGAATTCAACCTGCCCTCCTGCCGGGTGTGAGCTCGCGTGCGAGCGGTTTGAGGGTCGGGCTTGCGTGCGATTGCCGACTCATCGCGGTGAGGCTGCCGAAAGTGTGGCAGCCCCCGTGGTGGCGTCTTGGCGGAGTGGGGGAACGGCGCGAGGCTGAAGCTCGCGATGGCGGCGGGGCTGGAGTTCGGAACCACCTGGAGGGTGCCGAGGGCCTCGGTCGCCGCGGGGGTCTGGTCGCGGAGTCGGAAGACGAGGACGCCGGGCTGGACCTCTTTGGCAGAGAGCAGGTTGAAGCCGCCGGTCTGCTGCCGGAGCTCGATCTGTGCAGCGGCCGCGGAGGCGAGCGCGACATTGGGGAGAGCGTTGCCAAGCGCGGGGTAACTTGCCTGGTTGAAGGCGGCGAGCCAGCCGTAGAGGAGGCGGCCGGCGGGGGTGTCGGGAATGAGGCCCACCTGGTCGCCGAAGCGGGGCAGGTGAACGAGGATGGTGGGGTGAACGGGGCTGACGTGGTCTCCCCGGCGGGCGGGCACAGGAGCGTCGGCGGGATCACCGAGGACGATGGTGTCGATCTGGGATGGATCGTCTTTCTCGTCGGAAGCCGAGGCGGTTCCGGCTGTGGCGCTGGCGGAACGGGCAGCGCCGGAGCTATCGGAGGTGAGATGTGCATGTCCGGTGTGACTCAGGGCATAGAGAACCGAGGAGAGCGCAGCGACGGCGGCTACGGTAGCGAGCAGGATGGCTCCGGGGCGGAGCGGCTGGCAGCTGGTGATATAGAACCGGGGAGCGGTGAGAGTGGGGACGCCGGTGGGGAGGGGTTGCTGCATGGGTGGTCCTTGGGTGTTCCGGGGGCGAGCCGGGTCGGAGGAGGTCCGGCGGGGTTGGCCGCCACTGCTATTGTAAATGGGCTGCCAAAGGGTGGCGTG
Source organism: Edaphobacter sp. (assembly GCA_025462645.1). GTDB lineage: Bacteria > Acidobacteriota > Terriglobia > Terriglobales > Acidobacteriaceae > Edaphobacter. Next base: position 7,729 of record JAOAPB010000097.1, on the reverse strand, counting down.
AGCTGATGGTGGGATCGGCAACGGAAGGGAGACAGGTATTGCTCTCCCAGGAGTGACACCGATTCCCGCAGTGCTGGAGACGACCGTGCCGGATACTGCCTCTCAGACGAACGGCGCCGAACGTGGTGCTTCAGAGCAGAGCCCCGCCCGGGCATCAGAAACCACACGCTTATGCGGTGCTCCTGTAGAGCCGCTCTCGTCTTCGTTGAAGCCGTCCCGCAACACCCTTACCTTTATCCGGAGGACCTCACCAAACTGCGACAGCTTAGCGGGTACGCTTCGACTGAGCACGGTATACGAGCCAACGACAGCATGATGTCCGAGCTGCGCTCCCTTAATTGAGACGGAGGTCCGATTTCTACACGCTCTAAAACCCGCCGTTCTGTCGGATCGAAGGCGAATCAACCGACAGATCCGATTATTCGGAAGAAAGTGATGTCAAAGAATGGTCCGGACCATCCACGCCTGATCGATTACTGACGAGAAGCCGACATCACAGGACTAATCCGCAGGATCAGTCCCCTTCGAGGAACTAACGTTTGGTGTAGTGACCCCTGGTACACCAAGGTCTCTGCACCGCTAGATCTTGATAAAGATTCGTTTTCTGAACAGCACCAGACACGGAACAAAACAGACGAGAACATAACTCAGCGAGTAGAGGAGTGAACCAAACGATGGATTAACGACTGGAGAGAAGATCCTTGTATAAATCAGTTCCTTCAGGCTCATCATGCTACCGTTGCCTCCAACGTGGATGACTTCCAGCACGATGGACAGCAATTCTGCAAAGGCATACGCGAAAATGGCATTCGACCCGAAGACCTTCCACGGGTAGGTCCACGCGCCCTGGTGTTTCTTGATGTCGATCACGAGGTAACAGATGAAGATGACCAAGAGGGTCCACCCGGCGGCGAACACCACGTAGGAGCTTGTCCACAGCCTCTTGTTGATAGGAAACCATATTCCCCATAGACCTCCAAGAACGAGCCCTCCGATTGCTCCCGCCAGCAAACCGGCCGCCTTCTCCCTCATCCCTCTCGCGGTGCGAAGCCAGAGCCCGGTCAACACGCCAAAAAGGCACGTTGCAATTGCTGGAATCGTGCTGATCAGCCCGAGGGGATCCCGTGTGTTCTCCAGCAATCTTCCAGGAAACAACCGTCGATCCACAACGGAAACCCAATTGATGTCCTTATCGAGAAATGGAAAATCGCGCCCAGGCATTCCGAATTCAGGAATGGGAACCCAACGCGTGAGTATCCAATATCCCAACAGGCATGCGATCGAGACGCCGACCAGCGTGATGACACGCCGGTTCCACAGATAGAGTACGGTAGCTACGAGGTAACATAGGGCGATTCTTTGCAGCACGCCATAGATCCGCAGCGTTGCCAAGGGATAGCTGGGAAACCCATGAATGAGGATGCCCAAGGAGAACAGGATTGCCGCTCGCTGCAACGCATGCCTGAACAGGGAAATTCTTGGCTCGCCGCGGGCAATTCGCGACTCGATGGAAAGCACAATCGTAATGCCGACCAGAAAGAGAAATGTCGGGAAGACTAAATCGGTCGGTGTCCACCCATTCCAGTCGGCATGTTTCAAAGGCCAATAAGCAAGTTGCTCGCTGCCGTTATTGTTGACCAGAATCATGAACGCGATGGTCATTCCTCGGACTACATCGAGAAAGACAAGGCGCTGAGACGGCTTGGTCATAATCTCTTTCGAAATATTCTGCGATGACGTACTAACGGCCATCTAGAGACTGCTCCTCTGTCGATCGCTTGAAGAAATTCCATCGCGCTCTACCACTTGGGATGGGGAGTCAGGGGGAAGGAAGGATGGGCTGCAGAAGCCGACCAGATATTTCTTTTGGAGAATTACATCATGTTCCCAAACTATCCGGTCGCGACGCGTTTCTCTGTGGACGTAAGCGTGTCAAAAATCTGAAATCCTGGGCATTTCAACGGGTTTCCAAATTCTTTCGGATAAAAAGAACGAAGAGAAGACTAGATGGCGGTGGGTGCAGTCTTGACCGAACTCGTCTCCTGAGACGATCGTCGGTATCAGGGAAAAATACAGGGAAAATCTGTTATTTCCGGCTCCACATTGAGGGATTTGAACCGTAAACATAGGACTCTATCCGGCTACTTATGTGCTCGGAGAAAATCGGAACAGGGAAATATCAGGGAAAATGGACCTTCTCAGAGATACAGTTCTCACATTTCATTGAGCATAGTCATCAGAGCTGGCAGCTGTCTAGTCATACGTTTGCAGGGATGTGGAAAGTGGGAAGCCATTTCGGCTTCCCACTCTTGATACGTACCGTTTCGTCTCTATCTATCTATCAATACCCGCCCCATGTATTGCGGTCGCGATAGTCTCGATCAGAAGAGCAAGCTTAGGCCAAGCTGAATCTGACGAGAAGAGACGGTTGACGTGATCGTTCCGGTAGCCGCCGAGCCGACTGTTCCGTTTGGCTGTCCGAAGTTTGGATGGTTCATGACATCGTAGAAATCGCCACGGAGATTCAAGCGATACCGATCCTCAGTCCCGATCGGCAAGGGGAAGGCCTTGCTCATCGAAGCATCGAGATCCCAGAATCCTGGTCCCCGCAAAATGTCGCGGGATGAATTTCCAAAGGCATATTGGGCAGGGTTGGAGAAGGCGTTCACGTTGAACCAACGAGCAATGGTCGGGGAGGTTGCCTTCGGATTTCCGCTAACGTTTGCGAACAGGCTTCCGCTAAGGGCCGGGTTGGGTGTGCTCGCCAACACGGTAAAAGGGAAACCGGTATTGGCGGTAAAGCTCTCCGAGGCCGTCCAGCCTCCCAAAACCATGTTGGCAATGCCACCGTGGTTTATGAACGAGCGTCCCCGACCAAACGGAAGATCATATGCGCCCGCTACAACAACTCTATGCTTCTGATCAAACTGGGAAGGAGCATAGGTTGCACTCGGCATGTTCGCGTTCTGATACTCGCATCCTGAACCGGTCGTCAGGTCAAGCGAGCAGTTATCCATGGACTTTGACCACGTGTAGTTGGCAAGGAATGTCAGACCATGCGAGAAGCGGCGATTGACCTGCAATTGAAGAGCGTTGTAGTTGGAGATAGCGTCGTTATACAGGGTCGTAACGCTCTGGTATTGCGTATAGGGACGGTGCGATTGAAGATTACCGGGTCCGACGAAGCTCAGTGGTACCTGGTTCAGATCGCGAGGAAAAAGGAGATGCGTTCCCTTGGTTCCGACATAGGAAAGCTCCACCATCATAGAGGGCGAAATCTGCCGCTGCACACTGAGATGCCATTGCTGCATGTACGCTTGCGGGGCGTCAAACGGATAATAGGTTACGGAGCTTCCATTCTGGATCGATGGCGTTCTGTTGGAGGCCGGGGGATATGTAGCTTGCGGAGGCCCTTGGCGCAACTCAAAGATTGGAGTTGGATTCGACAGGTTCGTGACTTGCAGTGATTTGTTGATGGAATAACCAGGAGGTGTCGCACTATAGTTCCGTTGAGCACTGATAGGAACGAAAAATACGCCGTAGCTGCCACGTACTACCCAGGACTGCACCGGCATCCAGGAGAATCCAATTCGAGGAGCAAGCAGCTTGAAATGATTGGATTGCAACGTTCTATTCTTGTCAGTCGCAAAGAGAACCGCTCCCTGTGTTCCCGCCACTGGGTTCTCTAGCGTCGGGCTAAAGTTCGAGAGCCGATTCTGAACCTCGCTGAAAGCGCCTTGCCCTTCGTATCGGAGCCCCAGGTTCAGTGTCAGAGTATCTGTCACGTGGTAGTCGTCCTGGGCAAAAGCCGCAAAGGAGAGACGGCGTGCTCCAATCGTATTGGGCTGAGCATTTAGTGAGTAAGAGCTGGGTAGACCAAGCAGGAAGTCCGCGAATCCTACCCCGGTGAAGATTCCATTGAAACTAAAATTTCCGGAGTCCCAGGCATTCAGTACGTTGTATTGGAATCGATCGAACTCGCCTCCAACTTTCAGCGAGTGTCTGCCGCGATTCCACGTGAAGTTTTCTCCATAAGAAAACACATTCTGTGCACCGCCCGAGTGAGTACCGGCTCCAAGGGAAGTCGGGATGGCACCGCTGATAGAAAAGGTGGGAAAGTAGTTGGGCGGAACAGTCGTGAGGCCCAATGCCTGCGGCAGACTCTTGTTCTCGTTCGGCGTATCCTGATTGAAAAACTGCCGTACAAAGTTGAAGCGTAACTCATTAATCTTGTTTGCGCTCAAGATCCAACGATCGGTCAGCGTCCATTGCTGACTGTCAGATATTTGCACACCGCAACGCTCCGAATTATTGAAGCACGCAGGTCCAGGAATCGAACCGGTATGCGCATTCGTCAACTGATAAACGTGGACCGCACCAGACAGAGTGTTCTGCGGATTGAGTTGGTAATCAATCTTCCCGTCGTAGATGGGTGTTTTTTGGTCTTGCGGGGCAGCGCGGTAGAAGTTATTGGCATTGCCCGATTGGTTTGGTGTAGGCCAGTACGACAGCGCTTTTTGCGCCACCGGATCAATACGTCCCGATGGAATCTGATTGTTTAGGAATGGCTGGCCTGTCATTGGGTCTTTGATCGTAGGCAGACCGGTAAAGTCTCCGTGTACCACAGCAGCCGTAGGAACGGTCTGCTGTGTCACGGTTGTCGAGGGATTGATCGTATTCTGATAGCTGACAAAGAAGAATAGCTTGTTGCGCAGAATAGGACCTCCCAGCGAGCCGCCAGGCTGGTTATACCTGAGAGGTGTTTTGCTCTTGGCGAAATAGTTCCGCGCGTTGAGATAGTCGTTCTCAAAATATTCAAAGACACTGCCGTGAAATTGATTGGTTCCACCCTTGGTCACAATGTTCAGTACCGATGTTCCGGTGTCATATTCAGCGGTAAAGTTGTTCTCGATAACGTTGAACTCCTCAACTGCGGCGAGAGCCGGGACTAAGGTAACGAAATTGTCGCTATTCGGCAGTACACCCGATCCGCCATTGATCGTTGCGCTGATACCGAAGGCGCGGCTACCGTTGACGCTTCGACGGCCTGGATCGTTACCCGATAGATTGCTTTGTGCAGTTGAGGTGCCGGGTGCTAACAAGGCAAGGGTAGAGGAGTCGCGACCGACGGTCGGAAGTTCCGCAACGAGCTTACTGTTGAAATTTGTTCCTCGCTGAGAATCGTCCGTATTCAGGATTGGAGACCCATTGACCGTCACCACCTGGCTCAGCGCTTCGAGCTCTAGTTTGGCATTCACACGGGCCTTCTGATCCAACTGCAGATCGATTCCCTCGTGCACAAAGCGAGCAAAGCCAGTCCCTTGAAACTCTACCGTGTAGGAGCCAGGGGGAAGAAATGGCATGTCGTAGGAACCATTTTGGTTGGTCAGAACCTGGGTGCTGATTTTGGTCTTGAGGTTGGTTATTTTCACGGCTATACCCGGTACAGACGCACCTGTCCCATCAGTGACAGTGCCTAGAATCTCGGCACCACTTCGGTTTTGAGCCAGTGACACACCCGCAATAGCAATCGCGAACATGAAGCAAAAGATCTGGAAGATCTTCGTACACAGACGCGGAGCCGCCCAACTGTCTCGGACAATCATGATATTTCCCTTTCGTCGCTTACTTTTTCGGAGCTGGGTTGTCGCCCGCGCAGGTTGAGGATTGATTGGTCGGCAAAGAAGGATCGGAGTTCAATAGGACCGCGGTGTCGGGGTCATATCGATAAACTTCGGGTGGTTTCGAATCGACAAATACACGGGTGACGCCCGCATCGGTGTCGTCTGTAGCACGAATTTGCGACGACCGCCCATTCGTACAACTCATGAGCACGCCACTCGCAAAGTTCTGTTCGGTAGGCTTGAAGGGACGAAGATCGCATGACCCGGCCTTCGGACTCCGAAAGGTCAGTGTCCCATCGAGGTTCTCGACGGTCTCGTAGACTGTCTCGCCGAGATAATCAATTGCGGGAACAGGGGTACCTTGCGCAAAGCTAGTGGTCGTTATCTGCGGCATCCCATCGATCGACACCATGACGTCCCCTCCCAGTAGTCCGTTCTCCGTCAGATAGAGGTGGGGGGCTTGTGATCCGGCAAAGTGTGGCCAGCGCAGAATGATATGAGCGTGAGGAGGAAAATCCTCATGACCCAGCGGGTAGTTTGTGTCGAATCCCATCATGTGGATTCTTCCAAGACCACGATCACAGACTTCCCGATCGATTCCAAGGGTACGAATCGCATCGCGTAGCCCAAACTCCAGGTTCAGGGCAGCCTGTCGCTGGATGGCAGGCCACTTCCCTGTCGCATACTTTCCATCGCGGCGGCCTTCAAAGGCATGTTCTACGCGAACAGTGACACCCGGCCAACTCAGATTGGTCTGCACCTCCAAGGTGGAGGACCTTTGGCGAGGCGTTACAGGAACATTAAACTCGATGTCCCCATTGCTTCTATGAAATTTCAAATATAACTTCTCGACGATGACCGCTCGCACCTCAAGATCACCTACGCTAACTTTCACGTTAGCGATTTCTTTTTGCGAGACAGGCACCTTGAGATAAAAGAAGACTTCGTTAGCATTCTGCCCTTCATAGAAGGGGCCATGCATGACACTGCACTGACGGCAGTCTTCCTGAAGCTGAATCCTTAGAGGGTGAGCCGCCGAGCCTCTCTTGGTTTTAAGCAATTTGACCCCGACGATAGTCATCGGAGTCGTTTCCGCGATGAGGGGGGACGAACAGACCAAAGCCAACATCACCAATATAAATCCTGTAAGCCAGGCAACAGGCCAACGTCGTCTTTGGAGTCGAATATCTAGAGCGTATTCCATCATGTGTCTCCCAGTTGAAAGAAGCGGTGCAGTAGTTAAGTCTTCATGAATAATGTCGTCGGCCTGTCAACCGATCGATCGGTAGTGAATGTTTCGGAGCTTGTTCTCACCACTCAGAACATTCGATTCGAACGAAGCTGGCGCTCCGAGTGACTGTAATGCAGTGCCGTGGGTTGATATCTGCGAACCTACAGAGGCCGTGGCTTCGCGGCAACGTTACATACCGTTAGATGATCTAAGCCGCATTGTTTTGTTTCATATGCCAGTAACGGAGTATCGCGGCGTATAACGGGTTGCGGATTACAGCTCTGTCAATTTCGGAGCATTCATCCCATTGCTGCATTCTCGCCAAGCTAAAATGATTTCAGTCTAAGGACTCTCGCAAGAACAGATGGAGTTGACCTGAGTTACGTCGAACGTCAGATCAATGGATCTCATTGGTTCCGAGCTCAGTCACCTGAGAGCTCCATAAACGAGAAGCTGCAGAGGCAGATTTTCGAACTTCCTCGCAGCAGCCGAAGAAGCGCAACACGAGGCAAGTTCCGGTCCTGCAGTTATGGATAGAGACATCACGAAGGAGCTCCAGCAGATTCTGGCAAGCGAGTCCTTTCGTAGTGCTAAGCGAAGCCGCGATTTCTTAACCCACGTAGTAAAAATCGCGTGTACCGGAAACGCCGAACAACTTAAAGAGCGAACGCTCGGGGTCGAGCTCTTTGGTCGTGTCGCATCGTACGACACCGGCGAAGACGCAATCGTTCGCGTTAAAGCCAGCGAGGTCCGGCGGCGACTGGCGCAGTACGAGGTATCAGCAGATCCTCAGAGGCTTATAAAGATCATCTTGCCGACAGGCTCCTATGTTCCCAAGTTTCTCAGGGCGACACCAAAACCGGCTCCCAGTGAA
>JAOAPB010000035.1 GCA_025462645.1 Edaphobacter sp. | reverse complement strand
GGGCACTCCCTCCGAAAAGAAGCACGCCTATTCGTCAGACACTACCAGCCTCCAACCCCTCCAACAACAGTGCCCCGGCTTGCGAAACACTTCCAGCTCCCATCGTCAAAATCACATCCCCGGCCTTCGCCTCATGCACCAAAGCCTCAACGGCTTCTGGCATTGACCTCGCATAATCCACCGTCTGAGGCCCTGCCGCATCAATTGCATCTACAAGTGCGTTCGCCGTCACTCCCTCAATCGGCTCCTCGCTGGCAGCGTAGATATCCAGGACCTGCACCACATCGGCATCCATGAAGGCCCCCGCAAACTCAGCCATCAGATCCCGAGTCCGTGTAAACCGATGCGGCTGAAACAGCACCAGCACCCTTCCATACCCACACTCCCGCGCTGCCTGCAGCGTAGCCACAATCTCCGTCGGATGATGCCCATAGTCATCCACCACCGTCACCCCGCGCACCACGCCCTTTACCTGAAACCGTCGGTCCACCCCACGAAAGCTCTCCAACCCCACGGCAATCTGCTCCGGAGCGACTCCAAGCTGCACCCCCACCGCCACCGCCGCGGCCGCATTCAGCACGTTATGCCTCCCTGGAACATGCAGCCGGAACGGCCCCAGCACCAGCCCCTTGTAGTTCACCTCAAATATGGAGTGGCACCCCTCCTCCTTCTCCAGCATCTGCACCCTGAAGTCCGCATCGCTACTCTCGCCATACGTATAGACCCTGCGCCGCACCCGAGGCAGCACCGCCCTTAGCAGCTCATTGTCGATACAGGCCGTAGTCGCCCCATAGAACGGCAGCCGGTCCATAAATTCGACAAACGCCCCCTCCACATCCGCCATATCGCGATAGCAGTCCATATGCTCGCGATCCAGGTTAGTCACCACCGCCAGCACAGGCGACAGCTTCAGAAACGACCGGTCGCTCTCATCGGCCTCAGCAACCAGGAACTGCGAGTTCCCCAGACGTGCATTCGACCCCAGCGCATTCACCCGGCCGCCCACGACAACGGTAGGATCAAGCCCCCCACCCGCCAGTACAGCCGCAATCATCGAGGTCGTCGTCGTCTTGCCATGCATCCCCGCGACGGCAATCCCATACTTCAGCCGCATCAACTCCGCCAGCATCTCCGCCCGCTGGATCACCGGAATCTTCCGTGCATGGGCCTCCATCACCTCAGGATTGTCTTTGCTCACCGCCGAGCTCGTCACAATCACGTCGCTGGCCGCGGCATTAGCCGCTGCATGGCCCTCGAACACCCGCGCCCCCATCCCCACCAGCCGATCCGTCACCGCTGACCGCCGCAGATCGGATCCGGAGACCGAGTACCCCATCGTCAGCAGGATCTCCGCGATCCCGCTCATCCCAATGCCACCAATGCCAATAAAGTGAATCCGTTGCGAAGGCGCAAACAAAAAGTGTCCGGAGACAGCTACAGGAACAAACATACTTTCCACTCTAGCAGCGCAGTCGCTGCCGCCTTTGACTATCCCCCTGCTGTTTGTCCTTAGAAGCGGCAAGGAAGTCCGCCTCCGCAGGTTAGCTGCTTTTGCCTCTGTGCGTTGCGTCAACCGCGCTCTTCCATGACGCGCAAATGATACCCGAGTGACTGGAACGTCAATATCTACATCCAGTTGCATTCACATCTCACCTATTTCCCCTAGGCCCCCCTCCTCCGGGGGGTACTTTGACTGCAAGTCTTGTTAATTCAATTACTTAAACGAATTTATCGCTGCAAATTAGTCATTCTAAAGCGGTTACGGCTAAAGTCGTCTTTCTAAAAGGTTTATTGGTTCAAAGAGAAAAGCCCCGGTGGTTGGCCGGGGCTTTTCTGACTCTGTATTAAGTATAGCCGATTGAGTAAAACTAATATGCCACTTTGCGAAAGATCATTTTCGGAGACTAAGTTCTTGTTTTTGTTTGATTTGCGTACGGAGATGCGTATGAGTTTGGGCTGCAGGGGCTTGACATGAAAAACGTAACTCAATCATCATTGCGTGCCGTTGGCTATGATGAGGTTTTTCCAGCCGACCTTGCTCATCCTGAGCCGCTGGCCACTGGTCAGTACGACAAAGTATTCTGCCAGTCCATCCCGGTGAATCTCTCGAACTTGTTCGATCCTTACGATCACAGATCGATGGATACGTATGAACCTGGCGGGATCGAGTTTGTCGCTCAATAGCTTGATGCTCTCGCGCAGCATGTACTTTCTGCCAGCGACGTGCAGGCAGGAGTAGTAGTCCGCTGCTTCGATCCAGTCGATGTCGCAGACGTTGATGAGCACGTCTCTTGTTCCATCGCGGACGATAAAGCGCTCTTGATGGAGCTTCTCGTTGCGGGCTGAGCCTCGCAGTGCTGCCAGAGCCTGAGATAACTGTTCCTGTGTCAGCAGAGCCGCACTCCCGGCGATTCGCTCCTTTACGCGAACCAGCGTCTCCTGAAGCCGGAGGTGTTCGATAGGCTTGGTCAGATAGTCGACAGCCTGTACAGCAAAGGCTTTGACGGCGAACTCGTGATGCGCGGTGACGAAGACGGTCGGAGGCATGTGGCATAGGCCAATTGCGTCGATGACGTCGAAGCCACTGACGCCGGGCATCTGGATGTCGAGGAAGAGAAGATCGGCTGGCGTCGATTTCAGGTGTGCAATGGTCTCTTTGCCGTTTTTGCACTCGGCAACCAGTTCGACATCTTCGTCGTGAGACAGGAGCAGCTTGAGGCGCTCTCTTGCTAACGGCTCATCGTCGGTAACGATGGTTTTGAGCTTCATAGCCTCTGTCGCTCGTAGGGGATCTGAATGGTGACCTCGTATCCGCCGGTCTCGGGTTCCACGGCGATGAAGTCGTATGCGTCGGGATAGAAGTAGGAGAGACGATCGCGAGTGTTCTGTATTCCGATTCCATGTCCTTCCAGGCCGTTGCCCGGCGTGCCGCTCAGACCGGGACCGTTGTCTCTGACGCACAGCCTTAGCTTGTCTCCAATTCGTTCGACGGAGGTTTCCAGCAGCCCGTCGCCTTCGAGTCGAGAGATGCCGTGGCGTATGGCGTTCTCGATGATTGGCTGCAATAGAAAACAGGGGACCAGACCTTCCAACGCGTCGGGCGTCGTCTCGATCTTCACACTCAGCCGGTCGGCGAAGCGCACCTGCTGAATCGCGAGATAGCTTTCGACCACCTGCAACTCCTGGGCAAAGGGAATCTTCTCGGGTGCGCTGCGTTGCAGTGTCTTTCGCAAGATTGTGTTCAGGTGTGCGAGCGTCTCTGATGCTTCTTCGTTCCTCTTCAGTTCGACGAGCGTGGTTACGGCGTTCAGCGTGTTGAAGAGGAAGTGCGGTTCCATCTGCATCTGGAGGGCTTTGAGTTGTGCCTGAGAGAGTTGCTTCTCCAACTCGAGAGATCGCACGGCATCTCTGTGAGCCTGTGATTGTGCGTGCAGGAGTGCGGAGAAGCCAAGGAGAAACCCGTAGAGCAAGAGCTCGAATCCGAAGCGGAGGATGTTGAAGTAGCTCAAAGGCGTCCAGCCATTCCAATGCCGGCTGCAGAAAGCTACCGTCTGTTCCAGCAACGTCAGATGGGCGATGCCGAGCAGTAAGGCGAAGAGGAGATTCACCAGGAAGCTTTGGGTAGAGCAGGCGAGGATGAACGGCCATCGCTGCGCGGCTCCCCACATGGCCAGGGCGACCACCGCCCACCAGAGCCAATAGACCGCCCCGAACACCAGAGCAGGAGCCATCGGAGAGCCTGCGTGCGTTGCCGCAAGGTAGCTGTGGCAGACGCTGGCGGTAAGCCCAGCCATGATGACGGCTGCAGCGATCGCCACAAACGTGCCCCGCAGGTGCAGCGAATCCTTTCCAGATGCGTATGTTAGACGTTGGATCCTGTGCTCCAGCAATCGCTTCATCGTCAGCCTCATCGGAAGCTTTCTGCGCTAATGGTACAGCCGCTGCACTGTTGGGTGCGTATGTTTGCCCGAGTGGTCTTCGCTTCTTTTTCGAGACGGGTTGCTTCCTGCTTTGATCCTGATCTCCTAAGTGTGTAGGCGTAGGCGAGCTCCGCCTTGAGGTAGGCCTGCGAGTTGCGGCCAGTCCTCTCTTCAAGAAGAGTGAGCGCATGCTGGTGGTCAGATATTGCCTGCCGGTAGTCGCCGAGCATGCCATAGGCTTCGCCGCGGAGTGAGTATGCTACTCCCAGCTTGTAGAACTCAGGCCCGTGGTTGCGGGTCCAGATATCGATCGCTTGCTGGTCTGCGGCGATGGCTGCATGAAAATCCTGCTCCGAGCGTGCGAGGGCTCCCTTCACGGTGTAAATAGCCGCAAGATTGTCAGGGTTGATCTCTGGGGCAAGCTGGAGCTGTCGAAAGGCCACTTCCATATTTCTCCGAGCTGTGGCTAGGTCGTGCTGATTCAGTGCTACCTGGGTGAGGTTGCTCGATGCTATGGCAATGCCGGTGTGATTGCCGACAGACTCGTATAGACGCTTTGCCCTGGTTTGCAGGGTCTTTGCCGCGTCGTACTGTCCTGTCAGTTCTTCGACGCCGCCAAGATTGTCGAGTACCGCGGCGTAGTTGGCCTGTTCGGTCGGCATCGCGCTGAGGATATGGACCGCTGCCTCGTAGCAATGCCGCGCCTTGTCATAGTCATCCTTGTTTCTGTAGGCAGAGCCCAGAAGGTTCCAGGCGATTCCACGATCTGCTTCGGTGAGCTCATGTGATTTCTCCTGCACCAGGGGTTCCAGGATCGCAATGGCCGCGCTGGACTGCCCCCGATCGCTCAACTGTTGTGCCTGGAGGAGCTGTGGTGGAACCGTTTGGGTGAAGGCGGGAGCTGCGAGAACAAGCAGCAGGAGGGGCATAGATAACTGGCTGGGAACTCTCATGCCTAGAGCATGGGCTAGTGCTGGCCGGGATTCCATCGGTTTGCAGGAAGGCCGGTCATATTTGCAGGGAGGGCCTGAGAGTCCGCAGTCCGGGAGCCGGGGAGTCCTGCTGGTGGTCGTGTCCGGCAGAATGCTGAACCATCGTTGGTACGGGCGGTGGAAAACGTGTGTGTTCGGTGAGTGAGGTTGATGGGAGAATTGAATTTAACAAGGAGTACTGATTTCATGCCTAATCTGCCGGACGACGACATTCGCATTCACTATCACGATGAGGTTCCGCGCGGGGCGAAGATCAAGGTGATCGGTGTGGGCGGCGGTGGGAATAACGCCGTCAATCGTATGATCGCGGCCAAGGTTGAGGGTGTCGAGTTCATTGCGGCGAATACGGATGTGCAGGCGTTGCAGGTGTCGAACGCTCCTGTAAAGCTGCAGCTTGGGGTAAAGCTGACGAGCGGGCTGGGTGCGGGTGCGAATCCGGATGTGGGGCGGCGGGCGGCGTTGGAGGACTCGGATAAGATCATCGAGGCGCTCGAGGGCGCGGACATGGTGTTTGTGACCGCAGGGCTGGGAGGAGGCACAGGGACAGGGGCCGCTCCGGTGATTGCCAGCCTGGCGAGTGAGATGGGCGCGTTGACGGTTGCCGTGGTGACGCGACCGTTTGCGTTTGAAGGCAAGCGCCGGATGATGCAGGCCGAGCGCGGGATGCAGGAGCTGCTGGAGTCGGTCGATACCGTCATTGTGATTCCGAATGAGAAGTTGCTGGCGGTGGCGAAGGATGCCGGGTTCTTCGAGAGCTTTCGGATTGCCGACGATGTGCTGCGGCAGGGCGTTCAAGGGATCTCAGACATCATTACGATTCCTGGCGTGATCAACCGTGACTTCGCCGATGTGAAGACGACAATGGCGGGCATGGGCTATGCGGTAATGGGCACGGCGATGCGTTCGGGCGCGAACCGCGCAGTGGAGGCGGCGATGGCCGCGATGGCTTCGCCGTTACTGGAGGCGGGTGCTATTGACGGGGCGCGGGGGATCCTGATCAACATTACGGGGTCGAGCAGTCTGAAGCTGAGCGAGGTGAACGAGGCCTCGACGATTATTCAGAATGCGGCGCATGAGGATGCGAACATCATCTTCGGTGCGGTACAGGACGAAACGATGGGCGATGAGGTGAAGATTACCGTGATCGCCACTGGTTTTAAGCAGCAGGAGATGCCGCAGCGCCGGGAGAGGATGCTTGCGGAGGCTACGCTGCCGACGATGCGATATGACGTTCCGATCGCGCCTCGGGTTTCGACGCCACGGCCGGCTGCTCCGCGGTTTGCGAGCGAGAGTGTTTCGGAGCCGGTGGTCGCGGCTGTGCCAGAGCCGATGGGTGAGATGGCGGCACCTGAGGCGTTTGAGCCCGGCATTCCTGCGGGGCGCGGCTACGAGAATAAGGTTGGGCAGGAGTTGGTGCCGGTGCCGGCTTCGGTATTTGACGACGATTTTTTCCAAAGCTCGCCTTCGCAGAGAGATGCTTCTGCTGAGCGAGGGATGCCAGATCGCTTCAGGGAGACGGCTCACATTTCGACGGGGTTGCCCGTCCAACAGGATGATCCTCGTGGCGCTACGGCAGAGTTGTATGCGGCGGACCCCACGGTTCGCGTGCCGCCTTTTGGCGGCTCAGCGGCAGCGGCCGTGGACCATGCGGAGCCGGATGAACTGGATATCCCAGCTTTTCTGCGGCGCAGCAGTTGAGGAATAGCTGGTGGGGGCCGTAAAATGAGTGATACCTCTGTGTCATTGCGCGCATTGCAGATAGATGAGAGTCTTCTGAGAGTGACTCAGAGCGAATGGCAAGTGGATTGCTTCCTATTTCCGTAGGAATGAGGGCCGCCTATGTTTGTGTCGAGTTTCATGAAAGTCTTGGGCGTGTTCCTTCTAACCCTTGCGTTTTGTGCAGGGGCGAGGGCTACTACGACTTCGAGCGCGAAGAAAAAGCACTCCAGCGGGGTAGTTCGTACTTCGGTTAAGGCGAAGAGAACTGTTTCTGCCAAGACACGGGCGAGTGGCAAGGTGACCCGTGTGGTTGCAACCTCGAAGGTTGCGGGACGGCGGGGACGGGGAGCCAGGACGAGGCTCGCGGTGCGGCGGACGCGGTACCAGGAGCACTTTTCGGCGAGCTCGTTTGCGGACAATCTGACGCTCGGTGATGTTACCGACGGTGAGGATCCAGTGGTGCGGGCGGCGGCAATCGAAGCGCTAGGCAATATGAATGGCACAGCGGTCGCGATTAATCCGGACAATGGGCGGATTCTGGCGATGGTGAACCAGAAGTTGGCGCTGTCGCGAGGTGCGGAGCCCTGTTCGACGATTAAGTTGACGGTGGCGCTGGCAGCGCTGGAGGAGGGGATCGTCCGCAAGGATACGCCGGTGAACCTGGGTGGAAGGTATCACCTAACGATGACGGAGGCGTTGGCTCACTCGAATAACGCTTATTTTGAGACACTTGGCCGTTCGCTGGGTTTTGAGCGGGTAAAGCACTATGCGAATCAGTTCGGACTAGGCGAACTGGCGGGCTATCACATCCAGGGTGAACAGCTTGGGACCTATCCCGATGAGGTATTGCCGGCGGCTTTGGGCGGAGTGGGACGGATGTGCTCGTTTGGCGAGAGTGTTTCGATGACTCCGTTGCAATTAGGGGCACTGGTTTCGGCGATTGCGAACGGTGGGACTTTGTACTATTTGCAGCATCCGGAGAATGCGTCGGATATTGCCACCTTTGAACCTAAGGTTAAGCGGATGTTGAATATAGCTCCTTTGATCCCGGAGATTCAGGATGGGATGCAGGGAGCGGTGCAGTACGGAACGGCACGGTCTTTGCGTGCGAACTTCAACCAGTTTCCGGTGATGGGTAAGACGGGGACCTGTTCGAATAATGGAACTCGATTCGGGTGGTTCGCGTCGTTTGCGGATACGCCGAATGGGCGGATTGTGACAGTATTTTTCCTGGAGGGCGGCCGGCCTACGTTCGGGCCCAAGGCTGCGGAGTTGACGGGGCAATTTTACCGGGCACTTTGGGATAAGAGTTATTTTTTACAGAAGACGCCGAGTGAGATTGGCGCTGTGGGTGGTTCGGAGTAGGTTTTGGGCTTGAGCTGGCGAAGATTGCTGGTAGCGGTACGGTAGCTGGTGGTTTTTTGTGTGGTTAGTGTGGTTTGTGGATGTGCTTAATTCGGGTGGTTGGAGATGCGCCAGATTTGGCGCATTTCTTTTTGGGCGAAGTTGGCTTGGGTGGGGGATTGGCGTAGAAGGGAGAGATGGAGATTCTGACGGCGGCAGAGATGGGTGCGGTGGATCGGCGGACGGTGGAGGAGTTTGGGGTTCCGCTGGAGAGGCTGATGGAGGGGGCTGGACGGGCGGTGGCAGAGTTCTGCCTACGGCAATATCCGGGGGGGCGACGGGTTACTGTGTTTTGCGGGAGGGGCAACAACGGTGGGGATGGGTTTGTCGCTGCCCGGGTGCTGGCGCAGGCTGGTCAGTTGGTGCGAGTGGTGTTGTTGGGGCGGACGGATGAGGTGAAGGGTGAGGCTGCTACGGCGCTGCGGCTGCTGGGAGGGGAGGCTTCGTCGGCGATTGTGGATGAGGTGGTGGATGAGGCGGGGTTGAAGGATCTCAAAGACGCGTTGGGCGACGCGGAGTTGCTGGTCGATGCGGTGGTGGGGACTGGGTTCAAGCCTCCGCTGCGAGGGCTGGCCGCGGTGCTGCGAGGACTGGTGGAGGAGTTGAGCGTTCCGGTTGTGGCGGTCGATGTGCCGTCGGGGTGGGATGCGGACTCGATGGAGCAGGAGGTCGAGGGGGCTTTTCGGGCGGACGCGGTGGTTACGTTTACGGCTCCGAAGCTGGCCCATGTGTTTGGACATCTGACGCGCGAGACGTTTGGGCCTGTGGTGGTGGCGGGGATCGGGTCGCCGGTGGAGGCGATTGTCTCTTCGAGTGGATTGAGTTGGACCGGGGATTCAAAGACCATTGCTGAGAGGCCCCGCGGGGTGAACTCGAACAAGGGAAAGTTTGGGCATGTGCTGATAGTGGGGGGGAGCTATGGGACGGCTGGAGCACCGGCGATGGCCTCGCTGGCTGCGATGCGGGCGGGTGCGGGGCTGGTGACGGCGGCGGTTCCCGACTGCATTGTGAGTACGGTGGCAGGAGTTGCGCCGGAGCTGATGGTGGCTCCGTTGCTCGAGGGAGATGAAGGCGCGGTGGCGTTGGCGAGTGTGCAGGGGGAGAGGCTGGAGGCGCTGCTGAAGAGGATAACGGTGGTGGCGGTGGGACCAGGGCTGTCGCAGAGGGGGGATGCTTCGGAGGCGGCGCGGGAGTTGGTGGCAAAGACGAAGGTTCCGATGGTGATCGATGCGGATGCGCTGAATGCGTTTGCGGGGAAGACGGAGCTGCTGGATGGTGCGGGGAGAGTGATCGTGCTGACGCCGCATCCGGGGGAGATGGCTCGGCTGGCTGGGATCACGGTGAAAGAGGTTGAAGCCGACCGGGTGGGGCTGGCACGGCGGTTTGCGATGGAGCATAAGGTGACGCTGGTGTTGAAGGGGTGGCGGACGCTGGTGGCGCATCCAGATGGACGCGTGGCGGTGAATACGACGGGGAATCCTTCGATGGCGAAGGGCGGGAGCGGGGACATTCTGACGGGGATTGTGGCGGCTATGCTGGCTCAGTTTCCGGATGATGTGGCTCGGGCGGTGGAGGCGGCGGTGTATCTGCATGGGTTGGCGGGGGACTTCGCGGCTCATGCGATGGATGAGCATACGGTGCTTGCAACCGATACGGTTACACATCTCTCGGATGCGTTTCGGTATCGGGTGAGAGATGAGTATGGATTGGATTGGATTCGTGGATTGCGAGTAGGCAGGAACTAGGGAAGAGCAATCGACGGAGCAGGGTCAGAACGACAAGATTTATGGAGGAATGAGAGTCGGATGGAATTTGCGCGGGAGAAGAGGTTCAGGACGCGGAGTGTAGCGGGGACGCTGGCGCTGGGTGAGAGATTGGCGGAGATGTTGCGGCCTCCGATGCTGGTGGTGCTGCGAGGCGAGGTGGGAGCAGGGAAGACGACGCTGGTGAAGGGGATTGCGGCGGCGCTGGGCGCGGCGAACGAGGAAGATGTGACGAGTCCCACGTTTACGCTGGTGCATGAGTATGTGGGGCCGAAGGTGCGGGTGTATCACCTGGATCTTTATCGGCTGGAGACGGAGAAAGAGCTGGCTACGCTGGGGATCGAGGAGATGGTGGATCAGCCGGATGCCCTGGTGCTGGTGGAGTGGGGAGAGCGGTTCGAGAGTATTGTGACGCGGGCGGATGGGGAGATTGCCATGGAGCATGGTGACGGAGATGAGCGGGGGATGGTAGTGCGATGGCGGGTGTAGGCAAAGGTCAAGCACCTCTTGTTCGCGCTCTATACTATCTTCTGCATCAATCAGTTATGTGGGGGCAAGAGTAATGGGTTTGTTCGGCCGAAAGCTTAAGCAGGAACATAAGGTCATGTTGCAGGCCGAGCGCGCAAAGGGTGCTCTGTTGCCCGAGTATCATCGACCCACTCCCGAATGCCCCAACCCAAAGCGCTGGAGCATGTACGATTCGATGACCGCCGAGGCTGAGGTCCTGGAATTTCTTCGGACGATCGTAACGACGATTAAACCGGAGCTGGTGGTGGAGACTGGATCCTTTCTCGGCGTCAGCACACTTTGGATCGCAGAGGGTTTAAAACAGAATGGCTTCGGCAAGGTAGTAAGCTGCGAGTTTGATCCTGTCGTCTTTGCGAAGGCCGAGGAGAAGATTGCCAGCTCGGGTCTGTCGGAGTGGATTGAACTGCGCAACGAGTCGAGCCTGGAGATGAAGATCGAAGGCACGATCGATCTCTTCTTCAGCGATAGCGATATGCCGATACGCGAGCAGGAGGTGACACGCTTTCTGCCGCAGATTAATCCTCAGGGGCTTGTCCTGATGCACGATGCCAGCTCGCACCTCAAGATAGTGCGCGATGCGGCGTTCAAAATGGAGGCCGAAGGTTTGCTGTCGATCATTCTGCTACCCACGCCGCGAGGTCTGGTCGTTGCCCAGAGGCGTGAAGGTCGGAGGTAGGGAGCGCGACCTTCTTTTACGGTTAACGCTCTACAGCTTTTTGCGTGGCGAGGTGGGGTTGGAGGCGCGACCGGTATAGCGGTAGATGGCGCACTCCTCGTCACCGGTGGAGCCGTACTCTTTCTGGGCGGCAATGGCGGCTAGATCGGCGGCGTGGTCTTCGGAGGACATGGCGACGGAGCCGTGCCAGAGACGAGTGAAGGCGGGGTGGCGGTCGAGGACGGAGCGGCACTCGGCGTTGACGTAGAGGAGATCGAACGGGCCGGGGTGTCTGGTGAGTTGAGTTTCGATTCGGCGGAGGAGGGCTTTGAGGACGGGTGCCTCGAAGGGGTGGAAGAGGAAGGCGAGAGTGGGGGTGCGGGGGAGGTCGAAGTCTAGGGCGTCCTGCTGAAACAAGCGGATGGGGGCGATGCGTGAAGCGGTGGTGTCGGTGGCGTGGCTTTCGAGCCAGAGGTCGAGGTTCTGCTGGGCGATGTCGGCCATGGCGGGGTTGAGCTCGATGCCGATGACTTGGTGGAAGGGGAGCTGGCTGGCTACGAGCATGGCGCGGCCTTTGCCGGCACCGATGTCGACGAAGGTGTAGCGGGAGATGGGGTGGGGGGGAGGGGTGGCGAGCCAGTGGTCGATGAGGGTCCGGAGGATGCTGGGGGCGACGCCGTAGTAGGCGGTGACGTGGGCGTCGTTGGGGTGGCCGGTGAGGAGGCGACCGGCGGGGATGAGGCCGCTGGTGTCGGTGCCGTGGATCTGGTCGAAGGGGTGGATGGGGAGAGGCTCGGGCGCTTTGGCGGGTTTGCGTGAGGGCATGAGTTTTAGGCGGGTTCAACGTAAATGGAATCAAAGACAAAAGCAACGACAACAGCAAAAGCAAATGCGGGGGTTCTTCGCTTCGCTCAGAATGACAAATTGCGTTTATGGCATGACAAATCGTGTTTATGGCACTAGCGGATCTGGACCAGGGTTGGGTTGCCGTCGAGGCCGAGGATGCGGCGGCCTGTGGGGGTGATGTTTTGTGGGGTCCAGGGTGGAGTGGAGAGGATCGTGATGGTGGTCTGGCTGACGGCTTCGAGACCGGCGAGGCGATTGGCGATCTGGGCGCGGAGGTGGGCTTCGGTAGTTTCGGTGGGATTGGTGGGGATGAGGGTGATTTCGATGCGGTGCTTTTGGGGGACGCCGGGGACTCCAGTGCCGGGGGCTTCGGGGTCGGGCTGGATCATGATGGCCCGGATGAGGCCCAGGTCGACGATGTTGCAGGGGATCTCGGGGTCGTAGCAGTCGCGTAGGGCCAGTAGGATGTCGGACTCGGTGAGCATTGCTGGTTTCATGATAGATGTGTCATCACCTTGAGATGGACAGGAGCGGTCGCGCTTTGCGCGATGCCCACCTTTAGCGACGATAAGACTGTCGCGAAGATGGGGCACCCGGCCTGGTGCCCCCCTCCCCTCGAAAGTGTGCAAAGTATTCTATTGAGATGGCTTAGGTCTGGACTTCAGAGGTGGGAGGAGCGAATGCTTCTGGACTCTGCTGTGTTGGGGGTCTCTTGCGGGGGCCGGAGTTGTCAAATTCAGTGCTTGCGTTCGACGAGGTAGTTGGCGAGGGATTTGAGGGGGGTGGCGGCTTCGCCGAAGGGGGCGAGGGCCTCGAAGGCGTCGGCTATGAGCTGCCCGGCGTCTTTGAGGGATTGGTCGATGCCGTAGACGGCGGGCCAGGTGGCCTTGATGCTGGCGGTGTCCTTGCCTGCGGTCTTGCCTAGTTCTTCGGAGCTTTGCGTCATGTCGAGGACGTCGTCGACGATCTGGAAGGCGAGGCCGGCCTTTTCGCCGAAGGTGCGGAGGCGGTGAACCCACATCTCAGAGTCGAGATGTGGGGCACCCGGAGTATGGGCGAGGCCGTAGAGGCCTCCGCTGACGATGCTGGTGGTGATGAGGGCTCCGGTCTTGGCTCGGTGGATGGACTCGACGAGCTCGGCTGTGGGTGGGGTGCCTTCGGACTCGATGTCGACGACCTGGCCGCCAATCATGCCGGGAGGGAGGGGGCTGTTGGCGCCTACTCCGGTGCCTACGGCGAGGGAGATCTCGCGGAGGATGGCTACCGTGGTGGCGGGGGGCGTGGGGAGCGCGGAGATGGTCTGGAAGGCGAGGGTCTGGAGAGCGTCGCCAGCGAGGATGGCGATGGCTTCGCCGAAGACGACGTGGCAGGTGGGGTGGCCGCGGCGGAGGTCGTCGTTGTCGAGGGCGGGGAGGTCGTCGTGGATGAGGGAGTAGGTGTGGAGCATTTCCAGGGCTGCAGCGAGGTTCTCGACTCCCTTTGGCAGCGGAGGTAAGTCGCTATTGAGCAATTCAACGGCTGCGCCGAGATCGGCTGCGCCCTCGGGGATTTCGCGGGTTCCTGCGACCATGCGGGCGGCTTCCATGCAGAGGATGGGACGGAGGCGCTTGCCACCGGCGAAGGTGCTGTGGCGCATGGCTCGGTGGATGGAGTGAGGGAGGGTGTCGGGCGAGGGGAGAAGGCGTTCGAGGGCTGCGTCGGTGAGCTGCGCGCCGGAGAGTAGCAGGGTTTGTACTGTGGGATGCATCTAGGTTTGATGATAAATGACGTAGATGGGAGTGCGGAGTCTGCGGACGGTCATTCGATTCAGAGAGCGAGTGGGGTTCTGCGGCGATAGATCAGGATGAGGATGAGGATTGCAACTGCCGTGATGATGTAGCCGATAGTCTGGTCGGTGGTGTGGTTGTAGGTGATGGTTATGTTGGAGGCTCCGGCGGGTATCGGAAAGGCAATCAGGCCGTCTTCGCGCTTGAGGCGGGAGGTGATGACGGTGCTGTTATTGGTGACCTTCCAGGCGGGATAGTCGCGCAGATTGAGGATCAGGGTTTGAGGTGTGGGCGAGTTGAGGGTCAGGTGATTGGGGACCGGGCCGGGTTTGGTGGATTCTGGGGCGGGGTCTTCGGGGTTTGGGGAGAGCCAGAAGGGTGGGGTGGCTTCGGCGAGGGCTTCGTTTTTTGCGGTGCTAGGAGTGTACTCGTCGGTGGGCTCGTAGCCTTGATGGGAGTGGAAGACCGCGACGATGGAAGGGACAGTGTCTTCGGGGTAGCAGAGTTGATGGAATGCACGGTAGGCGGGGTAGGTAAGGGAGGCGGCTATCGCGACGGAGATGGCTGCTGTGGCTATGCGCTTGAGTTGGAAGGGAGCTAAAGCCAGGGCAATGGCAAGGCTCAGGATGGGGGCGAGGATGGCGAGGAGACGCCAGGGGAATTGGAGGAAGCGCACCTCAGGGAGGTAGTGCCAGATGGCGGCGCTCAGGGGAGTGAGGAGGAAGGTGATGGTGAGGGCGAGGATGGTCAGGGTTCGGTTGATGGTGGGGTGGGTGGTTTTGTCTCGATGGAATCGATTGATGGTGAGCGCCGTGGCGGTTAGGGCGATGAGGATGATGGCTATGGTTGAGGCGGTGTGAAGGACGATGTCGTGTTCGACATCGATGGTGTGGCGGAAGAGAAAGTTTTCGTTGGGACCGAGGCCCGGGATGATGGCCATGGCGATTTGGACGTAACGGCGCTCGTAGGCTGCGGGAAGGATGTAGAAGGCCGCCAGGGCGAGGCCTAGAGCGGTGCCGATGGTGGTGCGGAGAGCTAGTTGAGGCGCAGTGAGGGTATTGGTGCCGGAGAGATGGGCGGGAGCGGTCGCGCTTTCGCGCGATGCCCACCTTAGTCGCACAAGACGCGACGAAGATGGGGCACCCGGTCTGAATGGGGCACCCGGATCTGTTGCGATGCGGATGAGAGCTAA
>JAOAPB010000008.1 GCA_025462645.1 Edaphobacter sp. | reverse complement strand
AAAAGCGTTAAACGAATGCAGAAAAAACCTCCCAATCCTTCAATATCATCTAGAAGTCATTAAGAAAAACATGAAGATTGGGGATCTCAACTCAGAAGACGTGACAATCGTCAAAAACTTTTTAATCCCCGTGCGCCACTTTACTCAGGGATTGCTCCCCTTTCTCGTGCGACTTGCATGTGTTAGGCACGCCGCCAGCGTTGATTCTGAGCCAGGATCAAACTCTCGTTTAATCTTGGTTTGCTTGCCACCCAACGACAGGGGTCGGGGTGGATCAAGCGCCTCCGCTCGCTCGAAAGGAGCGAAGGATATAACTAGTGAGAATGACTAAACCAAATTTCGTATCATCTCACGACTGGCACATTCAACTATGTTGTCAAAGATCCTGACTGCATCCACCTAAGCGGGCAGCTTTGGATCAAGGACTTACTCGGCAAAGCCAGAGTCGTGTCCTCGAACTTGATGCGCTGTTTTCGTCTGTATTTTCTGCTGCCCGGGCCACTCGTTCTACTTCTAACCGGCTTTGTTTCAGCCTCTTCGAGTGCCACTCAGCAGCGTGTGACGTTTTAGCGAACTTTCTGAGATTATCGAAGTTTTGATCTCATGTCAACTTGTTTTTTGCTTTTTTTTGAGATCTTCTTTCAACCTCAAAACCGCTTCACAAGCTGGCTTTATTCGCACAGCGCAAAAATCTCAAAATATCGTAACGACCAAAACCTGGCCGCGGAGCACTTAGCTCCTGGTATTACAAAATCAACTGCAGTGGCTTGGGTTTGGATTTCGGTCGGCCCTTAGGCTCTCAACCGCGATCAAACGCTTGGACTGCGCTCCGTCGTCCCTTACAAACCGCTCCTATGTTCCAGAGCAAGGTGCGAAGCTTATCTCTACTTCTTTAGATTACCTTACTTTTCACTTCCGTGCAAGCAGGACATCTCTTTGCGACTTCCTGAGAGTATCAGCGACCCAGGCTCAGCGCAACCCCGAACCTGTTAATAACGTGGGCTTCCTGTAGAAAACTCGCTTTAGCCCAATAAAGACGCGCCTGAAAAACTTGCCGCTTACCCAACAATTCGATACGGAAGTCCTTCAACGGACCCGGAAACTCGACACCATCGAGGAAAACACTGGCTTCAACGTCGTATAGTCTGGCTCTGGAGATACGAACACCATGTAGTTCAGTGCACCGTCCGGTCTAGCCACAGTTACCAGCAGATTTCGTTCCGGCAACGGCGATCCGCCCTCCACCACCGGCGATCGACCACGCAGCTCCATCGCATTTGCCATCTGACCGCCAACGTTCATCGCAATCATCTGGCCCACCTGCTCCAGTCCACCGTTCTGCTGGCTTAGTTGTTGCGCCAGAGCCTGCGTCGCTTGTGCCAGAGCGGACGAGTCCGTCACCGCGTTCTGAAACCGGACCGAATCCACCAATGCCCCATACGCAATCCCCGCCGACCCAGCCCCGTTCGGCGGCACAAACGCCACACTCCCGTTCTGTCCCTCACTCTTCTGCCAACTAGCCGGATAGCTTATCGAATACCCGCGTCCCTGGTACCCTACCATCCGGTCGCCAACCCCCAGTGAACTCCGGCTTAGCCGCACAGCCCCACCACCCGAAGTTCCCTGTACGCTGCTAACCGTAGCTGGAACCACGGTCGCTCCTCCACCTGGCACAGCTGCATAGAGACCCGTCTGCCGCCACGCCCCAGCCTGCACCTCTTTCGCGCTATAGGTCTTCTCTTTAGCCGCCAACGCTCGTATGCGAGTAAACTCAGCCGACGTCACCGTTGCGTCCGGACGCCTTGGCAGCGTGGCGATCTCTGCGTTCACATACTGCGTCCGGTTGCCCGGATTCGGGTGATCGCTGAAGATCTGTGCCCCGCCCTCGCCATACTTGGACTGGATCGTCTCGAAGAACTGTGGCAGCCCCCGTGGGTCGAACCCCGAGTCATACAGAATCCCCGCACCCAGCAGATCTGCCTGCTTCTCGTCGTCCCGCGACATCTTCAGGAACCCCAGCCCCGCCACCATCCCAATACCCTGCGTTGCAATCGAACCCAGTGCGCTATCCCCCAGGAAAACTCCTGCCGCCAACTGCCCAAGCCCGGCCCACAACCTGGGCGCCTGCTGCTTCGTAATATTGCAGGTCGAGTGCCGCAGCGCCACGTGAGACAGCTCATGCGCCATCACCCCAGCCAGTTGAGACTCGGTCTCCGCCGCCTGGATAGTCCCCAGGTTGACGAACATCGCCCCACCCGGCAGCGCGAACGCGTTGATCTCCTCGCTCGCCACCACATGGAAGTTATACGGCCACTTATACCCCGGAGCATGGTCTGCCAGTCGCGCGCCCAGCCTCCGCACATACTGCGACACCGGCGAGCTATCCGGCAGCACCGGCATCTGCTTGAAAACCTCAGCGGCAAACTTCGCGCCCTCGGTCTGCTCCTGCTCCACGGTAAAGGCGTTCTTGCACGGCGGCGGCACCTGAAAGCGCCCCCACGCCGCAGGCGCACAAACCCCAGCCATCAATCCGGCCACCAAAACCCATCGTCCCATCTGCAGGCTATGTCTCATGGCGCTCTATCTCCCCTCTGATGCCGAACAGCAGAAGACCCGCTGCCCACCGAAGTCCCGTCCGCTGCCACCTCTAGGGCTTCGTGATCACGCCCAGGTCTACCATCCCATTCACAAAATACTGCACCGCCAGCGCCACCAGCAGCAACCCCATAATTCTCACCAATATCCGGATTCCCGTATCTCCCAGCGCCCTCGCCACCTTATCCGAATTTCCCAGCACCAGGTAGCATATCGCCGCTGTAATGAAGATCGCCGCCAGAATCGCAACCATCTGCCACTTCGTCTGGGCCTGCCCTACCAGCACCATCACGCTCGCGATCGCCCCCGGCCCCGCCAGCATCGGTATCCCCAGCGGAACGATCCCCGCATCCTCCTTGCTCTGCGCGTCCGTCGCCTCTTCGCTCGACTCCTGCGTCGGAGACCGCTTCGCCTCCAGCATATCCAGTCCGATCAGCAGCAGAATCACCCCGCCGGCAATCTCGAACGCGGGCAGCGTAATCCCGAACATCTTGAAGATGTACTGCCCCGCCACCGCAAACGCGCTCAGGAACACCAGCGCCGTCAGCGACGCCTTCCTCGCAATCCGCCGCCGCCGATGCTGGTCCACGCCCGCCGTCACCGCCAGAAACGTAGGCAGCGCCGCAAACGGGTCCACCAGAAAGAAGATCGAGCTCAACGCCAGCATGGAGAACCGCACATACGCCGAGTGCTGCAGCCCGGCCAGGCTCACGGAATGGGGTTCAAATATCACTCTTTATTCTCCCATGCCACCGCCGCGCCACCCGCTATAATTAACCTCAGCTCAGGAGCTCACATGCCCTTACAGACCACTGCAAACATCTGGCACAACGGACAACTCATCCCTTGGGAAAAGGCCCAGATCCACGTCATGTCTCACGTCATCCACTACGGATCCTCCGTATTCGAGGGCATCCGCTGTTACGCCCAGTCCAGCGCCGGCGGCTCTGGAAATCCAACTGCGGGCGTCTTCCGTCTGCAGGAGCACATGGCTCGCCTCGCCGACTCCGCCAAGATCTACCGCATGCCGCTGCCCTACACCGTAGACCAGCTCTCGACCGCCGTCGTCGATGTCATCGAAGCCAACGGCGTAACCCCTTGCTATATCCGTCCCATCGCCTTCCGCGGTTACGGCGAGATCGGCGTCAACCCCCTCACGAGCCCCGTCGAGATCTACATCGCCAACTTCCCCTGGGGCAAGTATGTCCCCGGCAACGAGGGCGCAGACGTCTGCGTCTCCAGCTGGTCGCGCCTCGCCCCCAACACCATGCCCTCGCTCGCCAAGGCCGGCGCCAACTACATGAACTCCCAGCTCATCCGCATGGAGGCTGAGATCAACGGCTACTCCGAGGGCATCGCGCTCGACGTCAACGGCTATCTCTCCGAGGGCTCCGGCGAGAACCTCTTCCTCGTCCGCGGCGGCGTCCTCTACACCACGCCCCTCGCCAACTCCGTGCTCAACGGCATCACTCGCAACTCCGTCATCACCCTCGCCAAGCAGCTCGGCATCGAGGTCGTCGAGCAGACGCTCCCCCGCGAGCTCCTCTACATCTGCGACGAAGCCTTCTTCACCGGAACCGCCGCTGAGGTCACCCACCTCCGATCGGTCGATCGCATCCTCGTCGGCGACGGCACCATGGGACCCATCACCACCGCGCTGCACGAAGAGTTCTTCGGGATCGTCAACGGCCTCAAGCCCGACCGCCACAACTGGCTCACTCCCGTCAAGGTAAAGACCCTAGAGCCAGTCGAAGCCTAGTCGCAAAACAATTGCAAGCAGTCGAAACGCCATAGGAATCGATCCCTATGGCGTCTCTCTTTGCCCCAAACAAGCAGCCGGATTACTTGGCAGCGGGATAGCTGTGCAATAACGGTCCTACAACATTGGAGAAGTTGTAGCTACCCCTGCGATCAGCATCGATAGTCCAGAACATCGCGCCGATCATCCCGGGATAACCCATAGCCTTCTGCAGTTTGTACTTAGTTCCAGCCGGAGCCTTGCCCGTGATGATGTAGTCCATCGCCTGGCTGACGATAGTCGGCGTCGTATCTCCCGTCAGAAAACCGACGGCAACCTTATCCGCCGGCATCGGCGGGAAGAAGTGCGCGGGATCGCCCCCAACGTTGAAGCCATGCAACAAGAGCTCCGTCATCGCAGCGTGATAGTCCACCGAGCCGGGCTGGTAGATCTCGCCATCGAGACCTTGCAGCGGCGGCGTGTTGTAGTCCTGCACGTCGATGAACGAGAGGATGTCGCGGATCGCATACGTAATCGCCAGATAAGACCCGAACTGCCCGCCATAGCTCGGATAGCCCGAAGGAATCTGCGTCCCTTCAGGCACCAGGCTGATCATGAACTTCGGACCAAAGTGATCGTGCAACTGACGTAGCGCCGAGACGAGGTTCACAATCGACGGCGTGGTGGGATGCTTGAAGTCCGTATCTCCTGGCCCGATGGAGAGAGACGGGCTCTCGAAGTCGATGTCGATACCATCGAAGCCATACTCCGTGACGATGCGCGTAACCGAGGAGACGTAGTTCGGAACGCGGTTGGGATCGGCGAGCGTGAAGTGCTGGCCACCGCCCCCAAGCGAGATCATCACCTTCTTGCCCTGGCTCTTCAGGTAGGCAATATCGGCCTTGAACTGCGCCGTGTCGAGCCCTGCCGGAGTGTGGAACTGCATCGTCCCCTCAGGCGCATTCTTATCCGGAGTCGAGAAGGCGACGATAATCACATCCCACTGCGGCGAGACCTCGCGAAGCGGAAAGGTCGAACCCGCCGCACCGTATCCCGCCCAGTAGCCGATGAGCTGATGCCCATTCGACGAGCCGCTCGATGGAATCGCCGCAACCGTAGGTTTAGGAGCCGCAGGCATGCCACCACCCGGACGCCCAACTACGGGGCACGGTTTAGCGGGCTCCACGAGAGCCTTCGCATCCGGAAAGCTATACGTACTCCCAGGACCATCGGAGCCGCCGGTATACCAGGGCAGCAGAGCCACGTTTTGCAGATGATAAGTGGCCTCGCCTGCATGGGCGACGAAGGCCTTCGATGCGGGGAAATTGTTTTTGAGATTCGTATTCGTGGGTTCGAGGAGAAAATAGGTAGACGCAACACCCGTGCCACTACAGCCGCCCCGACCATCCGAACTCATCGCCGCAGGACGCATCCACCCAGGAAAAGTATTCCCCGGAATCGTGACGTTGCGGCCATGGATCAGCGGATCGTGCAGCGGATCGTTGATGAACTCCGCGAGCTGCTGCGTAAGCGGCTGCACGTCGCCATCTTCGACGACGGCGGGCGCAGCACGAAGATAAGAACCCAGCACAAACGAGCTTCCCGTAGCCGAGTCGACCCCATGCGTTCCCCACGAGCAGCAGACGGTTGCGTCGCCATCGGCATAGTACGTGGTGTTATGCGTCATCGCGACGACGAGCTTCCCGTCCTGCTTCGGCAGCTGCTTGAAGATCTCCCTCTGTAGGAACTCGACATCGACGACAGCGAACGAGCCCCCGGTCTTCTTCGACGTGAGAATGTAGCCGTAGCCAACCGGGACAGTAATCTTCACCGGCTTCACCTCCGGCTTGCCCAGCAGCGTATGCCACCCCTCAGCCTTGGGAAAGGTGGTGCGCAGCATCGCATCCGCATACTGTGTCGCGCCGCCCGAGGCGAAGGCGAACTTGGAGAAGACAGGCGAGCGGAGAACGAGCGGCACATCCGCAGCTGCGTCCATGACGAAGGGCTTGCCCGTCGTCTTCTTCGCCTCAAAAGAGAGCGTGACAGGAACGAGCACGGTAGGAATAGTCGTGGTGCCACCCTGTGCCGGATCACGGCCCACAAGAGTGTAGGAGCCCTGACCTGCGTCATGCTTGAACGTGGGTACGGTACCTTGCGCATGCGCGGAGTGCAGCAGCAAAACGAAGAGAGACATCAGGCAGATGGATTTGATTCGCATATATCCGCTTACGGACCTCTGGTAAGAGATTAAAAATGTGTGCAACCACTCTCCCCCATGCGACGCGGCGATAGCAATAGGGCAAGTGACCTACTAAGGTCTCATCGTCTTTCAGAGATCGACAGAAGCACGTATCTCCTGACTGATATGCGGTTATGAGAAGCGTGTAGCTGCTGACGGAACCACTCACCCTCTTTGCATAGCCCAAAGGCGACCGGCTGATGCTGTGGCCATAGGTCCCAGGAGTGAACCAGGAGCATCAGGCCGCAAGGAAGTGGGTCGCCAAGCAAGGTACAATTGCATTCGTAGACTACTCGGGCAAATTCAAACCTACAATTTTCAATGGGTCCACAACGGCTGGAATTCTTCCACTTCCGTAAGGCGAATTGGAAATGACTTACTGATATCGGGACCTTCAATGAAGGCTCGGGTACTCCTGCCGTCGGTTCATCACGCTCACAACCCAGCTGGTTAGCAGATTACGCTCTGAAAGGAAGACCCATGCGTAAACTGTCGGCAGCGCTCCTTGCCCTGTCCCTTGCTCTCCCCGTAATAGGACGGTGCCAGACCGGCGCATCCGCGCCAGTCTGGTTCACCCTCAACGCGCAGGAGGGAGACACCATCACGGCCTCAGGCGCCATTACTCTTCGCTTCGGCCAGGTGGAGTCCACCTGTGCCGTGACGATGAGCTCAGGTCCATGTAACGCAGGCAACGGAACACCCAGCCCTGAGGCATGGACCACGCCTCAGACCTTCACCTCCGGGTCAGATACTGTCTCCCTCGTACTTGCGGCATGGTCATTCGGCAGTGTGGACCCGCTGCCCGGCGTATACAAGACGGTGCAGGTGCAGGAGCAGGCAGCAGCACAGAACATCACGGTAAACGGACAGCCAGTGACAATCCCAGCGCTCACCACGACCTCTGGGCCAGCCTGGTTCACCCTCAACGCGCAGGAGGGAGACACCGTCACAGCCACCGGGGCCATTACTCTTCGCTTCGGCCAGGTGGCGTCTACCTGCGCCGTGACGATGAGCCCAGGTCCATGTAGCGCAGGCAGCGGAGCGCCAAGCCCCGAGGCATGGACCGACCCTCAGACCTTCACCGTCGGGTCAGGTACTGTCTCCCTTGTAGTGGCGGCATGGTCATTCGGCAATGTGGACTCGTTGCCCGGCGTGTACAAGACAGTGCAGGTGCAGGAGCAGGCAGTAGAACAGAACATCACGGTAAACGGGCAACCAGTCAAAGTCCCGGGGCTCACCACGACGCCCACCTGCCAATTGGTGGCTACTCCGAGTTCCATCGCTTTTCCGAATACGAGCCTTGGATACCGCTACTCCTCTCCAGCCAGCATCGTAAGCGACTGCCCGACAACCATCACGGTTACAGCCGCCCGGATCTCTGGTGCGCCTTTCAGCGCATCAGGGTTCGTGACTCCATTCTCGGTGGCTCCTGGTCAGACACAGAACTATACGGCGGTGTTCACGCCCACTAAGACTGGAAGTGCAACCGGGAGCATAACCTTCGTCAGCAACGCGGCTGACCAGAACTTGCGGGTGTCGCTCACTGGAACCGGTGTCCCCACCCCACAGGGACTCTTATCGTCCAGCCCAACCACGCTGAGTTTCGGAAATGTAACAGTCAACAGCACACAATCCCAATCGGTGGCGATCACCAACACGGGGACGGCATCCGTTACCGTCTCTGCTGTCACCGTGGCGGGAGCAGCATTCTCCCTTGGCAATCTGACGACCCCATTTACGCTGCGGACACAGCAGTCGATACCGTTGACCGTTGGCTTCGCTCCAACAACGAGTGGCTCCGCTGCAGGAACCTTGACGGTCAGGAGCGATGCTCAGAATGGAACGTTGACCGTTCCTCTGGCCGGCACTGCCGGGTCTCATTCCGTAACCCTGTCATGGAATGGACCTGGGTCCCAGATCGCCGGTTTTAACGTGTACCGTTCTACTGTTTCGAGCGGCCCTTACTCCAGGGTCAACGGAACACTGGTAGTCCCAACCAATTACTCCGATCAAACCGTTGCTTCGGGGACAACCTACTACTACACGGCCACAGCGGTGGATACAAATGGAGCAGAGAGCGGATATTCCAATCAAACAACCGTCGCTGTGCCGACCCCATGAAATAGGAGTGATAGGACACGAGATCGTCATCTCGAAGCGAAGACCTGCTCCTCCTATTTCCATCACCTGCCTAGAGGCTGTAATGAACTTTGCGAACTGGCCTGCGCCTCAACCATTGTGCCTTTTTCTGTTGACGGCAGTTGTTGTCCTCTGCCCCTGAAGCCCCGCTCCCTGTTTTTCCTGTCAAGCCCCTGGAGCCGAAACTAATACGCAGCTCCGCACGCAAATCAAACAAAAATAAGAGCTTAGCCTCCGAAAATGATCTTCCGCAAAGTGGCATACTAGTTTTACTCAATCGGTTATAGTTAATACAGAGTCAGAGAAAGCCCCCGGCCACCACCGGGGGCTTTTCTCTTTAAACCAATAAACCTTTTAGAAAGACGACTTTAGCCGTAACCCGTTTATAATGACGAATTTGCAGCGACAGATTCGTTTAAGTCGCTGAATTCAGATGACTTGCAGTCAAAGTACCCCCCGGGGGGAGGGTCCTAAGGGAGCAGTGATCGTAGTTCATAACAGCCTCTAGGTGCCAAGCCGCCGCTATTGCCAGGGGCTAGAAAGCGAGCAGGATGACGCGCCAGGAGAGGGTGAGAGTTATCGATCACCCAATGTGTATGCTCGCCTGAGTGAATGATTAAAACTTGCAGTGCAACAAGCGCCACACCGCTGACTAGAGCGTCTTCGCCACTCCCTCCACCCTAAGCAGCTTAGAGATCCGGCTTTGAATGTCATCTCTCACAGTCCGTACCTCATCCAACGGAAGGCCTTTGGGATCGGGGAGAGGCCAATCATCACGCCGCAGTCCCGGCACATAAGGACACCCTTCGCCGCAGCCCATCGTGATGAGTAAATTCGCCTGCTGAGCCAACTCTGTAGTCAGCTTCTGAGGTTGAGCGTTGCTGAGGTCGATGCCGACTTCGCGCATCACCTGCAAAACTTCAGGATGAACGCGAGGACCGGGTTCGGTTCCTGCCGAAACCGCGTGAGCCTTCGCAGGATCGGCAAGCTGATTGAAGAACGCTGCGGCCATCTGCGAGCGGCCAGCGTTATGAACACAGGCAAAGATGTAGGTCCGCATTAGGAGCGTGCTCCTGGCTTGATGGCATACACCTTCACGCTGGCTGCTGCCTCGTTCACGTCGTAGGTGTCCAGCAGAGCAGTGAGGTCATCGTGCAACGTGGAGGCATTCGATGCGGGCGTGCAGCAAGCCTCTTGAACGACGGCAAACGGGCTTGCCTCGTCCATCGCCGGTGAGCAACAACCGGCTTGGCTCTCCACCTTCTTGTAAGCGTTGAGATCCGCTCCGCTATCGATAATCTCCACGAACTCGAAGCCGGCTTTCAGTAGCTCCTCGCGGTACGCCTCAATGCGGATCGCTCCTGCGATGCACCCAACGTAGGCCGCGAGACTCGAAGCGATCGCCTCGGGCAGCTCGGCCTTGAGCGCAATGTCGCTCACTGCGAGCCGTCCACCCGGCTTCAGAACACGGGCAATCTCTCGAAAGACGGCTAGCTTATCGGGAGCCAGATTGATGACGCAGTTCGAAATCACGCAATCCACAGAGGCATCGGCAAGTGGGAGGTGGTCGATGCTCGCAAGGTGGAACTCGACGTTCGTGTAGCCGCCCCTTTCGGCATTGCCCTTCGCCCGCTCGATCATGGCTGGCGTCATGTCGATGCCGATGGCCTTGCCCTGGGCCCCAACCTGTTTGGAAGCCAGAAAAACATCGAGCCCGCCACCTGAGCCAAGATCGACGACCACCTCACCGGGACGTAGACGCGCCGTTGCGGTGGGATTACCGCACGACAAGCCCATGTTTGCCTCTGCCGGGATGGAGGTGAGCTCCTCGGAGCTATAGCCGAATGCTTGCGCAACCGCCCTCACGCCGGCATGGTCACTCGATAGCGTGCTCTCCGCCACTGCGCCGTACTTTGACTTCACCGATGCCAAAAGCTGCTCCGACATAAACTGCCTCCTCATATCTGCTTAGGCGACTATATGTGTTGCGTTCGTATACGTCAAGGCGTATACATAGAGCATGGCAGCGAAGCCCTATAACGTTGAGCGATTCTTTCAGGCACTCGGAGACCAGACTCGGCTCCGGCTCTTGAACCTCATGGGAGACCAGGAGATCTGTGTCTGCTATTTCGTGGAGATTCTGGGAGGCCCTCAACCCAAGATCTCTCGACATCTGGCCTACCTTCGAAGCTCGGGGATCGTAGCCGCTCGTCGTGAAGGAAAGTGGATGCACTACCGCATTGTCATGCCACCTCACATCGGGGCTGCGCAGATCCTGCGGGAGACACTCGAATGGCTGAAAGAAGAGAAGCAAATGCAGGCCGACCGCGCCCGGCTCACCAAGGCTTGCTGCTCCCCGGCAAAATACGCTCTGCTCGATGGCGCTCCGCTCCCAGCTCCAGTCAACGGCACTTCCTGTGAGGCTTGCTAAATGTCTACCGCACCCCTAACGCAGGGCCGAATCTGTGCGCCGCCCGCGCGGAAGAAACTCTCCCTTCTCGACCGTTTTCTGACGCTGTGGATCTTTCTCGCAATGGCGATCGGTGTTGCGGTCGGTCACTTCGTTCCCTCGTCGGCTGGCCTTGTAAACCGATTCCAGAGCGGGACAACGAACATTCCAATCGCCATCGGGCTCATCATCATGATGTTTCCCCCTCTGGCGAAGGTTCGCTATGAGAAGCTCGGTGAGGTCTTTCGGAGCAAGCGGGTGCTGGCGCTCTCGCTCGTGCAGAACTGGCTTATCGGGCCGGTGCTGATGTTCTTGCTGGCCGTCCTCTGCCTACGTGGAGAACCGGCTTACATGCGCGGCCTGATCCTGATCGGGATCGCGCGTTGCATTGCCATGGTACTGGTTTGGAATGAGCTGGCCGAGGGAGATACAGACTACGTTGCCGGTCTCGTTGCCATCAACAGCGTCTTTCAGGTGCTCTTTTACAGCCTCTACGCCTGGGTCTTCCTGACCATTCTGCCGAAGTGGTTCGGTCTGCAGGGGAGCGTCGTTCCTATCGGAATTGCACAGATTGCGAAGAGTGTTGGCCTCTATCTGGGCGTCCCGTTCATCGCGGGATTTCTAACCCGCTTCGTGCTGATCCGCGTCAAAGGAGAGGAGTGGTACCGGACTCGGTTCGTCCCGCGTATCAGCCCGCTTACGCTGATAGCTCTGCTCTTCACGATTCTGGTGATGTTCTCGCTCAAGGGTGATCTGATCGTCCGCCTGCCGCTCGATGTGGTCAGGATCGCGGTTCCGCTCGTTATCTACTTCCTCATCATGTTCCTGGTGAGCTTCTGGATGGGCAGAAAGGTGGGAGCTGACTATGCGCAGTCCGCAACCCTCTCCTTCACCGCCGCCGGGAACAACTTCGAGCTCGCGATCGCCGTGGCGGTCGCAGTCTTTGGACTGAACTCAGGCGAGGCATTTGTTGGAGTTGTCGGGCCGTTGATCGAAGTACCTGCACTCATTGGCTTGGTCAACGTAGCGTTTTGGATCCGCAAGCGCTTCTTCAATGAAGGAAAAAGCAACTTTCAGGTGCATCCGGTTGAAGATGCCGCCTGAGGATTGAAAGCACTTCTCCGATTAGTCAACTGGATGGCAAATGCGTCAGTAAACACTGTCCGACTTGTCAGGGCTGATCAGACGCAAGTTGATCTTCAATGAGTACACTTATTTCCCTACGAGTACCTCTTACCGCAAGTCATTTCCCAAACCACATTTCATGACGAAAGGAACGCGTTCATGATCAAGCTTCAGATAGGAGAACCCCACTTCGCAACGCGTCCCGCCTCTCGCTAGAGCCTGTTATGAACTAGATCACTGCTTCCCTTAGGACCCCCCTCCCCCCCGGGGGGTACTTTGACTGCAAGTCATCTGAATTCAGCAAGTTAAACGAATCTATTGCTGCAAATTCGTCATTCTAAAGTGGTTACGGCTAAATTCGTCTTTCTAAAAGGTTTATTCGTTTAAAGAGAAAAGCCCCGGTGGCCGGGGCTTTCTCTGACTCTGTATTAAGTATAGCCGATTGGGTAAAACTAGTATGCCACTTTGCGGAAGATCATTTTCGGAGGCTAAGGTCTTGTTTTTGTTTGACTTGCGTGCGGAGATGCGTATTCGTTTCGGCTGCGGGGGCTTGACAAGAAAAAAGGGAGCCGGGCTCGGGACAGAGGACAACAACTGCGCCAACAGCAAAAGGCACAATGGCTGAGGCGCAGGCCAGTTCGCTCATTACAGCCGCCAGGCTCAAAGTGAGCGGCTGCGGTATCTAAAAGCGCATACGTTGAGTTCGGCCCAGGTGAGTTGTAGAGGCTTCGCCACTATCGGATGCACGAATTCGGATCCGATGGAAGGATTTTTATATCCTGCTCGCGAACAGAAGATTGCTCTAGATCTGATTGCGATACTTTTCAATTGCGATAAGAACGAGCTGGCTGCGGGTGCGGACGCCGAGCTTGTTGAAGAGAAGCTGCAGGGACGATTTGACGGCGCTCTCGGAGACTCTGAGGTGGGTGGCGATCTCCTTGTTCGCGAGGCCCTGCAAGAGGAAGCGGAGGATGGATCGCTCTCGTTCCGTGAAGCGCGGAGATGGCTCTTCGGGGGCGGAAGAGGCCGTCACGAGGTTTTGAAGATACTTCTGGTCGATCAGGACGCGGCCGAGGGCGACCTGATGAATGCTGGTCTGTAGATCTTCCGGCGAGTCCTGCTTGTGGAAGATGCCGCTGATGCCGAGGCGGATCAGTTCGACGGCGTCGCTATCGGGGAGGCCGGCGGTGACGATGAGGATTCGGCCCGCGAAGCTGTAGGCCTTCAACTGCTCCACGAAGGAGACAGCGGTCTGACCGCCGAGATCGTAGTCGAGGATGAGCACATCGACGGTGTGGTGGGAGAGCAGCTCCATCGCTTCGACAGGCGTACCTGTGTGGAAGACGACCTCAAACCTGGGATCGCCGGCAAGCAGGCGTATGAGGCCTTCGCGGAAGAGAGCGTGATCGTCGATGACACAGAGACGGATGCGCCTGTCGGCGGCATGAGAGGTATTCGGCATCAGACCTGGTTTACCACCAACGCATTGGAGAGAGGAATCACAATTTCAAAGCAGCAGCCTGTTTCAACGGGGACATAGTGCAGCTCTCCACCAAAGTTCCTGACGATGGCGCGAGAGACGTATAGTCCTAGCCCGGAGCCCTGCGAGCCGGGATGGAAGGGTTGGAACAGCAGCTCCGTATTGCCTACGCCAACGCCGGTATCGCAGACTTGAATCAGGCAATGTCGATCGCGTTCCATGGCTGAGATGGTGAGTTCCTTACGAGGGCAGCTGTCCACGGCACGGAGGGCGTTCTGAGAGAGATTCAGCAGGACCTGCAACAGGTTGTGCCGGTCCGCCGCAATTCCGGCAAGGCCACTGTCTATCTTCCAGTGGATGGTCCCGCCGATATCCTCCCAGTCCTGATCGATGATGACTCGTAATTCATCGAAGAGCGATTCCGCTGAGACTTGCGAGAGCGCTTTACGTGCCTGGTTGCGAAGGTCAAATGAGGCTAGTTTGCTTAAGCCTCCAACGAGGCTCTTGAGGGCATGGAAGTCCGCATCGCCGGCGACTGGGGATCGCCGCCCCAGGTTTGAGGTGACCACTGCGATGGCGGAGCAGAGGTTTCGAATCTCATGCGAGACAGCGCCAGCGAGGACTCGATTGTAGTGAACCATCTGCTCAAAGTGGTTACGTTCGCGGTCGCGGACCTCTTCGGAGTGGTCGACGACGATGGCAGCGAGATTGCGCTGCTCCTTTGCCCCGTAGATAGAGAACCAGGTTGCTGCTGGAAAGACGGTGGCATCGGACCGTCGTGCCCAGGTGGTTGCGGAGGTGCGGATATGGTCGATGTCGGGGCTGAGGCTCAGGGCATCGGCGAGTAACGGGAGATAGTCGCGGATGGGGTGGTTGAGTAGCGAGGCCTCATCCGCGCCGAACATGGTGCAGGCTGCCTGGTTCACTGCGATGATCTTCCCCGTCGAGCCGACGGTGAGGAGTCCCGCCGGGCTGCTTTCGGCCAGGAGGCGGAGTTGTTCTTCTGCTTTTTGGCGAAGCCTCTGTTCTATACGGATGCGGGCGTAGTGCTCCAGCATGAGGCGCTGGCTGTAGTTGATCTGATAGATGAGAAGACCACATCCCGTGTAGGCGATGGTCGCCATGCAGAAGCGCAGTATGTGCTCGAGCATGTCTTCGTTCGAAGTAAACAGGCCGCGTACAAAGGCGCAGAAGATGGCTGCGAGGATGACCTGCCATCGTTTGAGCACCATCGCGGCGACGATGACGGGAAAGATATAGAAGATTCCCAGCGAGAAGTCGAAGTCGAAGTACCACTCGAGACCTGCCAGCAGAAGGACAAGGGCAATCGCGAGCTGCATCATTCGGGTCCGGTTGGTGATGAACGACCTGGCTCGGAATGTGAGCCTGGGAACAGGCTGCTTTTTACGTATCGGACCCAACGTATGCCCTCTACCCCATTAGACGTCAAAAGATAGTCTCTCGAAGCGAAGATGGCCAAAAGATAGGCTGCGATTGCTATCGAAGAGTGGGTCGATTTCGGCCTTCGAAGCTGCGATAGATGTGGCGCAAGATAGGCTGCGACCATCGAGGATGAGCAGTCTAATCGGGAATGACGACGAGACTGTCACGCATGAGTCAACTTCGGGAGCCAAGAGCATGATGGTTCGCGATCAACTATCGCTGAAGCGGCTGTGGCCGCAGGCATCGAAGCGCCTGATGCTGCTGCTCGGCTTCGACTGCACGATTGCAGTTCTGTACTCCGTATACGATTTCAAATTTCTTGCGCTGAGTGGGCTTCCCCTGGCACCGCTGGGCTCGGCGATCACGATCTTTCTGGCGTTCCGGACGAATGCGGCCTATGGACGGTGGTGGGAGGCGCGTCAGTTGTGGGGGAGCCTGGTGAATACCTCGCGTGCACTGGCGCGGCAGTTCCTTACGATGCTGGATGAAAACTTTGAGGACGTGGAGCTTATTCCGCTTGGCCGCCGGCTGGTGTTGCATCAGATTGCGTTTGTCCATGCGCTGCGGTGTCACCTTCGAAGGCAGAATCCCTTTCCAGAGCTTGTGGGAGTACTCGGTGTCGACGACGCCGAACATCTGCGCGCTTATGGCAATGTGCCTGCAGCGATCAACCTGAAGATGGGCAAGATGCTTAAGCAGGCTCGGGAGGAGGGGATGATCGACAGCTTCCGTTGGACGTCGATCGATGAGAATCTCACGGCGCTCTCGAATATTCAAGGGGCTTGCGAGCGCATCAAGAACACGCCCCTTCCACGCCAGTTTGACTATCTGCCGCGTCTGCTGGTGAATGCCTTTTGCTGGCTGGTGCCATTCGGGCTGGTGGGCGATCTTGGCTTGATGACTCCAGTGGCTTCCGTGCTGATCAGCTTCACGTTCATCGCGGCCGATGTCGTAAGCCGCGAGATTGAAGATCCGTTTGAGAACACGATTCACGATACACCGATGACTTCTCTGTCGCGCACGATCGAAAAGAACCTGCGCGAGCAGATGGAGCTGCCCAATACGCTGCGCGATGTGCAGCCTGTCGAGGGATTTGTCTACTGATTTATTCGAATGAGTTTTATGGAAGAGGAGCCTCCTAATGACTGACAGTAACCGCCACCTTATCTTCGCCACCAGTTTTTCCGATGCGTGCCACGCCGCTATTCCAGCCGTTGCCAGAATCGTGGACGCACTTTCGGCACGGCTGACGATTCTGCATGTCTACGACCCGCAGAAGAAGACGTTTCGTGAGGTGGATAGCATGCTGCACTCCTTCTTCGCCGAGGCAGACAACTATCCCCACTGCGAGCGGCAGCTGGTCAGCGGGTCTGTGTTCGAAGGCATCACCGAGTTCTGCAGGCATCAGCGGGATGCGCTGCTCTTTCTTCCCGCTTCGGACCGCATCGGCCTGCCGCGGCCATTTCACCGCTCGCTGCGGACTCGCATCATTCGAGCGCTGCCAGCTTCGATGTGGACCTTGAATCAGACGCAGAAGATCGGGTCTTCGTATGGGAGCGTCAAACACGTTGCCGCATGGCTGACATGCCCTGAAGAGGGGCTCGACCATGTGCGGCAGGCTGCGGCCCATGCGGAGATGATGGATGCCACACTGCACCTGCTGCACGTGGTACCGGATGTGCACGAAGGCATGCTAGGAGCGACTATGCTCTCCGCGGCTCCGCTGGGAACGGAGTATGCCACGACATGGCTGAAGAAGATTGCCGAGCAGTTGCCGAATCATCACAATGTGAAGATTCACGTGACCCAGGGACATCGGAGGCGGATGCTGGGAAAGCTGCTTCGCCAGAGCCAGGCCGAGTTGTTGATGGTAAGCCGCCAGAGCGCATTACAGTATGACTTCTTCCGCGCAGCACTCAACCCGACGCTCGAAGATTGCTCGAGTGCTTTGATCTGCGTCGCCCAGGAGAGCAGCTCACTGTGGACGAGTGCAGGGCTTGGCAGTTTGCAACCGGCTTGAGGTGATTTTTCTTTGAAGAGCATTGGCGCGGAGACACTATTCTGGCGGCGGACGGTGTAACGCAACCTCGTTGACATCGGTGGTGGACGCTTTGTAGCATCCTCATGATTCAGCCTGGACGTCCTGCCTCGTAACCAAAGTTCACTGTGTCTGTCGCGCAGACTCGTGGTGGGGTGTCTCTGTCTTGAGCTGAATCCGGATCGAGGCGCAGTCCATGGAGAGCAGCAGACGGGTGTTCCTTAAGCAGGCGGCTGGGGTGACCGCTGCATGCGTTGCGGGCCTGAAGGTTGAAGGTGAGATGTATGCGTCTCCTCTTCTGCACGGTGAAGGGACGGGCAATGGCGGCTGGTATGACCGTCCCATGCGCTGGGCGCAGCTGGCCTTTGTTGAAGACGACCCCGGAAACTACGACCAGGCTTTCTGGCTCGACTACTTTCAAAGGATCCATGCAGATGCGGCGTGCCTCAGCGCTGGAGGGGCGGTTGCCTTTTACCCGACAGAGATTCCTCTTCACTATCGGAGCAAGTGGCTCGGCAAGATGGACCCCTTTGGCGATCTCGTCGCCGGATGCCGGAAGCTTGGGATGAACGTGATGGCTCGAACGGATTCGCATGCGTGCCACCAGGACGTCTACGATCTGCACCCTGACTGGATCGCTGTAGATGAACATGGCAACAAGCGCCGTCATACCTCCGACCCCGACTATTGGATTACGTGTGCCCTGGGTCCGTACAACTTCGAGTTCATGACATCCGTGCACCAGGAGATCATGCGGAAGTACAAGGTCGACGGCATCTTCACCAACCGCTGGTCCGGTTCGGGCATGTGCTACTGCGAGCACTGCCAGAAGAACTTCCGGGATTTCTCGGGGCTGGAGCTGCCGCGAACGCGCGATCCGCAGAATATCGCCCGGCGACAGTACATTCTTTGGAATCAGGCTAGACTGTTCGATCTGTGGCGGCTTTGGAACGTGAAGATCAGAGAGATCAATCCGGAGGCCAGCTACATCGCCAACGCCGGGGGTGGTGCGCTGAGCCCGCTGGACATGGTGACGATCGGGGAGCTGGCTCCGACACTATTTGCCGATCGTCAGGGAAGAAGCGGAGTGATGGCTCCGTGGGCCAATGGAAAGAATGGGAAAGAGTACCGCGCCACGATGGGGACGAAGCCGATTGGGGGAATCTTCAGCGTCGGTAACGAGGACAAGTACCGGTGGAAGGATTCGGTGCAATCGGGCGACGAGATACGCCTGTGGGTCGCGGATGGAATAGCCAACGACCTGCGTCCGTGGTTCACGAAGTTCAATGCGAAGGTTATCGATCGCCGCTGGCTGCCGGTGGTGGAGGATATCTATAAGTGGCATCATGCGAACGAAGCTTATCTCCGCAACGAGAGATCGCTTGCGCGGGTCGGACTGGTTTACTCGCAACAGACAGCCGCCTTCTATGGCGGGGAGGGCGCTGTAGCGAAGGTTGAAGATCCGGCACTTGGGTTTTATCAGGCTCTGGTTGAAGCGCGGATTCCGTTCGACATGGTGCACGATCGATTGCTGGACCGCGAGCATCTTGCCCGGTTTCGCTGCCTGATTCTGCCCAATATCGCCGCGCTCTCGACACCGCAGTGCCAGCAGATCGAGGAGTTCGTGAATGGCGGCGGCAGTGTGGTCGCAACGTTTGAGACGTCGTTGTATGACGAGTGGGGAGTCAGGCGGAAGGACTTTGGGCTAGCCCGGCTCTTTGGCGCGTCCTACACCGGCAGCGTGCAGGATCCTATGCTGAACTCTTATCTCTCGATTGAGAAAGACCCGGCAACCGGAGCCTACCATCCGCTGGTAGCGGGGTTGGAGGATGCGAGCCGGATCATCAATGCGGTTCGACAGGTGAATGTGAAACCGGAGGGAGAGAGCGGCTTCTCGCCGCTGCAGGTTGTTCCAAGCTATCCCGACCTGCCGATGGAAGAGGTCTTCCCCCGGCCCATGACGGCGCACATCCCAGGGGTCTTTCTCCGCCAAACAGGGCGAGGTCGCGTGGTCTACTTTCCGGGGGATATCGATCGTACGTTCTGGGAGTTTCTCAGCTTCGATCACGCGAAGCTGCTGCGCAACGCCGTGCTGTGGGCGACGAATGAACCCGCTTCTGTAAGCGTGGAGGGCAAAGGTGTCATCGACGTGGCGGTGTGGAGCCAGAAGAACTCGATGACGGTGCATCTTGTGAATCTCACCAACCCTATGATGATGAAGGGGCCGCTGCGAGAGATCATTCCGCTGACCGGCCAGCAAGTGCGCATCCGGATACCCCAGGGGAGACGGGTAAAGGGGGCAAAACTGCTGGTTGCCGGGGTTACCGTTCCACATCGGAGCGAGGCGGGGTCTGTTGTGGTAGAGGTGGCCTCGATCGATATCCATGAGGTCGTCGCGTTGGATCTGGCCGGGTAGTTCGGGAGAGCCGAGGAGCCGCAAGTGCCATTTCTAAAGGGATTAGCGCGCAAGTGCTAAGATTGAAGATTCATGGCACAAGATAAATTGAAGATGATTCCCCTGGGGGGCCTTGGCGAGTTCGGAATGAACTGTATGGCTCTCCGCTGGCAAGATGACATTATCGTCATCGACGCCGGTCTGATGTTTCCTGAAGAAGAGTTGCTGGGTGTGGACATTGTTGTTCCGGACATCAGTTATTTGACCGAAAACCGCGACAAGGTTCGCGCGATCCTTTTGACCCATGGGCATGAAGACCATATTGGCGGACTGCCATGGATTCTGTCCGAGCTGAACGTTCCGGTGTATGGCACGGAGTTCACGCTGGCCTACGTTGAGGGCAAGCTGGAAGAGCACAGGCTGCTGGATGACGCGATTCTGAACGAGTTGATCCCCGGCAAGCGGCTTACCCTGGGACCCTTCTCGGTGATGCCGATACGGGTGACGCACTCGCTGGTGGACTGCGTTGCGCTGGCGATCCATACCCCGGTGGGAGTTGTGCTGCATACGGGCGACTTCAAGGTTGACCTCTCGCCCCCGGATGGCAAGCCGTTCGACCTTCATGCGTTCGCGGAGCTCGGCAAGCAGGGCGTTCTGGCGCTGCTGCAGGACTCGACCAACGTGGACCGGAACGGCTATACGCCGAGCGAGAAGGCAGTTCGGCCACGGCTGGATGAGATCTTCGGGCAAGCGAAGAAGAAGCTGTTCTTCAGCTGTTTTTCCTCTTCGATCCACCGTATCCGCCTAGCGATGGAGCTGGCGCATAATCATGGGCGCAAGGTCGCGATCATCGGGCGGTCGCTGGATAACTCGACGGAGATCGCGCAGGACCTTGGGTATCTCGATCTGCCGCAGGGATTGGTTATCAATCCGGGCCAGATCAAAGACACCCCGGCCAACAAGCTGTGCATCATGATCAGCGGGACGCAGGGCGAGCCGATGAGCGCGCTGAGCCGTGCCGCGCTGAACAACCACAAGTTCGCACACATCGATGCAGGCGATACGGTGTTGATGAGCTCACGGGTGATTCCGGGTAACGAAAAGTCGATCTATCGCGTCATCGACCACTTGGAACGGCGCGATGCGAAGGTGATCTACGATGACGGAACCTCGGGGTTGATCCACGTCAGCGGGCATGGAAGCCAGGAGGAGCTACGGTTGATGATCAACCTGGTGAGACCGAAGTTCTTCATTCCGGTTCACGGGGACTATCGACACCTGAAGCGGCATATCGAGCTGGCGAGCTCGATGGGCGTAGTGGAGAAGGCGATCCTGATGGAGGATGGCGACGTCCTGGAGCTGGATAAGAACTCTGCGACGAAGACCGGCAAGATCACGGTCGGGCGGGTGTGCATCGACTCGGGCGGAACCGCTGCCGACGTCGTCGAAGACATCGTGATTCGCGACCGGAAACATTTGAGCGAGGACGGAATCGTGCTGCCGATCATTGCGATCAACAAGCGGACGGGCAAGCTGGAGAATGCTCCCGAGATCGTGATGCGCGGTCTTGCGGTTGGCGATCAGGAGATGATTGCCGAG
The DNA here is from genome assembly GCA_025462645.1 of Edaphobacter sp. Taxonomy (GTDB): domain Bacteria; phylum Acidobacteriota; class Terriglobia; order Terriglobales; family Acidobacteriaceae; genus Edaphobacter. Next base: position 27,867 of record JAOAPB010000008.1, on the reverse strand, counting down.
GCAAAGCAGGTGGTCCAGAGGACGCTGGATGGCTCTTCCGGTGAGGAGAAGGCCGACTATGGAGTCATCAAGGAGAAGATCCGCAATGACCTCAAACGGTATATCCAGAAGAGCACAAGCCGTCGGCCTTTGATCATGCCGGTGATTCTGGAGATCTGATGCGTTGCTGAGAAGGAACAGAGGCGCCCCCTGGCTGGGGCGCTTTTGTAGCTTAAACGTCAACTTGCGGGAGGATGTAGCTAACGTGGCTACGTATTCTTCTGCACGATCCATGTGGTCATGCAACGTTGATCCTGGACTACGGTTGTCTTCAACGGATCGAGCAGTTGGCCGCCGAGCTGGTGGGTTAGCTCGACGAGGAGAGCTTCGTCTACGAGGTAACGCTCGACGCCGTCGGGCGAGACGAAGCGGCGACCCGATATCCGCATGTGCTCCATGCCGATGGTGGAGGCGAGGCGGCAGAAGAGAAGACCTCCGGGTTTGAGGACTCGCCAGAGGTTACGCAGCATGGCGTCGAAGTGCTGGTCATCGCGCGCGAAGTGGAGAACGGCGCTACAGAGGACGAGGTCGACAAAGGAGTCGGGAAGAGACAGGGACTCGACGGGTTCGACGCGGAAGTTGGTCGGAGGAAGAGTGGGCGCGAGAGAGGCGGCGAGAGCGCGTGTGGCGTCGATCGCAGTGGAGTTCTGGTCTATGCCGAAGATCTCGTATTGCTCGCGCAGGAGGTAGACAAGGTTGCGCCCGAAGCCGCAGCCCGCATCGAGGACACGCATTCCGGGATGGATGCGGCCACGGAGAAGTTGATCGAAGAGGTAGATATCGATGGGACCGAGTTGCTCTTGAAGAGAAGGCATAGTGGATGAGCCGATGATACTGGAGCGGCGGGATGACGACTAAGGCACGGCGGCTGCTATACGGCTGAAGAAGGTAAGCCAGCGGGGTAATATCAACGTTTAAGGGAAGATTACCGGCAAAAAGCGGCTACAGCCAGAAGATACAGAATGGCAACTGCACTTTTGCAAGCAAGGTGAGGTTATATTGAAATTTGCATTTTGCCGACGCGTCGCTCTGGCTTTGGTTGGCTCGGCTGGGATTTTTGGATCGGCGGCGGTTTCGCAACAGCCGGAGGTGAAGCCAACGAGACCAAAGGTTGGGCTGGTGTTCGAGGGCGGTGGAGCGCTCGGCTTTGCGCATATTGGTGTGATCGAGTGGCTGGAGGCACACCATATTCCGGTGGATTATGTGGCCGGGACCAGCATGGGCGGGCTCGTGGGTGGGCTGTATGCGGCGGGAAACAGTCCCGATGACATCAAGCAGTTTGTCGACAAGATCGAGTGGTCGATCGTACTGAATGGACAGATCCCCTTTCCGGCACTGAGCTATCGGCGAAAGGAAGACCGTGTGGCGTATCCGAATCGGCTGGAGTTTGGATGGAAGAAGGGGCTCAGCGTGCCGAACGGCCTGAACTCGGGTTCGGCTGTCGGGCTGCTGTTCGACCGCACCGTGTTGCCGTACTACGACCTGAAGAGCTTCGACGATCTGCCGATTCCCTTCCGATGCGTTGCGACAGAGCTGATATCGGGGAAAGAGCATGTGTTCAAGGATGGATCGCTGGCACAGGCGCTGCGATCGACGATGTCGATACCGGGGGTGTTCGCACCGGTGATGCATGGCAACGAGATCTACTCGGATGGCGGTGCGGTGAACAATCTGCCGGTCGATGTGGCTCGGGCGATGGGCGCGGAGATCGTGATTGCGGTGTATCTGGATACGGGGAAGCTGGAATCGTCAAGCCTAAGCTCGCTGGTTGGGGTGGCGGGTAGGAACGTCGCGATTATGGTGGCTGCGAACGAACAGCGGAACATGAAGGACGCCAACATTCTGCTGAAGGCGGATGTGAGCGAGTTCGGCGCGAGCGACTTCATGAAGAGCGCGGAGATTATTCCGGAGGGTGAGAAGGCGGCGGAGAGTCAGGCGGGGGCGCTGGAGAAGTATGCCGTGAGTGATGCTGATTGGGAGGCTTATGTAGCTCAGCGGGATGAGAGGCGCAAGACCACGGTTCCGGTGCCGCAGTTTGTTGATGTGTACGGAATGAAGGGCGCCTCGCAGGCTGAGGTGGAGTCGCAGTTTCACAAGTACATTGGCAAGCCGGTAGACCCGGACAAGTTAGAGGCGACGATTGCCGATCTACAGGGGACCGGAATGTACTCGAGCATCAGTTATAACCTGAAAGTCAGTGACGGCAAGACCGGGCTGCTGGTTCGACCGCGGTTGAAGAACTATGGGCCACCGTTCCTGAATGTCGGGCTGACGATCTCCTCGAACGACTCGAATAATATTCAGCTTGGCTTCGGGGGACGAGCGACGTTCTTCGATCTGGCTGGCCCGGGGTCAGAGCTGCGGATTGACGCCTCGATAGGACAGCTGGCGGGTGCTGTAGGGGAGTTGTATAAGCCGCTGACCGCAACGACGCGGTTCTTCGTGGCGCCGCGTCTGTACTACGTGCATACGATAGCGTCGTTCTACTCCGGGAGTCAGCAGCTGGCGCAGTACACGGAGAACAGGAACGGCCTGGGCGCGGATGTCGGCTACCGATTCAGCTCGAAGGCGGAGCTCCGCGCGGGTGAGGACTATCAATGGTACGGCGAGGATCTGCGAATCGGGTCGCCGATTGCGGAGGCATTCCACATCACTCCACTGGTGACCAACCTACGCTTTCAATACCTGGGGCAGGATAGCGTGATGGTGCCTACCAGGGGGACCGAGCTCCAGACGAAGCTTACGTATTCGACGCAGCGACCGAATGGCTCCGGAGGGTACTCGCAGTGGTCTTCTACGCTTTCGCACTTCATTCCGGTGGGCAACCGCGGGATCGTCTTCGGGACGGTTGAAGGCGGAACCAGCTTTGGCGCGGATGGCCTGGGACTGGCCGGGTTCACACTAGGTGGGCCGTTACGGCTCAGCGCCTATGGTCGGGGTGAACTTCTGGGGAGTGATTACTTTATGGCGCGGCCAGGTTTCCTGTATCAGTTGACGAGGCTAAACCCCGTGGTCGGCGATGCACTGTATGCAGGCGGATTCTATGAGATCGGGAAGATGTGGGGCGGAGGGACAGGAACGCCTTCACTGCCAAATGACTTCGCCGCAGCGGTGGTGTTAAAGACGCTGATTGGGCCGATCTATGGTGGGGCCAGCATCGGAGATAGCGGCCACAGGAAGTGGTACTTTGGGCTGGGACGGGTGTTTTAGTCGAGAGGGTACGGACTGCACCGTCGATGTGTGGAGATTAAAAGGCTGCGGGGTGAAACGGTTTGAACTGGAGGAAGATCACGGCAGCGACGACTGCCGCCGGAGTGATGTTGGTGGGGATAGCGGCGTGGCCGTCTGTGCGGGCCCATCTGCAGGCGATTGCCATTTTGGACCTGGTGAGCGGACAACCTGTTCCGAGGGTGCTGAAAGCTGTCGTCGAAGAGCCTGTCGAGAGGAAGGATATCGAGTTCCCTGCTGCTGGCGGAGTGGTGCAGGCGCGCATGTATCTTCCCGCAAGGAAGGCTCATGCTCCGGCGCTGATGGTGTTGCATGGAGTACATCACCTTGGCATCGACGAGCCGCGGCTGATAAGCTTCGCCGCAGCGATGGCGAGCTGTGGCTTGCAAGTGCTGACACCGGAGCTACCAGATATCAAGGACTATCACATCGATGCGGGGTCGGTGAGGACCATCGAAGAGTCCGCGCAGTGGTTTGCGAAGCGGTCGGGCGGCCCTGTGGGAGTGATGGGGCTGAGCTTCTCCGGAGGACTGGCACTGGTGGCGGCGGCTGATCCGATATATCAGCCCAGCTTCAAATTTGTGCTTGCCGTCGGCTCGCAGGATGAGATGAGCCATGTGACGCAGTATTACCTGACCGGACGTGAACAGCGGCCCGACGGCACGGTGGAGGTACTGTCTCCGCATGAGTATGGAGCACTGGTGCTGGAGTACGAGCATCTGGACGACTTTGTGCAGGCGAGAGATGTTGCTGCGGTGAGGACGGTTCTGCGGGAGCATCTCTACGAAAATAAGGCGGCGGAGCTGGCGGCGATGAATCAGGCGACCGTGGTGCAACGGGCCGAGGCGGTAGCACTGATGGACACGAACTCTCCGCAGACACGGGCCAGGCTTGCAGCGGCAGAGCGGCTGCGTCGTAAGGAGATGGACGGTCTGTCGCCGCATGGGATACTGAAGTCGATGACGACTCCCGTGTACCTGCTGCACGGCGAGGCGGATAACATTATTCCAGCAGCAGAGACGCTGTGGATGGCGAAGGAGCTGCCGGATACCACGTTGCATGCGATGCTGGTTAGTCCAGTACTATCCCATCTGGATCTCGATGGTGCGAAGCCGGGAACATGGGATGAGTTGAGACTGGTTCACTTTTTTGCGCTGATTATGCAGGCAGTCGAGCAAGGTTGAGGAGACAGATGAGCGATTTTGTGACATTGGATGAAGTGCGGGCGGCTAAGGAACGGATTGCAGGAGTGGCAGTAAGGACTCCGCTGTACCGGATGGAACGCGCAAGACTGCGGATGCTGAAGGTTGCGGAGCCGGAGTTCGATCTTTACATCAAGGCGGAGAGTGAACAGCCGATTGGGAGCTTCAAGCTGCGCGGCGCGTATAACATGGTGGCGCAGTTATCGCCTGAGGCACTGAAGCGTGGGGTGATTACATATTCAAGCGGGAACCATGCACAGGGGGTAGCCTATGCGGCGCGGGCGCTCGGAGCCAAGGCGGTGATCGTGATGCCGAACAATGCTCCCGAAATCAAGAAGGCGGCGACGCGGGCACTGGGCGCGGAGATTGTCGAGGTGGGGCCAGCTTCGCTCGAGCGAAAGCTGAGGGCGGAGGAGTTGGTGACGGAGTTTGGGTATGCAATGATTCCACCGTATGACGCGCCGGAGATTATCGCCGGGCAGGGGACGTGCGGGCTGGAGATTGTGGAGCAGCTGCCGGGAGTGGATCTGGTGATCTCGCCAGTGAGCGGGGGCGGGTTGCTAAGTGGCATCGCCACGGCAGTAAAACTGGCTGCGCAAGCTGGCCTGGCGAAGCCCGATGTGCGGGTCTGGGGCGCGGAGCCAGAGCTAGCGGCCGACGCCAAGGAGAGCTTTGAAACGAGGACGCTGGTGGAGTGGCCGGCGAGCAAGACAACGCGAACGATTGGCGATGGATTACGTACGCAGAGCCTGGGCACGCTGAACTTCGAACATGTGCTTCGATTTGTCGATGGGATTGTGACGGTGAGCGAGGAGGAGATCCTCTCGGCGATGAGGGTAATGCTAGCAGCTACGAAACTTATCCCGGAGCCCAGCGGGGCGGTCACACTGGCGGCGGCTCTGTTCCATGCACATGAGTTACCCAAGGTAAAGAAGGTGGCGGTGGTATTGAGTGGGGGTAATCTCGAACCGGCGCTCCGGGAACGGCTGGAGAGCGAGCTGGCGGCTGGCTAAAGAGACCCGAGACACGATGCACGCATAGTTCCATCACGTTTTAGCACTTCCGTGCACTTGCGGGTAGACCTGTCGATGGCTCTGTGGCGATAGGCACTGCTCATCTTCCTCAGAGCAACGACCGAAGACGGTATCTATTGTCATACTTCGCGTCGTCGCGAGGCAAACTCCTAGTCGAGCACTGCTCCATCTTTCGAATACCCAGACTTATGAGACAGGGTCCGGCGCATGACCGATGCTCAAACAGAACAGATTTGTCAAAGCTCCGGAGCCGCATAACTTCATGTGCATGCATCCTAGAAGGATGCGCTCCTGTATCTCTTCTTATGGTGGCCTCCTGCCGAAAAATTTCCCAGCGATTAGGCGGCTTGTGGCCTACGCTCTCGTGTTTGGCGCAGATTAGCGTTACATGGAGATTTAATGGATTTATTCCCAGAGAATGGATTGCGAGGTAGCTTTCCCGACTATCCACGGCCGCAGCTTCAGCGCGCTGAATGGATCGGGCTCGACGGACATTGGGATTTTTCGATCGACCGAACAGCGGAGCTAACCGGACCTGAACAGGTAGATTGGAACGCTACCATCCTGGTACCCTTCGCCCCGGAGACTCCTGCAAGTGGGATTGGGGACACCGATTTTTACTGCGTTGTCTGGTACCGACGGAGCTTCGAGCGCCCAACTTTGAAAGAGGGCGAGAGACTGATACTCCACTTTGCGGCGGTGGATTACGCAGCCAAGGTATGGGTGAACGGAATCGAGGTCTGTCGGCATGAAGGCGGATACACCCCCTTTTCCATCGAAATCACCCGCGTGCTTACGATGGACGGACCCCAGGAAATTGTTGTGCGCGCTGAAGACGATCCGTTAGATCTGGAGAAGCCCCGTGGAAAACAGGATTGGAAGCTCGAGCCACATTCCATCTGGTATCCACGCACCACTGGAATATGGCAGACAGTATGGATGGAAGTCGTGCCCATAACTTTTGTAGAGTCGGTGCGATGGACCTCCAATTTGGAAAGATGGGAGATCGGGTTGGAGGTTCACATCAATGGAGCCATTTCGGAGGGAGCACGTCTGAGCGTCGAGATGCGAAGTGGCGATCAAGTCCTAGTAAAAGATACCTATTCGTTCGTAGCTGGGGCGCTCGCAGCGAGCTCTCTCTCTGCGGGCGAGATCCATCGATCCATCGAGCTTTCGGATCCGGGAATCGATGACTTTCGCAATGATCTTCTCTGGAGTCCCGTCAAACCCACGATTATGGATATCGATCTGGAGTTGTTGGATCAGGCTGGACTTGTGCTCGATGCGGTGAAGAGCTACGCCGCACTGCGCTCGATCACGATCCAGGGAGATCGATTTATCCTGAACGGACGGCCCTGGCCACTGCGTCTGGTGCTCGATCAGGGTTATTGGGAGGAGAGCGGACAAACTGCCCCGAACAACGATGCATTTGTGCGGGACATTCTCCTAGTCAAGGCAATGGGCTTCAACGGTGTTCGAAAACATCAGAAGATCGAAGACCCACGATTTCTCTATTGGGCAGATCATCTCGGGCTCCTCGTCTGGGAAGAGATGCCAAGCGCCTATCGATATACAGAACGTTCGGTGGAACGGCTAACTCGGGAGTGGATTGAAGTGTTGAAGCGAGATTGGAGCCATCCATGCATCGTGTCGTGGATTCCATTCAATGAAAGCTGGGGCGTGCCCGATCTGCCAGACAGCCCTGCTCAGCGGCACTACGTGCAGGCACTGTACCATCTCACGAAGACTCTTGATACAACACGACCCGTGATCGGGAACGATGGATGGGAGAGCGTGGCGACCGACATCATCGGGATTCACGATTACGACGATCAGCCGGCCCGTATGGCCAAACGATACGGAGTCGATGAAGTGGAGAGGCGCCTCTTTGAGTTCGAGCGTCCGGGAGGACGCATGCTGCGAGTAGGAGAGAAGGAGTTCGGACAACAACCGATTGTGTTGACCGAGTTCGGGGGTATCGCATTACGTCGACCAGATGACCCGACATGGGGCTATAGCAGTTGCCGAACTCCTGAAGAGCTATTAGAGCGCTACACTTCACTATTGCAAGCCATTCGTCCATTGCCCGCGCTAGCAGGGTTTTGTTACACGCAGTTAACCGACACGTACCAGGAGGCAAACGGACTACTCTACGCCAACCGAACGCCAAAGATACCCTTGGATGACGTTGCTCTCGCTACCAGCGGGTCCACCTTGGATGATAGTGATCCTTGGGTTTTGCTCTGGCGAAAACGCCTCATGGAGCTTCAGCACTAGCTTTATAGTGAGCCTTTGCTACAGTGTCGGGCATGAGGCCTATTGCTAACCGCCTGCGTCTGAAACGGGAAAGTATGATGCAAAGCCATTCGGAATAGTATCCCCGGATAATTCGTGGTCGAATATTCCTTTTAGCTTAGCTACTTCTTCATACACGAAGTAACTTCATTAAACTGCCTGGACGGTCGGACTATCGACCTTAAGAAGCGTTATCGCACGTGTTGCCGATCTTGTCGCAAACCCTTCATCTTCGACGATATTGCGGTAGAGATGAAGCGCTTGCGCCACAACCTGATCCATGTTGAAGTAGCGGTAGTTTGCAAGTCGGCCGCAGAAGTAAACGCCCGTCGTAGATGCGGCCAGGGCGCGATACCGCTCAAATAGTTCAGCGCTTTCCTTCCTTGGGATTGGGTAATACGGCTCTCCCTCTTCAGATGGGTATTCGTATACGATGCTCGTCTTCTCATGCTGCTGGCCGGTAAGATACTTGAATTCAGTGATGCGGGTGTAGGCATGATCGTTGGGATAGTTCACCACTGCCCCGGGCTGAAATCTGGTTTGATCGTGCGTCTTATGCTCGAAGCGAAGCGAACGATACGGAAGCGGGCCGAAACGATAATCGAAGAATTCGTCAATGGGACCGGTATAGACAATTTTTGCATCCGGATATCTGCCCACAAGATTCCGATAATCCGTGGACAGCATGAGCGAGATGTTCGGGTGCGACAACATACGCTCAAACATGCGGGTGTAGCCCTCTAGCGGCATGGCCTGAAAGCTATCAGAGAAGTAGCGGTCATCACGATTAAAACGGACAGGAATGCGGCCTGTCACTGAAGCGTCAAGCTCTGAAGGATCAAGCCCCCACTGCTTCCGGGTATAGTTGCGAAAGAACTTTTCGTAGAGCTCGCGGCCTACACGGGAAACCACAATGTCTTCAGACGTATGGATTTCGGCAGGTGCTTCGATACGCTCGGCGAGAAACTGCTCCATGCCAGCGAAGTCGAGTTCCAGTCCGTAGAGGCGATTGATGGTATCTAAGTTGATTGGTATCGGCAATAGCTTGCCATCCACCTGTGCGAGAACACGATGCTCATACGGACGCCACTCAGTAAACTGCGACAAGTAGTCCACAACCTTTTGCGATGATGTGTGAAAGATATGCGGACCGTAACGGTGAATAAGAATACCGTACTCATTTTCACAGTCGTATGCGTTTCCCGCAACGTGCGAACGCTTGTCGATGACCAACACCCGTTTGCCGGACTGCGATGCAAGACGCTCAGCTACAACAGAACCCGCAAAACCTGCGCCAACGACGAGGTAATCGTAATAGTTGGCTGAGACGTGTGAAAACTGCTTTGGAGAAGAGTCCGCAGAAAGTCTTCTACGTGCAGCAGTCTTCCGACGGTCGCGCACAGACTCTATCTCGGCGCACATAGCGGCCCAAGTACGGTCCCAGGAGGAGTTCGCAAGCCTTCCACTGACGCGTTCAGCCCACTCCGGGTCGTGGTCTGCGGCAATTGCACGATCGATAGCAGTTGCGAAGTCTGAGGCGCTTACCGCAATCTCGACGAGTCCAGGCTTTCCGTATGCGGTCACGACATCTTGAATAGGTGTGGACACGACACGCTTACCAGCGGCAAGGTACTCGGGAGTTTTCGTTGGGGAGATGAAGCGCGTCGAATCATTCATCGCAAATGGCAGCAATGCCACATCCCATCCAGCTAGATAGGATGGCAACTCGTCGTACGACTTCAATCCGAGGTAATGGACGTTTGCCGCATGTGGAAGGTTCGCTGGATCGATCTTCACTATTGGACCCAAGAAGATGAAGTGAACATTTGGGCGTGTGGCTGCGAGTTTTGAGATAAGCGCTACGTCAAAGCGCTCGTCCAGTACACCGAAGAAACCTGCGCGTGGATGAGAAATTCCAGCCTGATCGGGGGGATCGGCTTCTATTGTGAGAGCCTGCGCAAAGTGCGAAACATCGATAGAACTTGGGAAGACATGTACGTTCGGATGCTGAGATCGCTTTGCCTCATAGATCGACTGACCGCCTGTGAAGACAACATCCGCTATGCGAAAAAGCTCTCTTTCTTTCTCGATGAGCTGCGGGGAAGCCCCGAGAAACGCGGAGAGTTCGTCCATGCAGTCATAGATTGTGACATTGGGGCGAAGATGAACACTGAAATTTAGTGCCATTGGGGTGTAGTACCAGCTGTCGAAATGCTCCACGCTCCTACTAACAAGAAACTGGTCGAGCAAGGCTCGCTGGCCCTCAATGATGTCCTCACCTTCTCTGAAGTGAGGTCGAATAACCGTTACGTTGAGATTGTCTCCCGCGGAAAGGAACTCGAGTTTGCCGTTGACAGGTGGATACGATGTTGCAGCATCTGTAAGGGTGTGGAGGCAAGGCTCCTCCCAAAAGTAAACGTGTCGCGATTGCGCTGCACGACGGAGAAGATGTTGGGGTCTTTGCGTCACGAAATGCCATCGCAAGTGGGAAAACACAAGAAGGTCTGGTTTGCTGGCGCTACCAACGAAGGCCTTTTTCGATATATCGACAAACGGAATGTCGAGCCTGGGCGTTGAAGTACTCCGGACGACAAGAGTTGACAGAAGATCCGAGTGCTCTATCTCATTCATTCTGCTCATCTGTTGCCGCGCATGGCTCTCCTTCAGGAGTGGGTCCTTTTCTGTGCACCGTATAGACATTGAAGACCTCTATTAGTCAAGATCGTGCCCACGTGACCGTCAGATGTGGGCCTTTCTCTCGTCCGTGAACGCTTGGGACACTCACAGATCCTTGTGATGCTTTATTTGGCTTGCGCGATGTGACAGGGTTTTTGTGGATGGTTAGTCACGGAAGAGTGCCTATTGCTGCAATATCGTTTGCAACCAAAAGATGATCACAACATTCCTAGATCACATAGACCTGCCGTTGTAAAACTTTGTTGCAGAGGAGATGAGTCTATTGAATTTGCGGTCGCCTATGGAGCTATGGGCAGGCGTCGAATGCACGATCAATCGCGTCGGCGCGACATTTCATGACCAGTACTCCCGCTCTGGACACCGAGAACGAGTGCATGAAGATATGCAAATGTTCGCTGGCTTGGGCCTGCAGACTTTACGTACAGCAGTGCACTGGGAGCATTTTGAGAGGACGAATTGTTGGAGTTGCGCGGACTGTACTCTTCAGGCCATGGAACAGTTCGGCTTGCGCCCGATTGTCGGTATGCTCCATCACGGCAGCGGACCACCTTCAACAAGTCTGCTTGATAAGGAATTCCCTGAGAAGTTTGCTGCGTTCGCCCTTCAGGTGACGAAGAGGTACCCGTGGGTTCTTGACTACACACCTATCAATGAGCCTCAGACAACAGGCCGCTTTGCATGCCTTTACGGCCATTGGTTTCCGCACCATCGCAATATGCGCAGCTATGTCCGGGCTCTCTTTCATCAGATCAAAGCCATCGTCCTCTCAATGCAAGCGATACGCTCCGTTCAGCCTGAGGCACGGCTGATCCATACAGAGGATGGCGGCTCAACATTCTCGACCCAGCCACTGGAGCCCTACCGGATGGAACGCGAACACCGCCGCTGGTTGGGCTTAGACCTTCTCTGTGGCAGCGTCACGCGCAATCATCCACTCTTCCAATTTCTACTGGACTATGGTCTGGAGGAGAGAGAGATTCTGTGGTTCACAGAGAGGCCCTGTCCACCTTCTGTTATTGGTCTCAACTACTACGTCACAAGTGATCGTTTTCTGGATCACCGTGTACACCTTTACCCAAATCATTTCAGGGGAGGAGATTTGGGCACTGAACCACTTGTTGACATTGATGCAGTTCGGATCCGTCCAGAGGGAATCGTAGGCGTGGGTGCGTTGCTCACGCAGGCGTGGGACCGATACCAACTACCTGTCGCAATCACTGAAGCGCATCTGGGCTGTGAGCCGGATCAGCAGGTCCGTTGGCTGGCGCAGACGTGGCATGAGGCACAACAAGCTTTTGATGCAGGAGTAAATGTACGGGCTGTGACTGCATGGGGGTTGCTAGGCCTTTATGATTGGTGCAATCTGTGCACCAGCAATAGCGGGGTATATGAGCCTGGAGTATTCGATCTATCGAGCGGCACTCCTGTACCTACACCGGTCGCAACGTTGGTGCAACAACTTGCTCAGGGACACCCTGTCGATAAAGGGGTGCTTTCGTCCTTTCATTGGTGGCGTGAGAACTCCAGGCTTACCCATACATCACCAGCGATCGAAAACTCGATCGAACCTGAATCTGCCGGCATTGCGGTACGGCAATAATCATTTTTTATAATTGAGAGGCTCCACGCAGAATGGGTTTCCTGAAGGTGGGTCTGCAAAGCATCCTTCAGTTCGAGTGATGAACTACGATCACTGCTTCCCTTAGGACCCCTCCCCCCCGGGGGGTACTTTGGATGCAAGTCGTCTGAATTCAGCGACTTATACGAATCTATCGCTGCAAATTCGTCATTCTAAATGGTTTACGACTAAAGTCGTCTTTCTAAAAGGTTTATTGCCCTTGACGAGAGAAGCCCCGGTGTTAACCGGGGCTTTTTCTGACTCTGTATTAACTATAGCCGATTGAGTAAAACTACTATGCCACTTTGCGGAAGACTATTTTCTGAGGATAAGCTCTTGTTTTTGTTGGATTTGCGTTTGGAGATGCGTCTTAGTTTCGGCTGTAGGGGCTTGACAGGAAAAACAGGGAGCGGGGCTCAGGGGCAGAGGACAACAACTGCCGTCAACAGCAAAAGGCACAATGGTTGAGGCGCAAGCCAGTTCGCAAATTCATAACCAGCCTCTAGGCAGAGAAGGACGACTTAGAATTATTTAAGGCAACAAAAATCCATGCAACCGCTTAGGCGAAGCAGAACTCCGCCGCACCAATATATGACGAACTAGGCTGCAATCTTCGTGTCTAGAGTCGTTGAAGCTGACTGGGACGCGCGCACGACATTAGCGGCCTGAGGTCCTTTTTCTCCTTGGACAATGTCAAAGTCGACAACCTCACCCTCTTTCATGGTCTTATAACCAATCATCCCTATCGCGCTGTAATGACAAAAGACGTCCTGTCCGCCCTCGCGTGTGAGAAAGCCAAAACCCTTAGCATTGTTGAACCAAGCTACTTTACCTGTGAACTGTGCCATATTCCTCCATAATTCTCATTCGATAGATTTACCGTCGAAATAAATTGGATGCGATAGTACGTGAGAGGTTGACTGGCTTCCAGCTACTTGCGCTGTCAGATGAAGGCTTTCGGTCCCCAAGGCCGTTATGCGTCGTTTTTCGTGCAGATTGCTTCTGAGTTCCCTACGCCTTTCAGGCGCTCGTTTCTGAGGATCAGATACACAGATCGCGTGGCACTCAATCGCTCTCCACACAACGTCCGGAGTAACCCAGTACATGGATTCGAAGGGGCTCGTCTACCTGTTCTCTGCACCGCGGAAGGTCGTATCGAACTGATTGTCACCAGTGCTGGCTCGCTTGTATCAGTTGTACTTTGCGGTTGAATCGACGGCTATAGTTGCCTGTGGTCACTCTAAGCGCTCTGAGGAGATGCGTCGCATCGAGTCCGCATTCTGGAATCCACAGGGGTCAGCAATTTCCTCCAGGCCCACGTCAGAGCTGTCGATCATCGGCCGTGCTGCTTCCACACGAAGTCGATCGACAAACCCGGGTTCATCTTCGTTTCCTTCAAACAGGTATAGATGTGTTGAAAAAAGGAAAGAGCTCGCAACTCGCATTCTCAGCGAACTGACAAGGGTCTGACATTCGAAGCTTAAATCAAGCTTAAGAACGGTTTATGGGTTTGTCACGGGATATTCATATGACCGCAAGGGTGGGTGTCTAAGGTTGGGGGAAGTCCTCAAGTGCTTCGTGGTTACAAGCCAAAAGTATGGCTGATTAGCCCGGCTAGCACATCCTTAGGATGCAGTTCTTCCAACCATTCAAAAAGCAATGGAGCCAACTATGTCTTTAAAACAATTTGCGGTTGTCATGTTTGTATTCCTACTTTCAGGTGCGGTGCCGGGATGGGCGCAGACGGGCAAAGGTTCACTTTCGGGCACAGTCATGGATGCGCAGGACCGGGCGTTGCAAGGAGCGAAGGTTGTGGCGGAGCCGGGTGGATCGTCGGCACTCTCGGATGCGCAGGGGCAATTTACGTTGAATGCCCTGAGTGCGGGTGACTACGACGTGACGATCTCGTATGCAGGATTCAGTACGTTCAGGAAAAAGGTGACGGTAGCAGTGGGCCAGTCGGCGCGGTTGGATGCGTCGCTGAGCGTGGCCTCAGGCAGCGAGAAGGTGCAGGTGTACGCGGGCCGTGAGGGCGGTGAGATCGAGGCGATCAACCGGACGTTCAATGCGGACAACATCATCAATGTGCTGCCTGCCGATGTGATCAAGAGCCTGCCGAATGCAAATGTGGCTGATGCGATTGGACGTCTGCCGAGTGTGACGCTGGAGCGCGACGAGGGCGAGGGGAAGTATGTGCAGGTGCGCGGCACAGAGCCCCGGCTAACGAATACGACGATCGATGGAGTGAATATCGCTTCGGCGGAGCCGGTCCGGCAGATCAAACTGGACATTATTCCGGCAGACCTGGTCGAGTCGGTTCAGATCAACAAGACGCTACAGGCGAATATGCCCGGGGACGGCATTGGCGGCTCAGTGGATCTGCGCACGAAGAGCGCAGGCGATAGGCCGACCGTGACGCTGGAGTCGACGGGCGGGTATACGCCGATTATTGGAGGGCGACCGGCATACCAGTTCGATGGGACGCTTGGGAAGCGGTTCCTGGAAGGAAACAAGCTGGGAGTGCTGTTCGGCGGGTCCTATGACTGGAATGGCCGGGGAATCAATGACCTGGAGCCGGGGCCGGTGCTGCTGGGCGGATATGACCAGCGAGACTACCAGTATTACCGCTCAAGGCTCGGATTTGCGGGTACGGTGGACTACCGGATCAATGAGACTTCGAATCTCTATCTGAAGGGGCTGTATTCACTCTTTCATAACTACGGCAATCGCTGGGACTATAACCTGAGCACGGGATTGACTGCGGCCGGGCAGCCTGACGGCAGCGGATCGGTTAAGTTCGGGGCGGAGATCCGGCGTCCCGTACAGGACCTCGGAAGCCTGCAGTTGGGCGGACGGCATGTGATCTCGCGCTCACTGCTGGCATGGGATGTGGAGAGTTCCATTGGCAGGACACGCGATAATGGGTACTCGGACGCGAGTTTCAAACCGTTGAAGGGTGGCCCGCTTGACGGGATACAGTATTCGCTCGACACGAGCAACCCGTTAACTCCGAAGTTGACGGCACAGAATGGCGTCAACGTCTTCGATCCCACGCAGCTCTTCTATACAGGGCAGAGTGTAAATCACTATTACAACCCCGAGGTGGACCTTGGGTTTGGCGCATCACTGGCGACCAGCTACACGGTCGGCGGGCATGCGAGCACCTTCGAGTTCGGAGGACGTTTCCGGAACGCCCACAAGTTCGCCAACCAGGACCAAACCTTTACGGTTCCGACAGCGAATAAAGGTGATGCATCGCTGGCGATGACGAACTTCCTGGGAGGGTTTACGGACCCGAACTATTACGGAGGCACGTATAAGTTCGGGCCGACGGTGGACTATGACAAAGTGAAGGCGTTTGCGGCGGTGAGTGCCGATCCGGCCAATCCGAACGTTCAGACGAACAACTTCAACCTGATTGAGAAGGTCTCGGCCGGGTATGTCATGAACACGATCGACGTGAACAAGTTCAGGATTGTGGCCGGTCTGCGGTTCGAGAATACGAGCGAGAGCGATAATGGCAACACTGTTCCGAATGGGCCTCCGGTGGCGAAGAACGGGTCATATCTGGATGTGCTGCCCAGCGCATCCGTGCGCTATTCGTTTACACCTTCCAGTGGTCTGCGGCTGGTGTACGGACGCGGCGTGTCACGCCCGAATTTCTCCGACCTGGTTTCGTTTGCGACAATCTCGCCGGGTGGGGTGAGGACGACCTCGGGCATCGGCAATCCCAACCTGAAGGCGGAGCATGCCGACAACGTCGATCTATTGTATGAGCGTAGCTTGAACCCGGTAGGACTGCTACAGGCGGGCATTTTCTACAAGCGACTGTCCGATCCGATCATTCCTCTGAATACGACGCTGGCGGATGGAACGATCCAGACACAGCCGCAAAATGCCGGAAGCGCCTATGTGTATGGATTCGAGATCGCTTTCCAACAACATTTCACTTACCTGCCTGGATTGCTGAATGGAACGGGATTGTCGGCGAACTACGGTTATAGTGCCTCGCAACTGACGTTTCCCGGGCTGCTTAATCCGGATGGTTCTCCATCTGGCATCGCAAGGAGCGATAAGCCAGACCTTCTGCGGCAGGCTCCGCATACATGGAACATCAGCCCAACCTATGACAAGCGAAATCTGTCGGTACGGCTGGGGCTGAGCTATAACGCGGCAAATATCTTTGCCTACAACTACAAAGACGGCAATGCAGGCACGTTTGACCCGACGAGCGGCAGCGGAGGTGGAATCAAGGGACCGAACGGCGACCTGTACCTCTACTCTCATCTGCAGGTCGATCTTCAAGGGACTTACAAGCTGCCGAAGGGATTCACCGCTGTAGCCTATGCGCTGAACCTGAACAATGAGGTGTTCGGATTCTACCAGGGCAGCACGATCTATCCGATCCAACGTGAGTTCTATAAGCAGACGTTTGGGGGTGGGCTGCGGTGGTCGCCATCGCGGGAGAAATAGACGAAGTAAAGGGGATTTGGAGAACTGCGCACTCTTAGACAGAAGTAGATAGCGTTGAAAAACTTCGACCCTGCACCGATACTATTGAGTCGAGTAGGCATCTTTACCTTCTATTCGCGCCAGTGTCCATTGGACATTGGCGCGAATACCCTTTGGGTTCAGTAAGCTCGCGGGGGCGGCACCATGAAGAAAGCAGCAGCTCTAATGGGGCGGATTTCAGAGTTGTCCAACGCGTGATGGAGTATACCCGGACAGTAGCGCCGACGCTCATGGAGAACAAGAGAATGAGAACGCAGACCGCGTATTCCGTACCATTACTAAGTCTCGAAGGGTCCTAGCGGCCAAAGTACTCTGCAAGAGGCCAGGAACGTTATCAGCAGAAAGCCAATGGCTCTTTTGTTAGAGGTAGGTGGTGTCGGCCAATCGACACAATCGACGGTCAGTCGACATCGAAATAGACAGACCTCATTCTCAAATCGCTCATTTCCGATGTTTACTCGTGGAAATAATTGGAATGCAACTTGCTTCTTCCAAGGTGTCGTTGGCGGCCTCAGTTAGAAATGTTGGCCGCGGGACAGGGGAGGCATCTTGAAAACATATCTGGCATCTTTCGTCGTGGTTTTAGGCTGTCTTCTCGCAGGTAGCCCCGCCTACGCCCAACAAGTCGACCAAATTGAGGCCGACATCCCGTTTCCCTTTCATGCGGGTGTTGCGAAATTCCCCGCGGGCAAATACACATTTCATGTGACTGAGATTTCTGAGATCAGCACAATGGAAGTCCAGAGCGCAGATGGCCGAGCTTCAGCGTTGCTTGAGATCCGAAACGTTCAGGCCCAGCAACCCTCCAAAACAACCGAACTCATCTTCACTCAATATGGAGGTCGTTACTTCCTAATGAGAATCCTCGATACGGGGGATAAATACAGCCGCACTCTCGTGGATACAGGTTACTTAAAAAAATATGATGCGAGTCTGGAATCCGGAAAGACTCTCCACGTACCGGCTTATCGCTCCTCTAACTAGTCGACTGTTCTGATCTCAGGAGCCCCATCCTGGAGCTGTGTGTACGGCATTCAGAGTGATCGCTATGAGGGGCAATGATAAGAAACTGAGCAGTGTTGGGACAAAGGGAGACATATTGCCAGCCGATTCCAAGGAACATTCAACTATTGGGCCGGACCATCAACTTCCTGCCCCCTCTCCAACATTGCCTCGCAGCAAGATTGTGCGGGTCATTGTGTGGATTGTTCTGCTGCTGATCTTTGCGGTGGGATTTCTGCTGGTTTTGCGGCACCACGATGAGACGACGAAGGGTGCCGGCGGTGGACGGCACGGCGCCCCTGGAGGGCCGGTGATGCTGACGACGGCAACGGCAACGAAGGGAGACATCGGCGTCTATCTGGATGCGATTGGAACGGTAACTCCGGTGTACACGGCTTCGATCACCAGCCAGGTTACGGGGCCGGTGATCGCGGTGCACTTCAAGGAAGGGCAGATCGTAAACAATGGCGCTCCTCTGATCGATATTGACCCGCGGCCGTTCCAGGCGACGCTGCTGCAGGCACAGGGAGCGTTAGAGCGGGACGAAGCGATCCTGGCACAGGCGGCGATGGATCGCGATCGTTACCGCGATGCGTGGGCGCGGAACGCAATCCCGAGGCAACAACTGGACGACCAGGAGAAGATTGTGCTGCAGGATGCAGGCACGGTGAAAAACGACCAGGGGACAGTTGCGTTCGACCAGGTACAGCTTGGGTACTGTCACATTACGGCTCCGATCTCCGGCAGAGTGGGATTGCGCCTGGTCGATCCGGGCAATGTGGTGCAGGCGTCGGGAACGGTGACGCTGGCGGTGATTACGCAACTGCAGCCAATTACGGTGATCTTCACTATTCCCGAGGACACCCTGGGGCAGGTTCAGCCGCGATTGCGACAGAACGCGAAACTTCCTGTTCTGGCTCTGGACCGGGGAGCGCTGAAACAGATTGCGAACGGAACCCTGCTGACGCTGGACAACCAGATCGACACGACAACCGGGACGGTAAAGGCGCGAGCTTCGTTCGACAACAAGGACGCTGCGCTTTTTCCGAATGAGTTCGTGAATACGCGGCTGCTGGTGAATACGCTGCAGGGAGTGACGATTGTTCCCTCTTCGGCGATCCAGCATAACGGGACGGCTTCGTTTGTCTATGTGATTCAGGACGACACGGCGCATATGCGGAGCGTTAAACCGGGTGTGACGGAGGGGGACAACACGGAGGTGACGGGAATCAATCCCGGGGATGTGGTTGCGGACAGCAGCTTCGACAAGCTGCAGGACAAAGCGCAGGTCATGATTTCGAAGCAGCCGATTTCGGGCGGCCGACCAATCGGGAGTAATGCTCCTTGAGTCCTTCGCGTCCGTTTATTCTGCGTCCTGTCGCAACGTCGTTGCTGATGGCTGCGATTTTGCTGGTTGGGCTTGTGAGCTACACGCAGCTACCCGTTTCGGCACTGCCTCAGGTCGATTATCCGACGATTCAGGTGCTGACGTTCTATCCAGGTGCGAGCCCGCAGGTGATGGCGACGACGGTAACGGCACCGCTGGAGCGCCAGTTTGGGCAGCTTCAAGGGTTGAGCCAGATGACGTCGTCGAGTTCGGGCGGGACCTCGGTGGTCGTGCTGCAGTTTAATCTGAGCCTGAACATCGACGTTGCGGAAGAAGAAGTTCAGTCGGCGATCAATGCGTCGAGTAGCTTTTTGCCGGCCAACCTGCCGGCCCCGCCGATCTACAGCAAGACGAACCCTGCGGACCCTCCAGTGCTGACGCTGGCGATTACGTCGAGTTCGATGCCGCTTCCTCAGGTGGAAGATCTGGTCGATACGCGGCTTGCCCCGAAGATCTCGCAGTTGAGCGGCGTGGGATTGGTGAGCATCAGCGGCGGACAGAAGCCCGCGGTGCGAATTCAGGCGAATCCAACGGCGCTCTCGTCGTATGGCATCAATCTTGAGGATTTGCGCACTGCGGTGACGCAGAGCAGCGTGAATGCGGCGAAAGGAAACTTTGATGGGCCACGACAGGACTATCAGATCGACGCGAACGATCAGCTGGTAACGAGCGGAGACTACAAGAGCGTAGTGGTCGCATACCGCAATGGCGCGCCTGTGATGCTGACCGAAGTTGCGAATATCGTGGACGGCGTGGAGAACTCGACGCAGGCGGCGTGGATGGATCAGACGCCGGCGGTGATCCTGAACGTGCAGCGCCAGCCTGGCGGCAATACGATCAGTGTCGTGAAGAGCATCAAGCAGCTGTTACCGCAGCTTCAGGCGAATTTACCTAAGGGGATCGAGGTCACGACGCTGACCGACCTGACGACGCCTATCCAGGCTTCGGTGAGCGATGTTGAGTTTGAGTTGCTGCTGACGGTTGGCCTGGTGGTGATGGTCATCTTTTTGTTTCTGAGGAATCTCTACGCGACGATTATTCCGAGCGTGGCGGTGCCGCTGTCGCTGATCGGCACGTTTGCGGCGATGTACATGCTTGGCTACAGTCTCGACAACCTGTCATTGATGGCGCTGACGATCTCGACGGGCTTCGTCGTCGATGACGCGATCGTAATGGTGGAGAACATCTCGCGGTACCTCGAAGAGGGCGACTCGCCGATGCAGGCGGCGTTGAAGGGCGCCGAGCAGATCGGGTTCACGATTATGTCGTTGACCATCTCGCTGATTGCCGTATTGATTCCGCTGCTGTTCATGGGAGATGTTGTAGGCAGGCTGTTCCGGGAGTTTGCGGTCACGCTGGCGGTCACGATCGTCATCTCGGCTGTGGTTTCGCTGACACTGACACCGATGATGGCGGCGCGAATTCTGAAACACAATCCGAAGAGTCAGCAAGGGCGTTTCTATCAGGCATCGGAGCGCGTCTTCAACAGAATGATCGGTTTTTACGGGCGCACCCTGAAGGTTGTCCTGCGGTACCAGACCATCACGCTGCTGGTGGCGGTCGCAACCCTCTTGTTGACGGTTTATTTGTACATCATTATTCCGAAGGGCTTCTTTCCCGTGCAGGACACGGGCGTGATCCAGGGGATTACACAGGCGACGCAGACGATCGGCTCGAAGGTGATGGCGGTGAAGCAGAAGGAGGTCGCAAAGATCATCCTTGATGATCCGGCGGTGGCGAGCCTCTCATCCTTCATCGGGGCGGACGGGACGAACACCACGACGAACAGTGGGAGGATGTCGATCAATCTGAAGCCGCTGGAGCAGCGTGACCTGAGCGCTGCCGACGTGATTCGCAGAGTGCAGTCGGCGCTGAAGAAGAAGAATGTTCCGGACATTCAGATTTTTATGCAGCCGGTGCAGAACATCACGATCGATGACCGGGTGAGCCGAACACAGTACCAGTACGCGCTGGAGGACCCTGATCCAGTCGAACTGGAGGATTGGACTAACCGTTTTGTGGCGCGACTGAAGGAACTGCCGGGGCTTGAAGATGTCGCGACGGACCAACAGAGCGGTGGTCTGGCAGTGTCCCTGGTGATTGATCGGGCGACGGCTTCGCGGCTCGGTGTGGCGCCGACGACGATCGACAATACGCTGTACGACGCATTTGGCCAGCGGCAGATCAACACGATGTATACGCAACTGAATCAGTACCATGTGATTCTGGAGGCCGAGCCGCAGTTTCAACTGGACCCCGATAAACTAAATCACCTCTATATTGAAGCGAACTCTTCGGCGGGTCTGAGTGGTGCGCCTGCATCGTCGTCTTCGGGCAAGGGTTCTACTTCTGCAGGCTCGAACGCGCTAACGGCATCGGCGTTGTTCACGCCGTCAGCGAATACTCTAACGCCTCCGGCGAACGCATTGACGTCGAGCACGGTCACCTCTTCTTCGAGCCGGGGCGCGACCTCAGCGGGTGTAACTAGCTCTACGACCAGCAACGCGGTGCCATTCAGCGCTTTCTCGCACTTTGAGACGACGACGGAGGCGCTTTCTATTACGCATCAAGGACAGTTTCCGGCGATCACGGTGTCTTTCAACCTTGCGCCAAACACTGCGTTGGGAGGCGCGATCTCGGAGATCACGAAGATACAGAAGGACATGCACATGCCGGCGAGTCTGCAGGCCGACTTTCAGGGGACGGCAGCATCGTTCCGGAACTCGCTATCCAATATGCCGCTGCTGATTCTGGCGGCGCTGGTGACGGTGTATATCGTGCTTGGGGTTCTGTACGAGAGCTTCATCCATCCGATCACGATTCTTTCCACGCTGCCTTCGGCGGGTGTCGGCGCGTTCCTTTCGTTGATTCTTTTTCACCAGGACCTGAGCGTCGTGGCGATTATTGGATTGGTGCTGCTGATCGGCATCGTTAAGAAGAACGGCATTATGATGGTGGACTTTGCACTGGATGCCGAGCGGCACCAGGGGCTGGATGCGACAGAGGCAATCTATCAGGCGTGCCTGCTTCGCTTCCGACCGATCATGATGACGACGATGGCGGCGCTGCTGGGTGGGCTGCCGCTGGCGTTTGGCTCGGGTATCGGCTCTGAGTTGCGCAGACCGCTGGGTATTGCGATGGTCGGCGGCTTGCTTCTGAGCCAGGTACTGACGCTCTATACGACACCGGTCATCTATATTTTCTTCGACAACCTCGCGACGCGGTTCTCGAAGAAATCGAAGAGGGAGAGGGAGCACCAGAGAGGCGAGCGTGAAGCGGCGGAGCTGTCATGAATATCTCTTCGCCATTTATCCATCGTCCAGTGGCGACCACGCTGCTGACGATTGCGATTGCCATTGCAGGCGCAATTGCGTTTGCTGTGCTTCCGGTGTCGCCATTGCCGCAGGTGGACTTTCCTACGATCTCAGTGAATGCGTCACTGCCGGGGGGAAGTGCCGAGATCATGGCTTCGTCGGTGGCGACCCCGCTGGAGCGGCAGTTTGGTCATATCGCCGGGGTGACGGAGATGACGTCTTCGAGCAGCCTGGGAGCGACGTCGATCACGATCCAGTTTGATCTGAGCCGTGACATCGACGGCGCCGCAAGGGATGTTCAGGCGGCGATCAATGCGGCGCGCACTTATCTGCCGGCAAATCTTCCCTCGAATCCGACGTATCGCAAGGTGAATCCGGCGGATGCTCCGATCATGATCATTGGCCTTACATCGGACAAGTATGGCCCGAACAAGCTGTACGATGAGGCATCGACGATCATTCAGCAGAAGCTGTCGCAGATTCAAGGCGTAGGGCAGGTGAATGCGGGTGGCGGCGCGCTGCCGTCGGTACGGGTGGAAGTGAATCCCACCAAGCTCTCCAGCCTCGGCCTCACGATGGCGAATCTTCAGGCGGTGCTCAGTATTCAGAATTCGAGTCTGGCCAAAGGGCAGATCACGAACGGAGATATCTCCGCGGACATTCTGGCGAACGATCAGATATCGCGGGCGGAAGAGTATAAGCCGATCATCGTCGGGTACAGCCAAGGGTCAGCAGTGCGGTTGTCGGATGTAGCGGATGTCGTCGATTCGACGCAGAACCTGCGAGCGGCGGGATATCTAAATGGAAAACGCGCGGTGATGCTGATCGTCTTTCGACAACCGGGCGCGAATATTATCGATACGGTTTCGCGGATACGCAAGGAGCTGCCTTCGGTCGAGGCGTCCATTCCCAAGGGGATCGAAACGACGATCGTGCTCGATCGTACGACGACTATCAAGGCGTCGGTAAGCAATGTCAAAGCGACGCTGATGCTGTCGATCGTGCTGGTGGTCATCGTCGTCTTTGTTTTTCTTCGCAGCCCTCGCGCCACGCTGATTCCAGCGGTCGCGGTGCCGGTGTCTCTGATCGGCACCTTTGCGGTGATGTATCTGTTTAATTACAGTCTGGATAATCTTTCGCTGATGGCGCTGACCATCTCGACCGGATTTGTCGTGGATGACGCGATCGTCGTGATGGAAAACATCACACGGCATATCGAAGACGGCATGGCTCCGTTCGCTGCGGCGCTAAGAGGGGCAAAAGAGATCGGGTTTACGGTTTTTACCATCAGCATATCGCTGATCGCCGTCTTCATTCCGCTTTTGCTGATGGGTGGAATTGTCGGCAGGCTGTTCCGAGAGTTTGCGGTCACGCTTTCGACGGCTATTGTGGTCTCGATGGTCGTTTCTCTAACGACCACCCCGATGATGTGCGCCTACATTTTGAAGAATCCGCACGGCGAGAAGCATGGGCGGCTGTATATGGCTACGGACAGAGCCTTCGATTGGGTGCTGTCGGTGTACCGGCGCAGTCTCCACTGGGTGCTGAAAAACCCGGCGCTGGTGCTGATCGTGTTGTTCCTTACGATCGCACTCAATGGTGCGATTGCTATAAAGATTCCGAAAGGCTTTTTTCCTCTGCAGGATACAGGCTCGCTGGGCGGCGCGGTACGTGGTTCCCAAGATGCCTCCTACTTTTCAATGAATGAGTCCATTCAGAAGAATTTGAGAGTGGTAAAGAACGATCCTGCGGTCGAGAATGCGATCGCGTTTACAGGAGGCCAGGGCGCTACCAATACTGCCAACATGTTCATTTCGCTGAAACCGCTGGAGGAACGAAAGATCAGCGCTTCCGATGTGATCAATCGCCTTCGTCCGAGCCTGAACAGGCTGACTGGAGCTTCTACGTTTCTGCAGGCGCAGCAGGACATACGCATCGGTGGACGCAGCAGCAATGCTCTGTATCAATACACGATCCAGGCTGACAATCTCACGGATCTGGCGACGTGGGGCCCAAAGCTGCTGAACGAGATGATGCGTCTGCCGGGGTTTCAAGACGTCAGCTCCGACCAGCAGAATGGCGGGCTGGATGAGCGGCTGCACTACGATCGCGTGACCGCGGCGAAGCTGGGGCAGACGGCGCAATCGCTCGATGCAGGACTGTACAGCGCCTTCGGCCAGTCGTTGGTCTCGATCATCTACACGCAGTTGAACCAGTACTACGTGGTGCTTGAGGTCGCGCCGGAGTATTGGCAGAGTCCGGAAGGACTGAAGAACATTTACTTTCATCCGGCGGGCTCAAGCAGCATAACCGCGAGCGGGAACGTACCGCTGGCGACAATGGCTACGAATAAGACAAGCACTACGCCGCTTGCGCTGAACCATACGGGGCTATTCCCTTCCGTTACGGTTTCGTTCAATCTTGCGCCGGGTGTCTCGCTGAGCGATGCGACGCTTGAGATCGCGCAGATGCAACAGCGCCTGGGTACGCCCTCTACGGTGCATGGTTTTTTTGCCGGTACGCTGCTTGCGTATCAGCAGTCGCTGGGCACGGAGCCGCTCCTAGTGCTGACCGCGATTCTCGCCATTTTTATTGTTCTCGGCGTTTTATATGAGAGTCTCGTGCATCCGATTACGATCCTGTCGACGCTGCCTTCGGCTAGCGTAGGAGCGATGATGGCACTGATGCTCTTCAAGGAAGATTTGAACGTTATCTCGATCATCGGAATTGTGCTGCTGATCGGTATCGTAAAGAAGAACGCGATCATGATGATCGACTTCGCCCTGCAGGCGGAACGTGAGCACGGCCTGAACACGGAGGAGGCAATCTTCCAGGCGTGCATGCTTCGATTCCGTCCGATCCTAATGACGACCATGGCGGCGCTGTTTGGCGCGCTGCCGCTGGCGTTTGGGAGCGGGACGGGGTCTGAACTGCGCCGGCCGCTCGGTATCACCATTGTCGGAGGGCTGATCGTAAGTCAGATGCTTACGCTCTATACCACTCCCGTCGTTTATCTTGCGCTCGACCGTCTGCGCCTTCGCGTGCTTGGAAGAGAGCGCGATCCGTTTCATCCGGATGGCACAACTGCCGCCGCCGCGGAGTGAATTACAGAGGCATAACACTATGATTAACGCCCGTCTTAAATTTGCTACAGGTCCCGCGATGACAATGCTCCTGTTGACCGGATGCATGGTGGGACCGAAGTACCATGTGCCCTCGCCATCGGCCACCGCGACGGCTCCGCCGGTAACTTACAAAGAGTCGACGACGTCGTTTCAGGACGCGGAAGGCTGGAAGGTGGCGCAACCGCAGGACGCGATACTGCATGGCAAGTGGTGGGAGATCTACAACGATCCGGAGTTGAATGCGCTGGAAGAGAAGTTGAACATCGACAACCAGAACATCAAGCAGTTCTTTGAGAATTTCATGGAGGCGCGGACTCTGATCGTGCAGGCGCGGTCGCAGCTTTATCCCACGGCGGGGGCTTCGGTAACGTACGCACGATCGCAGTCGTCGGCCAATTTGACGAACTCTCCGACGGCCAACGCGGGCACGGTGAGTTCAATAGGATCGCTGCCGTTTGACGTGTCGTGGGCGCCTGATTTGTGGGGGAAGGTTCGCAACACCATTCGCGAGCAGCAGTACAACGCGCAGTTGAGCGCGGCAGATCTCGAGAATGAACGACTGACAGAACAGGCGAGCCTGGCAGCGTTTTTCTTTGAGATACGCGGCCAGGATGCGCTGCAGAGACTGTTGAATGACACGGTAGAGGCCGACAAGAAGGCGCTGGACCTGACGCGGGCGAGCTACGAGACAGGAATCGATGACAGAATCTCTATGGTGGAGGCTGAGGCCACGCTGCAAGCTGTGCAATCGCAGGCGATCAATCTTGGGGTGGCGCGGGCGCAGTTCGAACATGCCATCGCGGTGCTGGTGGGAGCAAACCCGTCGCATTTTTCTATTCCGGTGAAGCCTCTGTTGACGGACCCTCCCCCCGTTCCTGTAGGGATGCCGTCGGCCCTGCTGGAGCGCCGGCCCGATATCGCTGCAGCAGAGCGAAACATGGCGGCAGCGAATGCGCAGATCGGGATAGCGTACGCCGCTTACTACCCCTCGCTGAATCTGAGCGCAAGTTATGGCTACGAGAGCTCGAACTTCAGTCATTTTTTCAACCTTCCCAGCCGGTTCTGGTCGGTTGGACCGTCACTGGGCGAGACGATTTATGATGGCGGGCTGCGTCGCGCGGAGGTGAATCAGTTCATCACAACCTATAACGCAGATGTCGCAAGCTACCGGCAAACAGTTTTGACAGCGTTTCAACAGGTTGAGGATTCGCTATCTTCGGTACGCATCTTGTCGCAGCAGATTCTGAAACAGCAGCAGGCGGAACAGTCGTTCGAGGAAGCGTTGAAGCTGGAGACGGCGCGTTATGAAACTGGATTGGACCCCTATCTGCTTGTAGTGACGGCGCAGACGACGTTGCTGACTAATCAGCAGACGCTGACCAACCTGCATGTGCAGGAGATGATGGCGTCGGTGCAGCTGATCGAGGCGTTGGGCGGGGGATGGGACCGGACGCAACTGCCGACACCTGCGCAGGTTTCGAAGAAGCTGGATAAGACCGACGCAACGATAGAGAAGTAGAGCAAGGCAGTCGCGGGACAACGGTGATTGGCGATGCAGCGCAGTACCGGAGTTGGTGTCGCGTTGCACTTAGAGCTTGCCTGATCGCGTTACCAGACCGGTGTCGACCCATACCTAAACGTACTCACTGCGCAAACCACTGTGCTTTCTGAGCAGCTATCTGCTGAGGCGGAGATACCGTTCGCGTGCGTACGTTGACTGCTCTGTCGGAATCTTGACGCCGATCGTCGTCTGGCCATCGGTCCTTGTTTGGTCCGGGTATATGCTCACGACGCCGCGTTCTCACAAGTTCCTGGCTCATATCAAGATCGGCGATGCCCCCAAAAAGAGTAAGGTCCTGAGTATTCATGGCGGCCCGATGTTTTCACACGACAACTCTCCTGTTATGGCTCTTCGTTAGATTCCAGTCGCTTACGGTCACTTGCCACTTTGGCATCCGGGTTGCTTTAGTTATCGGAAGAAGATCCTTTGGAGGATGGCTATGGCACAGGTAATTGAGTTCTATATTCCCCCACGGTTTCGCAAGGCGGTGAAGTGGGTCCCGCTGACCCAGCGGGGCAAGGTACTTGAGTTTCCGGCTGAGATACGGAGATCCGCATAACGAGAGGCTGAGGATTGTCGATCCGTCGATGTCCACATCAACGCAGCCGCGCCGTTCAATACTGTACCCGGAAATGCTCCTCGCATTCGAGGGCGCGTGAATCGGCGTCGAGACCGACAGGAGGGATTGTGTGGCGCGTTTCTTCTAGCCCACCGCCGCGATTAAATGCTGGGGCAGTGCAAAGGCTGCATCTCGCACGCAAGCCGGAGTTGGATGCGCTGCGTGGCTTGTTTCTTGTGTGGATGACGCTGACGCATCTGCCCACGCGGATGAGCGACCTGGTGAACCAGCCCT
>JAOAPB010000122.1 GCA_025462645.1 Edaphobacter sp. | reverse complement strand
TCGAATGTGGGCTCAACTCCTCGCACAAGGAGATTTCAGAATCCCTGTTTACCCTCTCCCAGATAGATCGCCGTGTAATCCAGATAATTCTGCGCGTACTTCAGGATCATCTTCCGATCCTCATCCCCCAGCGTCTTCTTTACCTTGCCCGGCACCCCAACCACCAGCGAGTTCGGTGGAATTATCGTCTGCTCCGGGATAACCGCGCCCGCGGCGATGATCGAGCCCTCGCCGATCCGCGCATTGTTCAGGATCGTCGCCCCGATGCCCACTAGAACGGCATCCTCCAGCACACACCCATGCACCGTGGCGTTATGGCCGATCGTCACCATCTCTCCCACGATCACGGGGTACAGATGCCGCATCCCATGCAGCACCGCGCAGTCCTGCACATTGCTCTTCGCGCCAATCCGTATGGAGTTCACATCGCCCCGCACCACCGCATTCATCCACACGCTGGCCTGCTCCCCCAGCACAACATCCCCGATGACCTGAGCCGAGGGGTCGACATAGCAGCTAGCCGGCACCACCGGTGTGATTCCTTGATAACTCCGTATCATGCAGCAGATTCTACGTTGTTAGTTCCACGCCGTCATTCTGACCCTGAGCGTAGTCGAAGGAGAAAGACCCTGCCGCATCTACGAGGGGACGAAAGCCGCCCGAGTGCCTTCCCAATCCCTCTGCCCTAAAAAACCCCTCCAAAAAACTTGTCAAGCCCCCGAACCATGTAACTTCATACAAACAAAGCAAATAGAGCTGGCATACTAGTTTCCCTCCATCCATTACACTTAAAGCAGGATGAAAAGAGGAAAGCCTCGGCCAAAACCGGGGCTTCCTTTTTAGCCCATAACCCTTTTAGAAAGACGACTTTACCCGTAACCCATTTATTTGGACGAATTTAGCGACATTTATAGCTATATCTTATTGTAAACAGGGAATTTACGCCAAAAGTAGGGGGGAGGGGGTTACCCCCTGAGTAGTAAAAGTCACTCGTAACGTTTGGCAGGCGGATTGCACAATTCTTCAATGATTCATACAACATGGGTTGCCAAAAAGGAGTATTCTCTGAATATCCCGATTGGGACTGTTTGGAGGTGTATTTTTCTTGGCAGAGGTTCGAGTACAAGAAGGCGAACCCCTTGAGAATGCCCTGCGGCGCTTTAAGCGCAAGGTGCAGACCGAAGACATTATCAAGGAAGTCAAGCGTCACTCTTTCTACCTGAAACCGGGTGAAAAGAAGCGCGTGAAAGAAGCGCTGGCCCGTAAGCGTAATCGTAAGAAGGTCCGCAAGGAACAGGATTAAGTTCGTTCCTCAACCATGGACGGCCGTCTCCCATGCCTGGTGAGACGGCCCCCTGAACCGCCTAAGATGGACTCCCGCCATCCGACGGCAGCCGGCAGTGACAGACTTGACGAACGGACCTGTCAACCGGTAAAACCTGTAATTCTCCGCGATGTCGCGGCCCCGGGCCCCCCTGAAAACTGAGCAGTAGAGACCACCCACGAAGGCTGGTTGCCGGTGGACCTGGACTTCGGGTCACGAGTGGCCATCCTTTTCCGCAGCACGACGGGAGAAGCGGTTATGGAATTTGTGGATCGACTTTTAACCTGCATAGACTGTGGTGGTGAGTTCATCTTCACCGCCGGCGAACAACTCTTTTTCTTCGACAAACAATTCAAGAACGACCCGAAGCGCTGTAAGCCCTGCAAGTCCAAGCGCGCCGGTGTAGGTCTGCATCCGGGCTCCGGCCCAGCTGCAGCTGGTCTGTCACGTACCGAGACCCGTACGGAATGCTCGGAGTGCGGCGTCCAGACGACCGTCCCCTTCAAGCCCACCCAGGGACGACCCGTACTGTGTCGCCAGTGCTTCCAGATCAAGCAGCGCGCCGCGGCTCCGGGTATCGCCACGTCCACAGTTACGGCAGAGCTTATGGCCAGTTCTGAGCTCGTGCCGGTCAGCGCGGAGATGCTCGCTGCTGCAGCCCAGGCGCCACGGGCCTAGGTCAACTGTGGCATAGTCTTCCTCCCTCACATTACGATGTGAGAGAGGAAGACTATGCAGATTGCTGGGCGTACTACCGAAGTTGATGCTGATCCAGTGAAGCCTTCCACGGATCTTATCCGTGCACGCACGCACATTGGCGACTTCGAGCTCGTGGTCTGTACCGATGGCACCTACCAGCTCGATGGCGGAGCCATGTTCGGCGTCGTCCCCAAGACGCTCTGGCAGAAGCGCGCTCCGGCGGACGACCAGAACCGCATTCTTTTGGGACTCAATACGGTTGTGGTGCGCACCGGGAAACAAACTGTGCTGATTGAAACCGGAATTGGCAATAAGCAATCTGAGAAGCTGCGTGAGATTCACGGCAATCAGGAGCTTTTGCCCACGTCGCTCGCTGCCGCTGGAGTTCGAGTTGAGGATGTCGACATCGTCATCAATACCCACCTCCACTTCGATCACTGCGGCTGGAACACGACGCTGCATCCCGATGGGTCTGTAACTCCGACCTTTCCGAATGCACGTTACTTCGTCCATCGGGGCGAGGTGGAGCATGGGCATCTTCAACTGGATCGCGACCGCGTCAGCTATCTTTCGCCCAACTATGATCCACTGATTCAGTCGGGACAGATGATGCTGCTCGATGACGACAGCATCAAGTCGGATCCGCAGATATGTCCGGGTGTCAGCGTAGAGCTTTTTCCTGGACACACCGCGCATCTCCTCGGCGTTCACATCGAGTCCAGGTCCCAACACGCCTGTTATATCTCCGATCTCATCCCCACAAGCGCCCATCTCGATCCCACCTGGGTGATGGGATACGACCTCGATCCGCTGGAATCGATCTCTCAGCGGAAGCGCTTCTATCAGAGAGCGATTCCTGAAAACTGGCTCGTGCTCTTCACCCACGACCACAACACCCCCATGGCGCGGATCGGCCTGAACGAGAAAGGTAAGCTGATCGTCATCGCAACCAAATAAGTTGTTGGTTGATCCAAAGACAGAAACGCCCTGCCGAGAGCAGGGCGTTCTTGCAGTACAGAGAAAACTTATGCGGTGACGACGACAGGGTCGACGGCTACGAAACGGCCATGCTGGCCACGATCCTGGAAGCGGACGATGCCGTCGATCTTGGCGAACAGAGTATCGTCCTTACCGCGGCCGACGTTCGCGCCGGGCTTCAGAGGTGTGCCACGCTGGCGGACGATGATGCCACCGCCGAGGATGGACTGACCGCCGAACACTTTTACGCCGAGCCGCTGTGCATTTGAGTCGCGGCCGTTTTTAGAAGAACCTAAACCTTTTTTATGTGCCATTGCATTGCCTCTTCCGCGCCGCCCTCAGGCTGTTGCGCTCTCAAATAAAAATCTTAAGCCTTGAAGCTCTTGCCATTGACCAGGATTTCGTTGATCTTGACCTCAACGTAGTTCTGGCGGTGGCCCTGCATCTTCTTGTACTGCTTCTTGCGCTTCAGCTTGAAGACCAGGATCTTCTCGCGGCGACCTTCGCCGACGACGGAGGCGAGCACTTTGGCTCCCGTCAGGTCCGACTCGAACTTGCCCTCTTCGCCGCTGACGGCGAGGATGTCGGAGAACTCGACTGCGCCATTCTCATGGGCAGTGGTCTCAATCTTCAACTGCTCGCCTGGCGAGACCAGATACTGCTTGCCGCCGGTGCGGATGACTGCGTACATAGCTAAAACCTCAAGCGTGGCGCTGATGAGCGCTGACCGCTTCCTTCAATAGATTGTGCTGCATGGGGCGCATACAGGAGCACTGCATTAAGCCAACTGGCTAAACCATCGCGTCTTTCGCTGACCGCCGGGCTCTAGCCTGTCGTCCCTGTAACCCTTGAATTGTTGTCAATAGGCTACAGCGCCAAACTTAAAAAGTGTATCGCGTTCTTTTCGGGGGGTCAATGAGTATCAGGTTTTTTG
The DNA here is from genome assembly GCA_025462645.1 of Edaphobacter sp. Lineage (GTDB taxonomy): Bacteria > Acidobacteriota > Terriglobia > Terriglobales > Acidobacteriaceae > Edaphobacter. Next base: position 86,854 of record JAOAPB010000122.1, on the reverse strand, counting down.
GCGTGGTCAGAATGGTTATTTCTAAGGAAAATGGGAATTTTTGTGGTGCAGAACGTGGTGAAATGCGCGGTAAACATGATTAGCTCATGGTCTTTGGCCGTCAGGAAAGGACTGCAGTTCCCAGTGTGACTGAGTTGGAGTGGTCGGTTCGAGCCCTATCTTCCGTCGAGATCGAGGGAGTAGAGATTGCCGGTTGAAGAGCGGGCGCGCACGAGGGGGATATTGTCCGGGGTAATGCCGCAGAAGAAGTAGTCGGCGGCCTCGCCGGAGCGGAAGCTGGCCAGGTCGGCAACCTGCTGGAGCTGCCCGCTGCGGACGTCCACTCGATAGATAGGCTGGGTGATCGACATGAAGGCATGTATATAGATGGCTTTGCTGTCGGCGCTCCACACCGGATCGGCGACGCTGGTCTCTGCAAGCAGTCGCCATTTGCGAGTGGCTACGTCGAAGAGCATCAGCCTGCGCTGATCGAGCGAGATAGCGGCGATGGATCGGCCGTCGGGGGACCAGCGGGGGCTGAAGAGACCCTCCGAGTCGGGAATCGGCGTGATGGCGTGGGTGCGGAGATCGAGGATCTGGATGGCGCGAGTGCCGCTCTCCTTTCCCATGAGGTCGGGGACACGCCCGAAGACGAGCGACATGCCGTCGGCGGACCAGTCGGGGTCGGCAGCGTTGCGATTTTCGTTGAGCAGCGCCTGCGGGCTGCCACCCTCGGCGGAAATGGAGTAGATCTGCCAGGCCCTGCCTGGTTCGCGCGCCATTAGAGCGAGCTGCTTGCCATCGGGAGACCAGTGCGCGAGGAAGACCTGCATGGAGTCGGGCGTGAGTTGGAGCTTCTCCGTTCCATCGGCGCGGGCCCGCCAGAGACGGCCCTCCGCATCGGTCCAGGCAACCCACTCGCGATCACGGGAGAAGTTGACGCGGCTGGCCTGCGAGAAGAAGTTGTTCGCAGGGGAGAACTCCTTCCGGTCGGCAGAGTATTGCAGCAGCTCGGACTGGGTGTCGAGGCCAAGGAAGAAGATGCGATGGCCATTGCGGGCGGCGATGGGAGCTTCATACCGCAAGGGCCCATTGGTGACGCGGGTTGCTCCGGAGAGATCTTTGCCGCGCAGCTGCCAGAGGTCGTCGTTGCCGTCTCGCGCCGATTGGAAGATGAAGAACTTGCCGTCGGAGGTCCAGGTGCCGCAGCACTCTGACGATGGATTACTCCATCCGCTGAGGACGGGGCGCGGCGTGCGGCTGCCAGAGGGGAGCTCCCACAGGGACATGGTGTGGCCGATGGGGTCGATGATGGTGAAGCGGAGCAGGCGGCCATCGGGCGACCAGCGAAGCCAGAAGGCTCGGCCCGGAAGGGTGGCGACACCGGTGGAGTTCCCATCCTGCAGATGAGTGAGGAAGAGTTCGTTGCCCGCGGCATAGAGGATGCCGTTGCCGTCGGGCATCCACGTGGCGTCGTGCGCAAGGATGTTCGCCACGCGAAGCGCGCTACCTCCACCTACGGGGACAACCCAGAGCGGCTGCTCGGACTCGGGAGAGAGATGGCCCCGGACAAGCAGGTTCGAACCGTCGGGGGAGAGGTCGCCCAGGGACGGTGCCGCTATCTCGCTGGGGATGGCGAGGGGGAGCACATCCCCGTTGGCTATGGAGACCTGGGATAGGACAGCTCGTCCTCTTTCGATAACCGAAGAGAAGATGCGAACCCCGTCGGTCGCGGTCGCCGGCAGGCTCTCCATGGCGGGCGCGCCAGGAGCGATGCGACCATTGTGGGTTATCTGCGAGATCCGAAGCGGACTGATGCTCTGGCGGATACCTCCAAGGTAGATGCCGAGGCCTACGGCTCCGGCGAAGATGGCTGCCCCCAGAGCGATGTAAGCAGGCGTCTTCCACTGTGAAGATTGCATCCAAGATCGTGACGCGTTAGGTGCCACAAGAGGTGCAACAGGATCGAGGAGAGGGGGTTGGAGCTTCTCCGGCAGATCGCCTGGGGCCTCCCCAGCCGGGGTTGTCGTCTGCATCGCGGCGTAGCCTACCGGAGCGATGAACCGATAGCCTCGGCGGGCGAGGGTTTCGACAAAGCGCGGATTATCCGCCGAGTCGCCGAGGGCCTCCCGGATCTTGTTGATTGCCGTGCCGAGGGAGTGATCGAAGTCGACGATCGTGTCCTTGCCCCAGAGCCGGAGCTGCAGGTCCTCTCGGGTAACTATCTCTCCGGGGCGCTCCAGCAATGTGGCCAGAACTTTGAAGGGCTGGCTCTGGATTTTGATCCGCTTGCCTGCCTTCCAGAGTTCACCACTTTGCAGATCTGCTTCGAAGAGTCCGAAGGTTACCCGGGACGGACTCTCAGTAAGCGGAGACATTAACTTTTACCTCGCCGCGACGACTTCACCACGTTTTAACATTACACCTCGCGGCAGGAGAGGAGTTGATGGATCAGATTCAACTTATTGAAACAAAGCGGTTTGTTTGGTGATGAAGAATTGAGCGAAAAAGGGATGGGCGAGGATTGCGATGACCTGTCCGAAGGCGAAATGGTTCTCAACGCAGCTGAGGCTACAGTCTGGTCTCACTGGGCAGAACAAGTAGGGAATGAATGATTTGGAGGCAGCATGAGTAGCATAAAGAGACATCCCCGTTTTGGCCGCGCGGCCAACTACCTTTCGAGGACACTTCTTCTGATCGGCCTTGCGCTTGGGCTGACCGGGGTGATGAAGGCACAGACGGATACCGGTCGTGTCATTGGCACAGTGGCCGACACCACCGGAGCGTTGCTTCCGGGAGCGACTGTGACCTTGACGAACCTCGACACGGGAGCGAAGCAGACAGTCACCGCAGGCTCCGATGGGAGCTTCAGTTTTGCTGGAGTGGTGCGTGGCCCCTATAGGGTGGAAGCGAGCAACACCGGCTTCCTGACGGCCGCACAGAACTTTGTGTTGCAGGTGTCGCAGGTGCAGACCATCGCGTTTCGCCTGGAGGTGGGTTCGGCGAGCACCGTAGTCGAAGTTACGGACGCAGCTCCGATTGTTGATCTGTCGACCTCCTCAGTGGGGTCGGTAGTGGAGGGGCGCCAGGTGACGGAGCTTCCACTGAACGGTCGTAACTTTACGCAGTTGGCCCTGCTGACTCCGGGCGTGACACGTGGCCAGTATGGCAGCTCGGCCTCGGGGGTCAATGGCGACGCCGAGACCTTCCGCAACCAGGAGAGCGGCGGAGGTGCGGTCTCCGCCAATGGACTTCGCCAGCAGGCGAACAACTATATTCTCGACGGTCTCGACAATAACGAGGCGCTGGTGAACACGCTGGTGTTCTTCCCCAATATCGAAGGCACCCAGGAGTTCCGGGTGAACACGTCAGTAGCTCCCGCGGAGTTCGGCCGGGCGGGCGGAGCAATTGTGCAGACGTCGATCAAGTCCGGCACCAATGATGTCCATGGGTCAGCCTTCTGGTTCGCACGCTCCAGCCTGTTCGATGCGAATCCCAACTATAGCTTCTTCGGAGCTTCGAAGGCGCCGGCGCAGCCCTTCAAGCGCAACGAGTTTGGCGGCTCGATCGGTGGACCGGTGATTCATAACAAGCTGTTCCTGTTCGGAGACTACCAGGGCTACCGCGAGGACACCCCGCTGAATGCCCAACTCCTGACGGTTCCGACGGCATTGATGCGGACAGGTAACTTCTCCCAGATTCTGGGTCAGGGCACATCCACCACACCTGCGTTCTGCAAGCCTGCGACGGTCGTCAATGGAGCGATCTACGATCCTCTGACCTGCGCGCCTTTTGCGGGGAACATCATCCCCTCCAACCGGCTGAACCCGGCAGCGGTGAACTACTTCAACGCCTATCCTCTGCCCAACGTTGTCGGTACATTCAACGGAACGCAGAATAACTACCGCACCATCCGACGGCAGATTACCCACTACGACACGTTCGATGTGCGTGCCGACTGGAACGTGAGTGCGCACGATACGGCGTTTGCGCGCTTCGCCTATGACCAAAGCGAGTTCAATCGTACCTCTGAGTTTCCTAACCTGCCTGCCGGTTTCGCATCCGGCGCCAACACAACGCATGGTCGCGGCATTGCCATCGGCGAGACGCACACCTTCACGCCGAACGTGCTGAACGAGTTCCGCGCCGGCTATAACCGCTATACCTTTACCAACGCTCCTGTGTTCTCCGGTGTTCCTATCTCCGCGAATCTGGGGATTGTGAATGCGAACCGCAATGCCAACCTGGGTGGAGGCGCTCTGATCGGAGGTAACGGCAACCTGCTGGAGTACACGGGAGACTATGGCCTGTACGCGGTTCCCGAGAACTCCTATCAGTTGCTCGATTCCGTCAGCTATGCGCACGGCCGCCACTCGTTTAAGTTCGGTGCGAATGCCATCCGGCGCGATGTGTCGTTCTTCCGTCCCATCGCCGGCAAGGGATACTTCAACATCGGCCCGGGCGACTTCACCGGCTATGTTCCCGCGGAGTTGCTGGTCGGCTTTATCGACAACTACAGCATCGGGGCGCAGAGCGGATTCTTCGGGACCCGCAACTACGAGATCGGCATGTTTGCCCAGGACGACTGGAAGCTGACCCGGCGGCTGACGCTCAACCTTGGCGTGCGCTACGACATCATCACGTATCCGACAGAGGAGCATAATCGCCAGTCGGCGCTTGATCCGATCACGGGAGTCATCAATCTGGCCGGGGTCAACGGCGTGCCGCGCTCGCTGGTCAACACGGACTACAACAACTTCGCTCCTCGCATCGGCTTTGCCTATGACGTCTACGGAGCGGGCAAGACGGTGCTCCGCGGGGGATACGGCATGTTCTACTTCCTCGATCGCGGCGGTATCGACAATCAGTTCGGTCAGCAGGCTCCGTTTGGCGGCAGCGTAGCCTACACCGCTGCACAGGGCTACCGCGTTACCTTCACGGGGCAGGCTCCGCTGAACAGCACCGACAATCGTCTTGCAACCAACCCGCTCCCCTTGCCGGGATATCCGAACTTCAATCCCAACTCTCCGCCGCAGGGTGTCAATATCTTCACCACGAACCGCAACAACCAGATCCCCACGGTGCAGCAGTACAACCTTCAGCTCCAGCAGCAGCTCGGAAGGGCGACGGTCTTCACCGTAGCGTACGTCGGCAACAAGACCGATCACTTGGCGACTGGCTATAACTACAACACCGTCCACCTGGGCGGCGCGCCTGCGATGTTCCCGAACCTGGGGCAGGTGATCGCGCAGTTCAATAATGGGACGTCGCACTACAACTCGCTCCAGGCGCAGTTCAACCATCGCATGAGCGACAGTTTGACTTTGACGACCTCGTATACCTGGTCTCACAACATCGACAACTCCGATGGCTATATCGGCTACTTTGCTGTGAGCCCGCTGTATGCCTTCAATACCGGCATCAATAAGGGAAACTCGTTGCTGGACCAGCGAAACGTCTTTGTGGCGAGCGCGCTCTACAATCTTCCCTTCGGGCGCGGGAAGATGTTCGGCAATCACTGGGGCCGTCCGCTGGAGATGGTTGCCGGAGGATGGCAGTTCAACGCCATCGTGCAGGCGGAGACGGGAACCCCGGTGTCGATCGTGACTCCGCAGTATGGTGGAAGCTACAGCCCCAGGGCTACGGCAACTGGCCCTATCCAGCTGACGCACAGCGTCTCCGGCCTATGGTTCAATACGTCGAACATCAAGGCGACGCCCTTGGGCTCCGAGGGGAACATCGGCCGCAACTCCGTCTATGGTCCGGGCTTTGCGCAGGGAGACGTCTCCCTCTTCAAGACCCTGCACTTTACGGATCGGTTCTCGACCGAGCTGCGTGCCGAGAGCTTCAATATCACCAATACGCCACAGTTCCAGAATCCGGACGCTTACACGACGGACGGTAACTTCGGCCACATCACTGCAACCCGGCAGTACAGCGAACGTCAGTTGCAGATGGCGATCCGCCTCCTCTTCTAACTATCCGCGAGGGAGCGCCGTATGGAGATCATCCATACGGCGCTTCGTCTTTATAAACAACGTGCGATCGAAGTTCAGGGAAGGTTCAGGGGAGGATTGTTGTGCTCATAAAATGGTTTGCAGGTACTCTGCGATGGAACAGCGTCACCTTCGCGATGGCGGCGGCTTTGCTGATGTCTCCAATGATTGCGAACGCGCAGGGTGCCTCTCCTCGCATGGTTAAGGTAGACCCGCCGAACTGGTGGGTGGCGATGCCCGCACCGATGCTGCTGATCCAGGGAGAACATCTGGACGGTGTGCAGTTTCGTTTGAGCGATAGAGCGCTTCGCGTGCGGCGGACGCACATCTCCGAGAACGGACACTGGGCAGAGCTATGGCTGAGCGCTCCTCCAGTCAAGCCGGAGACGATCACCGTCACCGCACAGGGGCCTGGTGGAAGAGCCAGCCTGCCGTACACGTTTGCTGCACGCCGCGAGACTCGCGATGGTTTCGCCGGATTCTCCTCCAAGGATGCGATGTACCTGATCATGACGGATCGCTTCGCCGATGGAGATCCCTCGAACAACGGCTCGGGCTATGACCGCGCAAAGCCTCGCGGATGGCATGGCGGCGACCTGCGCGGCATCATCCAGCACCTCGACTATATACAAAACCTGGGTGTGACGACCGTATGGATCACTCCCGTCTATCAGAATCAAGAGGCCCAGAGCTACCACGGCTATGGCGCGACCGATATGTATGCCGTAGATGAGCACTTCGGCTCTCTGGCAGACCTGAAGGCACTCGCGGCTGCGCTGCATCAACGCGGAATGAAGCTGGTGCTCGACACGGTGCCGAATCACGTTGGACCCGCGCACATCTGGGTGAACGACTCGCCCGAGCCTGACTGGTTCCATGGAACGAAGCAGCAGCATCGCACGGCGCAGGGAGACTTCAAGCCGCTGACCGATCCGCATGCGCCCTGGCTTACGCAACGCGATGTGACCGAGGGCTGGTTCGCGAACACTCTGCCTGATCTGAATCAGGAGAACGCAACGGTCGCGAAGTATCTGACGCAGAACGCCGTGTGGTGGATCGAACAGGCTGGCCTCGACGGTCTGCGCATCGACACGTTTCCGTATGTCGGCAGGGAGTTCTGGAAGGGGTATCTCGGCGAGGTTCACTCGCTGTATCCGCGCGTGACGGCGGTGGGCGAGGTCTTCAATCCCGATCCGACGATCACCTCCGCATTCGCCGGTGGAGTGACGCGCAACGGTGTGGACACTGGACTGGATACGCCATTTGACTTTCCCACCTATGCCGCTCTCCGCGACGTCTTTGCCCATGGCGCGCCCATGTCCAGGCTGACAGAGGTACTGCGGCTGGACGCGCTGTATCCGCATCCCGAGCGACTGGTTCCATTTCTGGGGAATCACGATACGATGCGTTTTCTAAGCGAGCAGGGAGCGACGCCCGCGAAGCTCAAATTAGCCTTCGCGATCCTCACGACGATGCGTGGGATGCCGCAACTCTACGCCGGTGATGAGATTGCCATGATGGGGGGAGAGGATCCGGACAATCGACGGGACTTCCCGGGAGGCTTCAACGCCGAAGGTACTTCAACAAGCAGGCAGGATGCCTTCATTGCAGCTTCGAGAACACTCGAACAGAGTGAGATGCATGACTGGGTCAAGGGTCTGCTCGATCTGCGTCGGTCGAACCCGGCCTTGTCGAATGGAGAAGAGCAGGTACTCCAGTCCGGGCCGAATGTACTCGCATACGTCCGGGGACAGAGTTTGCAGTCAGGTTGTTCCGTGCAGGCCGGTGACAGAGTCCTTGTGCTGATCAACAAAGGCGATCAGGCTGAAACGATGGAGGTACCCACGCAGCATACGGCGCTCGAAGCCTGCCGCAATACCGGCCTCCTGTTCGGAGCGAAGGAGTCAATGCAGTTTCAAGGAGATATTTTGCGTGTCAGCCTTCCACCCAGCGCTACAACGATAGTGCGATTTAATCCTGCAGCACCTTGATTTGAAATGGCTTGAAGAGAGCCTGGAACCTCGTTCATCCAACGCATTTTAGATTTGGTGCATCAATAGAGGAAGACCTGCTGGGAAAGCCCTGGTTGTTGGTCCTTTATTGTTAGAGACTCATGAACGATTCCAGCAACCACGTAAAGAGGGAAAGCCCGTGGCTCGAGCGTCTTCGGTCGCTGCGCAACGTCCCGCCCGTCCTTCGTATCCTCTGGGATTCGGGGGCATCGGTTGTTACGTGGGGCCTCATCCTTCGCATCTTTGTCGCCGTGCTTCCATTTGGCATAGCGAAGGTCGCCCAGTACATCATCACGGACATTGCGGACGTCCTGCGCGGAAGGCATCTCGCACAGGGCTTCTGGACTCTGGTCGCCGCTGAAGTCGGCCTCAATGTTCTGTTAGGCCTTCTGACGAGGGCCATCGACTACACCGACGCTCTGCTCGCCAATCGCTACACGCAGTATGTCAGCGTTCGCGTGATGGAGCAGGCCGCCCGCCTGGACCTGACCACCTACGAGAATCCTCTCTTCTACGATCGGCTCGAACGGGCGCGGGTACAGGCGACGGATCGCCTTGCGATGATCCAGCAGATGGGCCGGCTGGTGCAGCAGGTCATCACCACGCTTGTCTTCTCTGCGGCGCTCGCGTGGGCCTCTCCATGGCTTGTGCTTCTTCTGGCCTTTGGAGTACTGCCGTCCTTTCTGGGGGAGACCCACTACGCGTTTCTGGGTTACGCCAAGAACTTCCGCCAGACACCGGCCAAGCGCCAGATGGACTATCTCCGCCAGGTGGCCGGAAGCCGCGAGGGAGCCAAAGAGGTCAAGCTCTTTGGGCTGAACAAATTCTTCACCAACAGGTTTCAGTCGCTCGCCCACCAGATCTACGTAGAGGATGTCACCCTCTCTCGCTCGAAGCTGATCGTCGGCGGCCTTCTGGGCATCATCGGAACCCTGGGATACTACGGTGCCTATGTCTACGTGATCTGGCGAACTCTGGGCGGCGCATACGACATCGGTCAGTTCACCTTCCTCACGACGGCGATTCAACAGGCCAGCTCCAATCTCCAGCAGGTGTTCTCCACCGCATCCGGCATCGCCGATCAGGCGCTCTTCCTCACCGATCTCATCGCCTTCTTCGAGATGGAGCCGACGGTCCACTCGAACCCGAATGGCCTGCGTGTCCCCCCTCGCATCCAGCGCGGCTTCGAGTTCCGCAGTGTATCGTTCGCGTATCCAGGGACGACCCGTGCAGTTTTGAAGAACTTCAGCCTTACGCTCTCGCCGGGAGAGCGCATCGCCCTGATCGGCGAAAATGGCCAGGGGAAGACGACCGTGGTGAAGCTCATCACGCGGCTCTACGATCCCACCGAAGGCCAGATCCTGCTGGATGGCGTCGACCTCCGCGAGTATTCGCTCGAAGACCTCCACCGGAATATCGGCGTCATCTTCCAGGACTTTGTGCGCTTCGAGATGACGGCCCGCGAAAACATCGCCGTGGGTCAGGTCGATCAGATGGACAACCAGGCCGGTATAGAGATAGCTGCGCACAAGAGCCTTGCCGATACCGTCGTAGACAAGCTCGCCGGTGGTTACGACCAGATGCTTGGGCGCCGTTTCGAGGGGGGTGTCGAGCTATCCGGGGGCGAGTGGCAAAAAATAGCCCTTGCCCGGGCCTATCTTCGCGACGCGCAGTTGCTCATACTGGATGAACCGACTGCGGCGCTCGACGCACGCAGCGAGCTCGAGGTCTTCGAACGCTTTGCCGAACTGACCGAGGGGAAGATGGCGCTGCTCATCTCGCATCGCTTCTCCACCGTCCGCATGGCAGATCGAATCGTTGTTCTCTCCGGTGGTCGTCTCATCGAGGAGGGCAATCACGAACAACTGATGTCCAGCGGTGGTGTATACGCTGGCATGTTTGAGATGCAGGCAGCAAGTTACCGATAGTCGCTGCCTGTTTTGATCTGCAGCCAAACTCCAGCCACGCCTGCAGTCGATCGCAGGTCAATCAGAGCCCTTAGTTAAGAAGGAAGTTGTTTCATGGCGACGTTTCCAGAAGATCTGACATCCGAGCACGCCTCCTCCCTCACGGCTCCCGTGTCCGACGTCCCCACGTCCGGCCTGCCGGAAAAGCCAGCGGTGACCGAAGCCGAGCTGCGCCTTCATGCCGACGCGATGATCGCTCGCTGGCAACCTGTGTCCTCCGCCACGGCGCAGGACAATCTCACGAAGCGTATGGAAGAGCTGAGGGTTCGGCTCAACGAGCGCCTGGAAGCCTGCCGCAGAGTTGCCTCCACCCGCAAGCTCACCCCGCAACTCGAACTGCTCGAAAGCGGGAGGATGCTCGAATTCGCCATCCCCACGGGAGAGGATGTCAAAGCCATCCTTCGCGGGCTGCCTCATGTTCGCGTCTCATCCAACGACGATCTCCCCCAGGTCGTTCATCTTGCCATGGGCTATCTCCTCGCCGTGAAGGGGATATGGTCTCCGGAGTCGCTCCAGATCTACGTCCTGCAGGTCGAGCGGCTTCATCCCCTCCTGTTGCAGGAGATACTGGTCCTGCCCGAAGCGCTCAAGCTGGCGCAGCTTCAGTTCATCCTCGATCGCGCAGACGAGGCCTTCGCCGCCGGTGAGCTGCCGCCCATAGAGCAGTCTCCTTTCTCCGCGCCCCTCCACAGCCTCAGGCGATTGAATCAAGTGAAGTGGACCGCCATCCTCGAGACGCTGATCCCCTTCGACGCGATCCTCCGGCAGGACCCAGGCAACGTCTTCGCCGGCATGGAAGAGGAGTCGCGCACTAACTACCACCAGCGTGTCGCCGAACTGGCCCGCTACGCCGACGCCAGTGAGATGCAGACCGCGCAGATAGCGCTCGAGCTCGCACGGGAGGCTCGCAGCACCGAGCTTCACGATCCTCGACTGGTTCTGCGGAAGACGCATATCGGCTACTACCTCTTCGCCGAGGGTCTCGAACAGCTGCAGCAGCGCATCGGCTACCACCCGCCTATGGCCGACCGCCTTCGCAGCTTCATTCGCCGCCGCAATGAGGAGTTCTACATCCTCGGCATCTTCATTACCGGCGTCCTGCTGATCACGGCGCTCATCCTTCCGCTGGTCCCGCGTCACGAGTTCTGGGGAGTCATGGGAGCCCTTCTCTTCGCCCTTCTTCCGGCAACACAGGGCGCGGTGGATCTTGTGAATGCCACGGTCTCCGCGCTATTCAAAGCGGAGGCGCTGCCCAAGATCGATCTATCAAAGGGCATCCCTCCGGAGTCGACCACCTTCGTCGTTGTGCCCAGTCTTCTCCTCAGCGAGCAGCAGGTCCACGACCTGCTCGGAGAGCTTGAAGCCCGCTATCTATCGAATCAAGACCCGAACCTCCACTTCGGCCTCCTCACCGACCTGCCCGATACCACGACTCGCCCCATGGCAGAGGACAACAATCCACTGGTCCAGCTAGCCGCGCGGTCGATCGACGAGTTGAATGCGAAGTACGCCGATCACCGTGGCGGATCGTTCTTTCTCCTGCACCGTTACCGTACCTACAACTCACGCCAGGGCGTCTGGATGGGCTGGGAGCGCAAGCGTGGAAAGCTCCTCGATCTCAACAAGCTGCTGCTGCACGACTTCGACGGCTTCCCCGTCAAAGCCGGTCCGCTGCATCTTCTGGATCAGGTTCGCTACGTCATCACGCTCGACTCCGACACCCAGTTGCCCCGAGGCACCGCGGCACGAATGGTCGGCACCCTCATGCATCCTCTCAACCGGGCCATCATCAACCCTCGGCTGCGTATCGTCACAGCGGGATACGGCATCCTGCAGCCCCGCGTGGGAGTCAGCGTCTCCTCGGCCTCGCGCTCGCGCCTCGCGCATCTCTACTCGGGAGAGACCGGCTTCGACATCTACACTCGAGCCGTCTCCGACGTCTATCAGGATCTCTTCGGCGAGGGCATCTTCACCGGAAAGGGAATCTACGAGGTCGGTGTCCTTCACGAGGTCCTCAATCACCGCTTCCCCCGCAACGCCCTCCTGTCGCACGACTTGATCGAAGGAGCCTACGTCCGCGCGGGTCTGGTCACGGATATCGAGGTGATCGACGACTATCCCTCTCACTACTCGGCCCACACCCGCCGCAAGCATCGCTGGATGCGCGGGGATTGGCAGATCACGCGGTGGCTCCTCAACTCCGTTCCCGACGAGTCCGGAAAGCTGGTTACGAATCCCATCAGCACGATCTCGCAATGGAAGATCGTGGATAACCTGCGCCGCAGCCTGATAGAGCCCATCACCTTTCTCCTCTTCGTCTTCGGCTGGTTCTTCCTGCCCGGTGGAGCGCTCTATTGGACCCTTGCCACACTCGTCCTCCTTCTTCTCCCCGGATTCGTGCAGCTTGGCTTCAACCTTGGCCGCGCTCTTCTGAGTCTCAGTATCACTGCGGCGCGGGATGGCTTGATCACCTTCGCTGCTTCGCTTGGAATCACCCTTCTCAACCTCATCTTCCTCCCGCACCACATGCTGCTCTCGCTGGACGCCATCGTGCGTTCGCTCAGCCGTACGCTGATCTCGGGCAGGAATCTACTGGACTGGGAGACCGCCGCGCAGTCGGAGTCCGGCAAGACCACCTCGCTCGATCTCTATCTGAAGCTCTCGCCCGTCATCGCCTTCGTCGTGGCTGCCGCTCTGGTGCCGCACCATGCCCACGCCCTTCTCCCGGCTGCGCCCATACTCGTCCTCTGGGCGTTCGCGCCGCTGGCCGCCGCCTGGCTCAACTCCCCTCCAGTACGTGCGGAAGGTCCTCTTTCGCCGGCCGACAGGATATTTCTGCAACAGCAGGCGTTACATATATGGCGGTACTTCGCCGAGTTCGGAGACAGCCGAAACCACTGGTTCATTCCAGATAACGTCGAGGAGAAGGGTGCCCTTCAAATACGCAAGCTCTCGCCGACGAATCTTGGCATGCTCTTCAACACGAGACAGGCTGCGTACGAGTTCGGGTTCCTCACGCTCCCTGAGTTTGCCCAGGCCACCCTCGGAACGCTGGAGACCTACGAGCGTCTGGAAAAGCAGCGCGGCCACATCTACAACTGGTACGACATCGAGACCCTGCAGCCTATTGCGCCATTGCTGGTCTCTGCCGTCGACAGCGGCAACCTCGCTGCCTCGCTCTACACGCTCCACACAGGAGCTTTGGAGCTACTGAAACGCCCAGTGCTCCGCGCGCAACACTTCACAGCCATCAACCAGATGCTCCGCACCGAGGCAACGCAGCCAACCACGGACGATAGCGATACGACGATCATGCGAGCGCACGTCAGACTCCTGTTTGAGACGCCGCCGCCCCTCCCGCGTAATGAGAGCGGCAACCTTGCCGGGTCGCAGCAGAGACAAGACTGGATCATCCATGAGGTCTCGCGCCGTCATGCCGCGCTTGCCGACTTCATTCAGCAATACATGCCATGGCTACTGCCTCAGTTTGCCTCCTTGTTTGAGCTGCCGCAGATCTCTCTGCCCGAGGATGCGAAGATCCCCACGCTGCATGCCGCGGCCACATATGCAACGACCCTCGACGAGCGGCTGGCCGCGACTTCTCTCGCACAGCCAGAGTCGACGGCTCTTGTCGTACTCGCAACCCAGCTGCGTTCTCTGCTGTCGGTCGCCCAGCAGAATCTCTCTAAACTTCAGTCGGATATCGCCGCCATCGCCCGTCAGTCCGAAGATCACGCCAACGCGATGGAATACGGCTTCCTGCTCCAAAAATCGCGTCAGCTGCTCTCTATCGGTTACGACGGTGCCACCGGAGAGTTGAACGCCGCCTGCTATGACCTCCTCGCCTCCGAGGCCCGCATCGCCTCCTTCCTCGCCGTCGCAAAGGGGGACATACCCCAGCAGGCCTGGTTCCAGTTGGATCGCTCTCATGTCATCGTCAAGGGCCGCGCTGCCTTGCTCTCCTGGACGGGGACCATGTTCGAGTACATGATGCCCGCCCTCTGGATGCGCCCCTTCCCAAACACGCTCATCACGCGATCGCTTGAGTCGGTCGTGCAGATTCAGAGACACTACGTGCGAGAGATCCCCTGGGGCATCTCCGAGTCGGGTTGTGCCAGGACAGACGAGCACGGACGGTATGGCTACCAGGCCTGGGGCATCCCAGCGCTCGCCCTCAAGTACGGTGCGGAGGATGGCCCGGTCATCTCGCCCTACTCCACCTTCCTCGCCATGCCGCTTCTGAGAGACGAGGCGTTGGCCAACCTGCGTCGCATGGTGTCGCTGGATTGGATGGGAGCCTACGGCCTCTACGAGGCTGCCGACTACACCGAGAGCAGACAGCCAAGACTCGTGCGCTCCTGGATGGCGCACCATCAGGGCATGTCCTTGCTCGCCATCACCAATCTGCTGCACGAAAACATCGTCCAGCACTGGTTTCATGCCAATCCGATCGTCCGTGCAGCCGAGCTTCTGCTGCACGAGAAGCCGTTGAGCAAGGTTACCCTCAACGAGTTGGCGAAGCGCTCCAGGCTGCAGACAACCACCGAATCGACCAGAACAGAAGCCACAGAGGTCCACGCCATCCCCCAGTGAGCCTCACGCAGGAAATATCATCTGCGGTCTAGAGGCTGTAATGCACTTTGCGAACTGGCCTGCGCCTCAACCATTGAGCCTTTTGCTGTTGACGCAGTTGTTGTCCTCTGCCCCTGTGGCCTCGCTCCCTGTTTTTCCTTGTCAAGCCCCTGCAGCCGAAACTAATACGCATCTCCGTACGCAAATCAAACAAAAACAAGAGCTTAGCCTCCAAAAATAGTCTTCCGCAAAGTGGCATATTAGTTTTACTCAATCGGCTATACTTAATACAGAGTCAGAAAAGCCCCGGCCAACCACCCGGGGCTTCTCTCTTTAAGCCAATAACCATTTAGAAAGACGACTTTAGCCGTAACCACTTTAGAATGACTAATTTGCAGCGATATATTCATTTAAGTCGCTGAATTCAGAGGACTTGCAGTCAAAGTACCCCCGGGGGGGAGGGGGTCATAGGGAAGCAGTGATCGTAGTTCATAACAGGCTCTAGATATTTCTGAAGCCGCATAACTTCATGGCGGTAACAGCCTCAGGGTTTTTCATGAAGGTATTCCATATAAGCCCCGAGCGAAGATTCTCCGCCATCAGCACGCCGATCCCGAGATCGATCCCCAGCACGTCGGGATCGTACCAGTCGAGCTGCGGATGGAATGAGTCACAGAAACCATAGCGTCCCTCGGCATCTTCGCTGTAGGTGTTCTTCAAAGAGCGAAGCACGCGCAGGCACTCCGCAGGCAGGAAGGGAAGCGATCCCGCAACAGCCGACGGCACGACCGACCCGTCGACAGGCCCTTGTAACGGTGGTCCTCCCCATGCTGTGTAGCCGTGTTGCCAGTCCGAGGCGGTGACGCCCCAGTAGTCCTCGGTGTAGCCGCGATTCAGGCTCAGGCAGAAGGCCTTGTGTGCACGTGTCGCGGTAATGGAGTTGGTAAAGTAGTCGGCGTAGACATCGCGTTTGTGCGCGAAGTCGAAGAACGCGTGGGAGTACTGGTGGACGAACAGCGGATCAGGCCCGCTGATATACGTATAGGGTCCGAACTCCATACGCGGCCGGGTGAAGCTGTTCCAGTGGCCCGGCGCGACCGGATTCGTCGGCGATCCAATCGCAAGCAGGTACAGCATCATCGCCTCGCTGTAGTGCTCCCAGCGCGAGTAGAGGAAGCCGATATCCGGCTTCCAGGCTTTGGAGAAGGTCCTGCCGGTGTTCAGCATCCAGGGCCACTCCACCCGCTCATAGAGCGCTGTGGCGAGTTTGGTGATCTCTGGATCGCTGAAGTAGGCGCGGCAGGTGAGCACGCCGCAGAGCAGGATGCTCGTATCTACGGGAGACACTTCGCTGTTCACCAGCGGTTGGCCGGTCTCGACATCGTTGAAGTGATAGAAGAAGCCGTTCTGATGTGGCATATTTTGCAAGTGAAATCGCAACGTTGCCTGAACCTGCTTCCTGGCCTGCGCCATCGAGATGAAACGTCGTCTTTCGGCGATGCACAGTGCCGCAAGGCCGAAGCCCGTTGCGGCGATACTCGAGACGAAGCGGTTGTCGCGGGTGCCGACCGTAACTTTATTGAGAGCGCGATCGAGCACCTGTCCGCTCGCCGGGTCAACCTGCTCGGTGAAGTAGAGACAGGCGCGGCGCTGCATATCTTCGAGGTACGCAATATCCTGTTCGGTCGGTGAAGTTGCGGAAGCTGCAACCTGCTGTGCGAACGTGACGGTACGCGCGAAGGACGAGCGTCCGAGCCCGGAGAGAAGAGCGCCGCCCAGCAGCTTTGTCGCGCTGCGTCGCGTTATGCCGTTCGTTCTGGAACCCCTCATGCCGATTGCACCATACCAGGCTCGTCACGCAGGATATCCGAATTGAGACTCGATCGGTCTCCCAAAGTTAGTGTGTCATCCTTGCGTTATTGATTTTGATGAGTACCAGGCCCTGCGGAGGAATCCGAACTGTCAGGCCTCCATCTTTCAGGGAAGCCTGCTCCGGCGGCGACGGCTCACCCGCCTTACGCAGTTGGGTAATCTGATCGCGCGTAGGGAAAGCAGGACGCCCCATTGCGTCAAACGCCTTCACGACGTTGCCATGGTCGGCGTCAAGCCGCCATAACTGCGCAGCCGCACTCGAAGCCACGCCATCCACCTTCAAGGTAAAACTCCTCTCCGGACCCACATTCGCAGGCGGCGGTGTGTACGTGGCGCCCGTCCCAAAGGGAGGAGCGTAGTTCCACAACGCAACCACGATGGAGCCGTCGCTTCGCCGGGTCGCCAGCGCGGAGTCCGAATCGACCCGGATGCGCCGATCGCCAAGCTCGTGCAGCATGGCGAAGGCATTCAGCGCGGGCTTCGGAATGTTGTCTGCTGCCACCAGGCCGTAGCCTCCATAGAACGGAGTCTTCACGACACCCTGCTCTTCAAAGACATCGGAGAACGACCAGTAACTCATGGCCTCCGTCAGTCCATCGCACTGGCTGATGGTGCCTGCGAGCCACGGCCCCATGTAAACCGTATCGGTCACGTTCGGCTCATTCGCATAACTGGCGTTGTACTCGCTGAAGATCAGGGGCGTCTTGGGAAGCGGAGATGCGGCGATCTCGTCATGCACCTTGCGGACCGAGCGGCAGACCATGCGGTCGCGAGGAATCACCTCATCGGTGTGCATGACGTCCTTTGCGGTGTCATTCGCATAGACATGGCTGCTGACGAAGTCGACCGGCACGCCGCTCTGTTTGCAGTGTTCAAGAAAGCTCCCCGCCCACGCAGCCTGTGCGGTCGATGGCCCGCCGATTCGAATGCGCTCGTTCACCTTCTTCACCGCACGTGCAGTGTGGTCGTATAGCTCGTAGTACTTGGGCTGCGGAGGATTGCCCTTCCAGAAATCGATGTTCGGCTCATTCCACACCTCGAAGTACCACTGCGCAACCTCGTCGATGCCATAGCGGTCGACCAGGTGCTGCGTAAAGGCGGTAATCATGCCATCCCACAGCGCATAGTCCTTCGGTGGGGAGATGTTCTGCTTGTACCAGAACGCGTGCAGCGCCGCGGGATCGGACGCCAGCTTCTTGGGCATGAAGCTCAGCTCCACAAACGGGCGTACGCCATTGTCCAGCAAGCCGTCGTAGATCTGGTCGATATAGGAGAAGTTATAGACGGACTTTCCATTGGCGTCGAGATCGAAGAGACCAACCTCGTCCATAAAGATGCCGTGAAATCGAATCGCCTGAAACCCTGTGGCCTTCTTCACCGTGTGCAGGTCGTTGCGATAGCTCTCGCGCAGCGACAGGATGGCGCGGCCGGAGCCGAAGATCTGCTCCCAGTAATGAGGAAAGGGAGTACCCTGTGCCTTTGTATCCACGCGAATGGTGTTGCTCTGGGCTGTCACACCCGACGTACTCGCCACCTCCTGCGCCTGCAGAAGCGGAGCTAACGTCATTGCCAATAGCAGAGTTCCAACCCTGAAGCCCTTCAATCGCATAACACCTCGTTCTTCGGCAGCACTCCAGATATTGCCACTCTAATATCTGATGCGGCAAAGCACCCCGTCAGTTCCGGACAAAGCCCGGTAATAGGAACTATGTCGTAAGTAATTGAAAAAGCGGAGATGAAAGAGGTGCTCCAACAGCCACTCCTCACGTCAGGTCTCTCTTGTCTGACTAACATCTCCAGATTGGATTCATTCGGCAGTTGCTGCTGCTGACATACACTCGACTCCATGGCTGGAAGAGCGAAGCTGCATGGCACCTATCTCCTTGGCGGAGCCCTGCTCCTGGCATCCTTGAACTTCGGCGCACAGAACCTCCACGCCCAGAACGACAGTGCACAGCAGGACTCCGGTCCCGCTCCCAGCCTGGTCCTGCACGGCACCGTTACAGGCGCTCAAAACAACACCTACATCGAGGCGCCCTTCCAGGTACCTCCCGGCACCCAACGCGTCACCCTCACCTTCGCCTATACCGGAAGAGAGCAGCGAACCACGCTTGACCTCGGCATGATCGACCCTCAGGGAATCCGGTGCTGGAGCGGAGGCAATAAGTCCACCCTCACCGTCAGCGCCACGGATGCGACCCCCTCCTGTCTCGCCGGGCCCGTCGCTCCGGGAACATGGAAGGTGCTGATCGGTGTTCCGAACATTCGCGCCAAGGTAACCGCGACCTACACAGCCACTCTCTTCTTCACCAGAACCGGCCTGGTCGCAGATCAGCCCCTCGTCCTGCGCAAGCCGATCCGTACTGGCCCCGCATGGTATCGCGGCGATCTGCACATGCACACCGCGCACAGCGACGGCTCCTGCAAGAGTCTCAGCGGAGTCAAAGTGCCCTGCCCCGTCTTCGTCATAGTCGATGCGGCAGCTCGCAAGGGTCTGGACTTCATCGCGATCACCGATCACAACACCACCTCGCACAACCAGCCCATGCGCGAGCTGCAACCGTACTTCGACAGCCTCCTCATGATTCCTGGAAGGGAGATCACGACCTTCCACGGCCACGCCAATCTACTCGGCACCTCGGACCCGCTGAACTTCCGCCTCGGCTCACGCGAGGTCCCGGACATCAACACCCTGCTTCGTCGTGCCGATAAGCTCGGCGGCATCCTCTCCCTCAACCATCCCAACGCCCCCACCGGCGAAGCCTGCATGGGCTGCGGATGGGACCCTTCGCCCGCCGCCGACCTCAATCTGGTGCAGGCAATCGAGGCAGTGAACAGCGGTGCCGAGGAGGGTCCGTACTCTGGGCTCTCCTTTTGGGAGAAGCAGCTCAATCAAGGCTTCCGGCTAACCGGGATCGGCGGCAGCGACAACCATACGGCCCAGCAGCCGCTCGACGAGATCGGCTCCATCGGCAGTCCGACGACGGTCGTCTACGCAACCGAGCTATCGACTCCCGCCATCCTCGCCGGCCTTCGCGCGGGTCACGTCTTCGTAGACCTCACCGCCGGCAAAGATCGCCTGCTGGAGGTCAGCGCGAAGAGCGGCTCGGCGACAGCGATCATGGGAGACACCCTGGCTGCGCCATCGGGAGTCGAGGTTGAACTCTCCATACACACCCGGGGAGCGGATGGCGCGAAGCTCATTCTCCTCGAAGACGGCAAACCACAGGCCGGGCCTCCCGATGCCGCGATCCACGGCGCAGACCAGACGATCCGGCTTCCCTGGACCAGCGATGGAAGACAACACTGGCTCCGTCTAGACGTACGTGGTCCCGACGGCAAACTCTGGCTTCTGGGAAACCCTATCTACATCAACTGGTCGACACCTCACAGCGCGCCTGCTCAAAGGGCTCATTCATAACTTGTTTCGTTCGTTTTTTATGTCAAGCCCCCGAAGCCTTGGCTGGCGCTGGACCAAACCTGCAAGCGCCACAAAAACAGCTACTTACATGCAAAAAATAATCCGCTGAAAGGTGGCATGTTAGTTTTGCCCGACCAGCTATAATTGACTTAGTGATCAAAAAAAGACCCCGGCAGCCACCGGGGTCTTTCTCTTTTAATAATATTCAGGAGGGTAAACCAGCTTACGGCTCAGCCAATTAAATCGGTGCCTGTCAGTCCGGATCGATATTTGGCCATAACATGTTTATTTGCACGACTTTAGGAATAAGTCTTTTGTTTGGACGACTTTACCGGCATCATTGCCTGTATCTTGCTGTAAATATAAGACTTATTACCAAGGTAGGGGGGAGGGGGGTACCCCCCTCACGCACATCAAGCGAGGCAGGGTCGCTTGGGGTCGAACTTCCAGTTGGATCGGAGGTACTGCATCGCACCGGCGTCATCGCGCCCCCCGAGCCCGGCCTGCTGGTAGAGACGATGCGCCTCTTCCACTCGCTGCATGTCCAGCTCGATGCCGAGGCCAGGTCGCTCCGGCACGGTCAGCTTGCCGTCCACGATCTTGAGCGGATCCTTTGTCAGGCGCTGTCCGTCCTGCCAGATCCAATGGGTGTCGATGGCAGTGACCCTGCCGGGTGCCGCCGCGGCGACGTGGGTAAACATCGCAAGCGAGACGTCGAAGTGGTTGTTGGAGTGCGAGCCCCAGGTCAGGCCCCACTCGCGGCAGAACTGCGCGACCCGCACCGAGCCCTGCATCGTCCAGAAGTGCGGATCGGCGAGCGGAATATCGACGGCATTCAACTCGGTTGCGTGCCGCAACTGGCGCCAGTCGGTCGCGACCATGTTGGTGGCGGTGGGTAGGCCGGTAGCACGACGAAACTCCGCCATGATCTCCCTGCCGGAGAATCCTTGCTCGGCTCCGCAGGGGTCCTCTGCATACGCCAGCACATCGCGCTTGTTGCTGCACAGCTGGATCGCCTCAGCCAGTGACCAGGCTCCATTGGGATCGAGGGTGATGCGTGCCTGGGGGAAGCGTTCGGCCAGCGCCGTGACCACCTCCATCTCCTGGGCTCCGGGTAGAACTCCACCCTTGAGTTTGAAGTCGTTGAAGCCGTATCGCGCGTGTGCGGCATCGGCCAGACGCAGGACCGACTCCGTCGTCAGCGCCTCCTCATGCCGCAACCGGAGCCATTCGTCTCCGGCACGCTCCCCGCTCTCATAGGGCAGATCGGTCTTCTTCCTGTCCCCGACGAAGAAGAGATAGCCGAGAACCTCGACCACGCTGCGTTGCTGGCCCTCCCCCAGAAGCGCTGCGACCGGGACATCGAGAAACTGCCCCAGCAGGTCGAGCAAGGCGCACTCGATCGCGGTGACGGCGTGGACGGTAGTCCTGAGATCGAAGGTCTGAAGTCCGCGCCCGCCCGCGTCGCGAGCGGCGAAGCGCTGCCTGATGACGTTCAGGATGTTCTGATAGGAGGCGATCTTCTCGCCCACGACGAAGGCCTGGCACTCCTCGAGAACCTGCCGGATGCTCTCGCCACCGGGAACCTCGCCTACGCCGGTGTGGCCAAGGTTGTCGGTGAGGATGACGATGTTGCGCGTGAAGAAGGGTGCATGGCCTCCACTGAGGTTCAACAACATGCTGTCATTCCCGGCCACCGGGATGACACGCATAGCCTTGATCCGAGGAGAACTCTGCGTTGCAAGTTCGTCTGTCACGCTGCACCGCCTGCGGGTTCGGGAAGCTTGAGATCCACTCGCTTGATCTCGCCTACAAGCGGCAGATAGGCGACGATGGCGAGCAGAGCAGTAGCGACAACGAAGATAAGGGCATCATTGAATGAACCGGTCGTCTTCACGATGTATCCGATGATGATGGGAGTCGTGATGCCTGCGAGATTGCCGATGAGGTTGAACAGTCCCCCGTTCACGCCGATCAGCGGCTTGGGCGAGGTATCGGCGATCACCGTCCAGCCCAGCGCTCCAAAGCCCTTCCCGAAGAAGGCAAGCGACATCAGGACCATCACCACCCACTGGGTATCGGTGTAGTTGCAGCCGATCATGGTGATGGAGAGCAACATGCCGGAGACGATGGGTGCCTTACGAGCAAAGGTGAGCGAATGGCCCGCGCGCAGCAGCCTGTCGGAGACGACGCCACCAAGGATGCCGCCGATCGAGCCGCACAGCGCCGGCAGGGCGGCCATCATCCCAACCTTCATGATGGACATATGCCTCGCCTGACTGAGGTAGACCGGGAACCAGGTGAGGAAGAACCAGGTGAGCGTCGTAATGCAGTACTGCCCGATATAGATGCCGACCAGCATCCGATTGCTGAGAAGCATCTTGATCGCGGCCCAGGAGAGCTTGTTGGCTGGCTTCGTCTGCGTCGACCCATCCGGATCGATGTTCGTCAGTCCGCCACCCTGTTCGATGTAATCGATTTCGAGCTGACTGATACGTGGGTGGCTCTTGACGCCGTGAATGACCTTGAACCACACGAGGCTGAGCACGAAACCGAGCGTGCCGAGGAACCAGAAACACTCTTGCCAGCCCCAGGTATGGGTGATCCATCCCAGGATCGGAGCAAAGAGAACGAGCGCGAAGTATTGAGACGAGTTGAAGATCGCGGATGCGCGTCCTCGTTCGGCAGTTGGGAACCATGCGGCGACGATGCGGCCATTTCCGGGAAATACCGGCGATTGAGCCAGGCCTGACAAGAGCCTCAACCCAAAGATGACGACAAACGCGGCCGTAGCCGGAAGATAGCCGGCAAAGCCTACCAACACGCCACAGATAGACCAGCAGATGATACTGATGCCGTAGATTCGCTTGGATCCGAAGCGGTCCAGCAGCCCGCCCGCCGGAAGTTGCCCCACCACATAGGCCCAGCTGAAGCCGGAGAAGAGATAGCCCAGCTTCACGGGATCCATGTGGAGGTCTTTTGAAAAGGCGATACCGGTGATCGAGAGCGCGACCCTATCGCCATAGCTGAAGGAGCTGGCGATAAAGAGCATGAGGACGATCAGATAGCGCACACGCGTCTGCCGCGGCTCGGGTACGAGGGCTGGCACGGTGGTCAGGAGCGGTCTCCGATCAGCTTCTTCAAATCGGCGAGCTCTGCTGGATCAAGATCGATGAGGGGAGAACGGACTGGCCCAGCCGGACGCCCGATTGCTGTCATACCGGCCTTCACGATCGAGACGGCATACCCCTTCCGCCGATTTCGAATGGAGATATATGGCAGCACAAACTCCCGCAGATCGGAGTAGACCTTTTCATGATCGCGTTGACGCACCGCCGAATAGAATTGCTGCGCAAAGTTGGGCAGGAAGTTGAAGATCGCGGAAGAGTAGGTGGTCACGCCCATCTCGAGATAGGGCAAAGCGAAGGTCTCTGCTGTGGGTAGTCCGCCGATATACGTCAGACGGTCGCCCAGGCGTGTATAGATACGAGTCATTAGTTCAATATCGCCATAGCCATCTTTGAAGCCGATCAGATTTGGACACCGGTCGCAGAGCTGCTCCAACGTGGCTTCGTCGATGATGGCGTTATCTCGGTTGTAGAAGATAACACCCAGGTTCGTCGCTGCACAGACGGCCTCTGTGTGAGCCATAAGACCGGCGGCGTCGGAGTTCACCAGATAGGGAGGCAGAAGGAGGATGCCATCGGCACCCGCATCCTCAGCAGCTTTGGCAAATTCTTTGGCCATGGCTGTGCCATATCCGCAGCCGGCAAGAACAGGAACACGGCCTGCGGTCTCGCGGACAGCGGCGGTCACTACGGCGGAGAACTCCCCTTGGGTCAGGGAGAAGAACTCTCCGGTTCCTCCGGCTGCAAACAACCCGGCGGGACGATGGTCGAGCAGCCATGCAATATGTTCACGATAGCGATCTTCATCAAAGGCAGAGCGTTTCATGAAATGCGTGACGGGGAAGGAAAGAAGGCCTTCACCGATCTTCTTTGCCAGTTCAGACGGACTTATTTTCTGCATCTCTACGCTTTTGCCAGTTGGCATTCTCTCTGAGAATAAGACACAAGAAATATACCGTATAGAGGGTTTAGTGCGTATCAATCGCGCAATACAAGCCATTTGCCTGTCTGCTATTTGCAGGACCAACCAATCGCTTCGGGGTTTCCTGCTTGGCTATCTTGTAACTTGTCTTGCTCGTGAGATCACAGAATCTTCAGTTTTGCCTCGCTAGTGTCTGCGAGATCGTCTGCCGGGTTACGCGGTCGGCCTGCAGGCCCTTCTCTCCCTGTACGATCTCGAAGGTCACCTCGTCTCCCTCTTTGAGGCACTTATAGCCTTCTTTTTGGATAGAGCTGAAATGAACAAAGACATCGGTCCCTCCGTCGTATCCTAGAAAACCATAGCCTTTTACATTATTGAACCACTTCACTATGCCTTTGTACTGAGTCATAGGTATCACTTCCTTTGATGGAATGGATGGGGTGCCATGCTGATACGGAATAGATGCCGCACAGAAATCTTTAGAGGATGACAGAGATGACGGAAGCACCCATCGTCAGAAGGACGCCTATCATATACAGGCTGGCGCGTTGTCGTTGGGCAGGGTCTTCACCAGAGGATAGGTTGTCGTCATTTGAAGCAGATGCCCCATGGATGGACTCAAAGAACCAACCCAAGACTGCTACACAGGCCAAGCTTCCAATAGTAATGAGAAAAGTGCTGTAATCTGCGAACATGTCAAATCCCTTATCGATGGCCAGGTGTTCATCGGTGAGGACTGACCATATTCGGATCAGATATACCGGCTCACAACATCTGGTCGTCACTCGAACTCGCTTCAAAGGGATAGTGGTAAAAGCCGCAGTATCGTTTCAAAGAAATTTTGGAGTGATCAGAACTGGTTTTGCAGCAAGATCCGACGACACGGACGTTAAGTATCAATGGACTAGGAAGACTTCTAATTTGTTTAGTTGAGCATCTCCTGGGCCCAAGGGTTCACCGTGTAAGATTTTGACTCAGGTAAAGAGGACGTTCAGTGGATTTCCAGGCATTTGACGTCTCCTATGTGAGCAAGTTGCGAGCGGGGGATGCGTATACCGAGCAGCACTTCATCAACTACTTCACAGAACTGATTACGCTGAAGCTGCGTTCGCGTCTTCGTGCACCGGAACTGATCGAAGATGTTAAACAGGAGACGTTTACGCGAACGCTCTCGCTGATCCGAAGCGATGGCGGCCTTCGCAATGCCGAGCGGCTAGGTCCATTGGTGAACTCGATCTGCAACAATGTTCTGATGGAGCAGTACCGTTCCTCGGGCCGGGTAGGGCCATTGGAGGATGAGGTTGCGGAGCGGCTTGTTGAGACGAAGCCCGATGCCTTGAGCATGGTCATGTCACATGACACTCGCGATCTGGTCCGACGCGTTCTAGGCGATCTGAAGCAGCGCGACCAAAATCTGCTGCGAGCAGTTTTTTTAGAGGAGCGCGACAAGGAGGAGGTATGCCGAGAGATGGGCGTGGAACGAGAGTACCTCCGAGTGCTGCTGCATCGGGCGAAGGGCTCGTTTCGTGAGTTGTATTCCAAGCGGCTAGAAGCCGGAAAACCTTGAGATTGGGCTTTACGGAAGGATAATGATCCAAAGAATGAAACGATTATCGGACGACCCGCACTATGGAGAGATAGAGGTCTCGTGAGATGAACCATCAGGATGCACTCCAGGAAATGGCCGTGGAACGATACCTGTTGGGTGAACTCAGCGGCGCGGCTTTGGACAGATTCGAGGAACATCTCTTCGAATGTCCACAGTGCGTCATGGATCTGAAGGCCGGCACCACCTTTATTGATGCCGCGCGCAATGAGCTCAAGGTGCCCACGCGAGTTGTTGCGGCTATCAAGGCGGAGAGAGCTCCCAAGTGGACCTCATGGTTCTCTAGTCCACGGTTTCTGGCTCCGGCACTGGCGGCTTGTTTGGTCGTCGTGATTGTTGAGTCGTTTGTTCTGCTGCCACGAATGCAGCGGGAGATTGCACGAGCGGAGACTCCCGCTGTGTTAAATAACCTTGTCCTCGCGAATGCTGGAGCCCGTGGCGACTCAGTTCCCAGCATCGTTGCCCCAGAGCATGGAGCTTTCCTCCTATCCATCGATATCCCAGCACGAAGTGATTTCGGAAGTTATCTGTGTTCGTTGTACTCTCCCTCGGGAGCTCTGGTCTGGCAGACCAGCGTTTCGTCCCAACAGGTCAGCGATGCGCTGCTGATTCATGTGCCGACGGACAGAACAAAAGAAGGACTGAATATCTTTCGAATCCAAGGTTTACCGGCGATTGACAGTTCCGATGGTAAGCTGGAAGACCTTGCCAGGTACAGGTTCCAATTGAAGATTTCTAAATAACTTACTGAGGACAGAGAACGAATGGACGCCAGTACACAGAGACAGTTCTACTACCATGCCGATGCGAGCCCGGTGGGTGGCTATATTACCCATCCCTTCGAACACATCATCACCACCGACGCATCCTCGTCGTTGGCTCAGGCCGGCGGGGTCACAACGGCGAGTCATGAGGCTTATCGCTTAGACCCTATCGTCTCGACCAAAAACGCTTACTCCCATATCACGGGCGCGAAGAACGAGAAGACCGGCAATTGGACGACGCTGACGACCTCCGTGGTCGAGCACCTGAATGTGTTGGAGGTGGTCACGGCCGATCGCATCGTAGCGCGGCTGGGGGTGGAACATCCCGCGGCAGGCTATACGCCCAGAGTGTCTTTCGTCGGAGTCCAGTTCGATAATCTGCGAGTTAATGGACACAGGGTTTATCCGAAGCTGAATCTCAATCTGCTCGACTTCGACCACGGAAGGTTTCCCGACCAACCGCATACGAAGAATGAGAAATTTATCCAGAAGATCACTGTGCACAACCGTAGAATTACGGAAGCGAAAGACGTTCCGGAATGGCTCAAGGCACGGTATGGCTGGGTACAGTCAGCGGAAGAGCGCGAGAAGAGAGGGTACATCCTATGCTCCCTGGTGGAAGAAGTTCAGGGAGTAGAGGATGCAAGCTCAGTTGGCCACGTGATTACGGTGCCCGACTTTGGCAATATCTTTCTTGGCGAACTGGTTCTCGATCACAGTGCTTTCCGGCTAACCATGATGCGGATGGAACTCGGATGCCCTGCGAAAGGAATCATGAGCTTCGCAACCGCCGATTCCAATGGATACACGATCCCGTAACGATCGGATGCATTGTTTCGCTGGTATTGATCGGGTGTAGGCGTGAGCCACAGATCATGCCTGATTCAACGTTTGATGGGATCGAGAAGGAGTTTCTCTCGGGGGAGCTCTCTAAGGCACGACAGCACTCTGAGGCGGCCTACCAGTATTTTGCATCGAGCCGCCCAGAGTGGGCCAATGTATTTCAACTCGAACTGGCAAAGGTGTTGATCTATCAAGGTGAGAGCAACAATGCCCTCCCGCTTCTCCAACAGCCACTCCCTGCTAATCCCAATCTTGAGTCCGAAATAAGACGAAAGGTTCTTCTTTCCATTGCACAAGCTTGGCTCGGCCACCTCGATCAAGCAGAACAGACTGTGCTGGAGGCTGAACGTCAATGTCCAGAAGGAGCCCTGCGAGCCGAAGTTTATGGATCCCGAGGAATTATCTATATCAAGAAGGGAAAATTCGACAACGCAGAGCGAGTGTTGCAAGCAAGTCTGGTAGCGGCTCGCCTCAGTGGGAATCAAGTTTTTGAGACAAATGCGCTGATGAATCTGGGCGTAGTTGCTCTGCAGGAAGAGCACTACGGGGATGCGTTGGTACGGTTCGGTGATGCATCTACGTTGGCACGTGCTATTGGGGCCAAGCTGGTACTCGAGAAATCTGTTGGTAATCTCGGGTTTGTCTATTACAAGACCGGTGATTTTCAACGGTCACTCTCCAATTTTAATGAGGCTGAAAAGCAGGCAGCCGGATTGGGCTCAACGATCGATCAGGTTAGATCGTTGAACAATGCCGGACTAAGTGAGTATCGGCTTGGCGAACTGAATGCGGCACGATCATTCTATGAACGGTCGTTGAGTCTCGCCCAGTCCATTCAAAATCAGGAGGAGATTCTCGATGCGCATGTGAATCTTGGGTTTCTTCTGCTGCGGTTGAATAAGTTGGATGAGGCTGGCGTCCATGTTCGTGAGGCGAATGGTATTGCTGCTTTGCGAAAGAGTGAGAGGGCGGGGCTTGAGCCTATGTTGTTGGATGCCCTGCTTCTTGATAAACGTGGGGATAGGCAGGGTTCTATCAAGACGCTTCTTCAGCTTGAGGGGCGGGCGGTGGATGTTCCGTCGCTGCGGTGGGAGGCTGAGAGTACGCTGGCTCGTATCTACTCGGGGTCTGGGCAGACGGCGGAGGCGGGGCGGTGGTTTCAGCGATCGATCGAGACGTTTCAGCGGCAGAGGTCGTCGCTTACCAGTGTCGAGTCGACGCTTCCGTTCCTGGAGAATGGGAGCGATCTGTATGTGAGTTACACGGATTATCTGGTCCGCGAGCATCGAGCCGATGAGGCTTTGAGTGTGGTGGATGCGAGCCGGGCTGAGGCTCTGGCGGATGGACTGAGGCTCTCTCCTGCGAAGGGTGAGAATCAAGGTTTTCAAAGAGCTCGGAGGTTGAATGCGCGGGCGATTGCGGCTCGGACGAAAGCTACGATTCTGGTGTACTCGCTGCGGCCAAAGGTCTCCTATCTTTGGGCTATTACCGCGGCTCGCCAGCAATTTTATGAGCTGCCGGGGAGCGAGACCATTCTTCCGCTCATTCAGTCGCACACGAAGGCGATCCTGGCTTCGAAGGATGTTCTGACCCAGCCGGGTGGGCCTGGGCGCGAACTCTATGAGGCGCTGGTCAAGCCGGCGGAGAGGCTGATCGGCAAGGGCGGCAGGGTCTTCATCGTCGGGGACGAGGGACTCAGCAGCCTCAACTTCGAGACGCTTCTTGCAGGAGCTGAGACTCCTCACTTCTGGATCGAGGACGTTACGGTTACAAATGCGAAGTCGCTGCGGCTGCTCTCCGCGAGTGGCGAGAGGGAGACACGATATGCGAACCGGCGCATCCTTTTAATGGGGGACCCGGTCTATCGCGATGAGGAGTACGCGAAGCTGGCCAATGCCTCCGCTGAGGTGGCCAATATCGCGGGTCACTTCGCTGCGGACCATCGGACGGTGCTGACCGGGGCGCAGGCGTCTCCGGATGCGTACCGGAGCCATCAGCCTGGCGAGTTCTCGTACATCCACTTCGTCGCTCATGCTACGGCGAACATGACTACGCCGCTTGACTCCGCGGTTGTCCTCTCGCGGAACCGGGGCGATGCCAGCGCTTACAAGCTCTATGCGCGAGACATTCTCAGCCAGAATCTTAATGCGGATCTGGTGACGCTCTCATCCTGCTACGGCTCGGGGCAGCGGCAGTACACGGGCGAGGGCCTGGTGGGATTGGCCTGGGCCTTTCTGCGTGCCGGCTCGCATCATGTCATCGGAGCCATGTGGGAGGTCAGCGATGTATCGACTCCGCAGTTGATGGACCATCTCTATGGCGAGCTGGCCAAAGGCAACCAGCCGGATGCGGCGCTGCGATCGGCGAAGCTTGCGATGCTGCACTCAAGCGGAGTGTTCCGCAAGCCGCTGTACTGGGCTCCGTTCCTGTTGTATTCGGGTGGTTGAGCCTTTCGCGAATGAGGTTTGCTCCATGAGAGAACCCCGGCGCTTGCGCACGCCGGGTTTCCTGTAGGCAGAGGAACCAAAAAGGGGCAGTCTGGCGTCAACGGATATCGAGAACGCCAGATCAGGAAAAACATAGCGGTACGATCTCTATCCTGTCTCCCGTCAGGTTAGAGAATCAGCTTCCCTGTGGGGCGAGGACAGAGCAACCGGTTCGAAACCGACTACGAAGGGATAGTGTGGCTTCTCCTGGGAACGTTTCAATATTTTCCTTTTCATTGGGGGGTACCCCCCGGGGGGTACCTTGGAATAACTTATTCATTATCTGTAAGTTAAGAAATATGTTGGCTGCAAAGTCGTCCATATAAAGGACTTACGGACAAATTCGTGCAACTAAACTACTTATGCGCGAATTCTCATTTATAGGCTCCTTAACTATTAAATAAATGAGCCCCGGTTTTTGGCCGAGGCTCTTTCTTTGACTCTGTTTAAAGTATAGCGAATAGGAGGAAACTAGTATGCCATGTGTATGTTATTGATTTAGTGCAACTTAAGTGAGTCGGGGGCTTGACAGGTTTTTGGGTTACCGCCGATCGTTCGATGCATGCCTTCCTTTATGAGGTTTGTGGCGGGTCGGGGAAGAGGAAGCAACATCAAGGCGGTGGGGAATGATTGTTGAAAAATGTTGGGCGGTTGTGATGGGTGAAGTCCTTCGGGATCCTTCGCTGCGCTCAGGATGACGGTACTAATCCCCTTCAGGATATGACGAGTAGCTGCCCCTTCAGGATGATAACGATAGCTGTTCGCTCAGAATGATAACGATAGCTGTCCGCTCAGGATGACGGTAGATGGCGTGCGATGGTAGCTATGTGTTCAGGATGACGGTAGCTAGTGGACGCGCATGGAGAGCAGTCTGGGTTGCAGGGGGACTCCGCCGCTGATGCTTACCTCGAGGAGGGCCTCGAAGTTGTGGACTCTACCATCTGAGGTGGCGTAGCGCAGGAGTTCGGCTGCGGCCTCCGGGTTTGAGGCGTACTCCACCGCGGCCTGCGTTCCCAGCGTTGTCAGTCCGCTGAAGACGAACATATGGAGATCGGGCTGGATGCCCGGCAGGAGGGCGACGATGGCGTAGTCCCTGGTGAGAGGGTGTTCGGGGCGAAGCCAGGTCTCGGGCTCACCGGGCCTGGGATGGTGATTGACGATTCCGGCGGCGTCCGCAGTGGCTACCAGAGTGAAGTCCTGGGTGGAGGGGAGCTCCTTGAGGGAGCCGTTCTCCGCGATGGAGCCGATGAAGATGAGGTTGCGGGAGCGGGCCTCGTCCCAGGTGACCAGGGGGCTGCGCTTGAGGATGAACTCGGCATGGCGCTGGTCGAAGAGCCGGGTAAGCTCATGAACGGCACTGAGTTCTCCGATTCCGGTGTAGTTGTCCACGCGGTCGGGTGACTGGTTTTCGGAGCCGTCGCCAGCGGCATAGCGCATTCCGCGTTTGGCATCGCCTATGAAGACAGCGTTGCTGTAGATGACCAGCGGAGGATCGCCAGTGAGGAAGGGCGACCAGAGTTGATTCAACGGTTTGGAAGGTGTCGGATATCTATGCCAAGTACGGAATCCGGTAAGGGCAATGAGGATCAGAACCAAAAAGATACCGGCTGCGATTTGCCAATGACGATTGGTGAATCCCCTTCGTTTTACCGGAGTGTATGGGAGGATGTTGCTGAGTGAGAGCTCTTCGACAGGGGCTGCCGGAGTTTCATGTGGTGCGGCTGCCGCATTGACGGGGGTTGAAGCCGGAGGGTCATGCGGAGAGGTATGGGCCGGAAGAAAGACGGGCAGGTAATGCCCTTTGGGGATCTCGATGATGAGCGGTTCGGAGGCTCCCTCGGCGTTGAAGTAGGCAGAGAGCTTGAGCCGCAGGAGTCGAGCCTGGCTGCGAACGATGCTGTCTTCGCTGGAGTTGAAGCCGGGAGAGCGCTGGAAGACCTGAATTCCTATCTGTTGCTCGGTGGCCTCTTCGGGGGTCTGTCGGATGGCGCAGGCTGCGACATGGAGCAGAAAATCGCGCAGACGAGCAGAGCCGACGAGGTGTGGGCTTTCAATAAGGCGCTGGACTAGCTCCCAGCGTGGATCTCCAGGGAAATCAATCACTTGCTCGTTGTGTTCCGACGCGATTTTCATGCCAGCAACTAGTATTTCACGTGCCGTTTCACGGTCAAATCACGGTGAACGACGTATTCAAGTGTTGTTAACAAAGAGCATGGTTTACGGCGGCTCATAAGTGGGACTGCGAGAGGTGCGGACTAAGCCGCATCCTCCTGACCCTATCGATCCGGTGGCTCGCGTCTGCGAATCGGAACGATAAGTGTGGTCACTCTCATTTGGATGCCGTTTTCGGAGGCAAGGATGAAGTCATTTATAAAGCAGGTATACCTCGGGATTTTGGTCCTAGCGGTGGCTATGCTGAGCGGAACCGGGTATGGACAGGCGATCTACGGATCGCTGTATGGAACGGTTACGGACAACACGGGGGCGATTGTCCCAAATGCGAAGGTGACGGTAACAGACGTCGGCAAGGGAACGGAGTCCGTGACTCAGAGCAATGGAGAGGGATTCTGGCAGGTGAACAACCTGATTCCCGATGTGTACAGCCTCAAGGTGGAGTCGGGTACGTTCGCTCCCGGGCAGGCTACGGGTGTGGAGCTTCATGCCGGCATGTCCCAGAAGGTAGACGTCGTACTACAGGTTGCGGGGGCCTCGCAGTCGGTGACTGTGACCTCCGAGGTTCCGGCGCTGAGGACGGACCGGGCCGAGGTGTCGGAGATCTTGAACGAGCGCTCCATCCAGGCGCTGCCGAACCTGACACGCAACTTCACCACGTTCGCGCTGCTGACCCCAGGGATGCAGCACTCGTCGTTCAACATCCAGGGGCCGGAGAACCCGCAGGGGGGCATTGCGCTGAACTCTAACGGCTCCAACTACGGCGTGCAGGGATTTCTGCTGGATGGGACGGATAACCGCGACCCGGTGCTGGGAATCATCGTGATCAACCCGACGCTGGACTCGATCGGCGAGATGAAGGTGACGACGCAGAACTACGACGCGGAGTTTGGCGGCGCGGCGGGCGGCATTATCAGCGCAAGCACGAAGTCGGGCAGCAATGATTTCCACGGGGATGCGTTCTGGTTTCGGCACAGCGATGCACAGCAGGCTCGCGATCCGTTTGCGAACTCGACTCCAAACCCTGTGACCGGGCGTTTTCTTCCGAGCGCCTTGTACAGCCAGTTCGGGGGATCGCTGGGCGGGCCGATCATGAAGAACAAGGCCTTCTTCTTCATGGACTACCAGGGGCTGCGCCAGCGGTTGGGGACGAGCTTCCTGCAGTCGGTTCCGACGAACACGGTTCGCAATACCTGCCTGGCGCCGGGAAGCACGACCTGCGACCTGAGCCAGTACGTGACGAGCGGGGCTATCTATAACTACCCGACCTCGGGCAGTAAAACACCGGTTGCCTATGCTCCGAATGCCGTTCCAGTTTCGGCTCTCTCTCCGCAGGCGTTGTTTTTCCTTCGTCAACTGCCTGCGCCGAATACGACCTCTTCCTCTACGACACAGAACAACTATGCCGCTTCGGGCACGGGATCGAACAACGGCGACCAGGCAGACGTTCGCCTGGACTACAGGATCAACGACAGGATAAGCGCGTTCGGGCGATATGACTATGCGCTGTACCGGTTGCTGGGTGTTCCTGCCTTCGGCGCTGCCGGTGGACAGGGCTTCGGCATCGGCAATACGTCGGGCACGTCCAATGTACAGAATCAGAGCGCAGCGCTGGGGGTTGACTGGGCGGTGAACTCAGGATTGCTGACCGATGTGCGGCTGGGCTACCTGAACTATCACGTTGCGGAGAACAAGTTCTCGGTGGGCACGACGCCTGCCACCGCAGCGGGTATTCCGAACCTGAACACGGTGAGCGATACGAGCGGCCTGCCGTCGTTCAATATCAGCGACCACAGCATCAGCAACTTCGGCGACCAGGGCTGCAACTGCCCTCTGCTGGAGAGCGAGCAGGTGTATCAGCTGGCGAATAACTGGACGAAGATCCTGGGCAAGCACACGATCAAGTTCGGCGGGGATGTGCGGTATGCGATGAATCTCCGCAATGCCAGCGATAACAACCGGACGGGCGTGCTGAACTTCAACAATGGTTCGACCGCTGCTCCGAGTGGATCGGTCGGCGCGGGCAGCGGTCTGGCTTCACTGCTGTTCGGGCAGATCAATGAGTTTCAGCGCTTCGACGTGTACCAGAACGATGCGGCGAACCGGCAGAAGCGGCTCGCGTTCTATGGGCAGGATAGCTATCGGGTGACACCGAAGCTGACGGTGAACTATGGAGTTCGATGGGACATCATCTATCCCGAGACGGTGAATGGAACGGGTAAGGGCGGATTCGCCTCTATCGCTTCGGGTGGGACGCGGGTTGCCGGTGTCAATGGCATCGCCACAAACGGCGGCCAGAAGATGGACTACACGAACCTCGCGGGCCGGTTCGGCTTTGCGTATCAGGTGCTGCCGAATACGGTGGTTCGCGGAGGCTTCTCTCAGGTGTATGACAACGTCGGCTACTTCGGGACGATCTTCGGAAGCGTGCTGACGCACAATCTGCCGGTGCTCGCGAATGAAGACATCAACGCGAATAACGCGTTTGGACAGTATGCAACGACGCTGGCGGCTCCTCCGGCGAGGCCGGCGGCTCCGTTTGTGCCTTCGAACGGGATTATTCCGTTGAGCGATACGTTCAATCCGCAGTTCCGGCCGGAGAGAATTCAACTTCCCAAGGTCGACCAGTGGAACCTAACGGTGCAGCAGCAGCTTGGAGCTAATACTACGTTCGAGATTGCTTATGTCGGTAATCATGCGGAACGCATCTATCCGGGCGAGACGTATGGGTATGACTTGAATGGACCGGTGCTTGCGTCTACGCCGGCTGAACTTGCTTCGGGTGATATCGCGCAGCGGCGACCTTTTTACAACCAGTTTCATGGCACCTATAACGGCGTGCCGACCGTCTGCTGCAGCAATGGCATGACGTCGGCGGCTCCAGCGGGTAATGCGCACTACCATGCGCTGCAGACGAAGTTCGACAAGCGCTTCTCACATGGGTTGCAGTTCAACGCGAACTATACCTGGTCGAAGGCGATGAACTATGCCAACGATGCAGTGTTCGCACGTTATCCGCGCGTGAGCTACGGACCGAACGATACGAATCGCACGAACATCTTCGTGTTGAGCGGTCTGTATCAGCTGCCGTTCGGCAGGAATCGGATGTTCCTGTCACATAGCAGCCGTTGGATGGACTACCTGGTTGGCGGCTATAGCTTGAGCGGAGCGACGACGTATGAGAGCGGTCAGCCCTTTACGCCTACGTTTGCCGAGTGCGCTCTGCAGCAGGACCTGGATACGAACTTCAATGGTCCGGGCCGGAGCAGCGACTGCCGTCCCAATAAGGGTACAGGCTTCAACGTGCATGCGGGCGGCTACAATCCTGTGACGCATACGGTTCAGCTCTTTACGCCGATGTCGAGTCCTGTCGGCTCGCCGACCAGCTCGGGTGCCTTCCTGATGCCGGCGTTCGGCACCTTCGGCAACGTTGGACGGAACTCCTTTCGGGGACCGCGTGAGTTCATGGCTGACGCGTCTCTGCTGAAGGACATTCCAATCACGGAGCGGGTGAATGGCCAGTTCCAGTTCCAGGTGTTCAATCTGTTCAATCATCCTGCGCTGGATCTTCCCAATTCGTCGGGAGCGCGGTGCGTGGACTGCTCAAATGGCGGCGTTATCAGCAATCTTGACCCGAACGTTCCTATGCGGCAGATCCAGTTTGCCTTCCGCGTCGCGTTCTAGTCTGTTCTCTCAACGTGAGGGCTGCTGGTTCTTTCGCCGGCAGCCCCTCAACTCGTCTGGCAATTTTCTCAACCCTTTGGCCTAGCCGTAGACGAGAATGTCTTTGCGCTCAGGAGCGAGCTCCCCCTTCATGACCAGGAACGATTCAAGATATCGTCGCAGTCTCACGTCCGGCATTCTCTTTGTCCCATTTGCGATTCTCTGCTCTGCCTTTGCGCAAGGGACGCTGCAGCCTGCTGCGCCGTTTCCCCTGTCAGCCGGTCCTCTCGTTATTCATCAGGCGGTGCAACCCCAGCACCCTTTTACGGTGACTGGATCCAGCGGCGCGATTCTTGGTCTGCAGAACGGCAGCGTTGAGCTGTGGGCTCTGCCGACGAAGGTCTTCAGTAATCTGCATATGACAGCGGAGCTTGCCGGGTACCCTGTCCCGATCGATTTGAATGCTGCAGCTGCGGCTATCGATGTGCAGCCGGACCATACGACGATCACTTATTCGCATGCCGCCATTACAGTGCGGCAGCATATGTTCGTGCCTGCGGGGGAGGGGAATCCTGCCAAGGGCGCGATTATCTTTTTTGAGATCGAGTCGATTCTTCCTGCGGTGCTCACTATCTCGATTGAGCCTTCGATGGTGCAGCAGTGGCCTGCTCCCACGTTCGGCAGGCCTTCGACGAGCTGGATTCCGATGGGCAGCGGTGGGGTGTTTGTGCTCTCCACGGATAATCCTGAGAACTTCGGCATGGTGGGGATGCCGAATGCGGCGCCGGGAGTGATGGCTCCCTATCAGGAGCGCCCGCAGGCACTGCCACTTCAGTTCAAGGTTCACTTCGATCCGAAGGCGGATCAGGGGCGGTTCTTTCCGCTTATCGCGGAGGTGAGCCAGCCGGGCGAGAGGAACTCTGCCGCTGCTGTCGCGGCGATGCAGGCTCGGCTTGTTGCCACTGCGAGTGCGCTGCCTGAGATCTATCGACAGACGCGAGCGTACTACGACCACTTCTTCGATCAGCGGCTGAGCGTTCATACGCCGGACCCGCACTTCGATGCGGCGTTGCGATGGGCGGAGATCGCCATTGAGCAGAGCAAAGTGCGCACGGGCGATGAGGTGGGGCTGGTCGCGGGGTGGTATCCATCGTTCGATTCGACCCGGCCTGGGTTCGGCTGGTACTTTGGCCGCGACACCTTGTGGAGCCTCTATGCGGTGAACAGCTATGGGGACCGGGCGCTGGCGAAGCAGGCGTTGGAGTTTCTGGCGAAGAGGCAGCGTGCCGACGGCAAGATGATGCACGAGTTCTCGCTGACGGCGGGGGCGCTGCATGGCGATCTCGATTGGTCCAGGCTCGGTTACGAGTACGCTGCGGCGGATGCGACTCCACTCTTCATCATGGCGATTGCCGACTATGTTCGCACGACTGGCGATGTGGAGTTCCTGCGAGCGCATTGGGATGGAGTGAAGAAGGCCTATGCCTTCGACCGCGCGCACGACTCCGACGGTGATGGAGTCTATGACAACAGCGAGGGCACTGGATGGGTGGAGGCATGGCCGCCGAAGATGCCGCACCAGGAGATCTACCTTGCCTCGCTTGATCAAACATCGAGCGCAGCGGTCTCGGAGCTTGCGAAGCTGATGCAGGATGAGGCTCTGGCCTCCAGTGCGGCGGCGCAGGCGACTCACATTGGAGAGGTGGTTGCGAGCTATCGGCAGAGCGACGGGAGTTATGCGTTCAGCCGCAATAGCGATGGAAGCTACGACAAGACACTGACTGTGTTTCCGAGTGTGGCCCTGTGGAGCGCCGGGGCATCGCTGCCTAAGCCGGAGGCGATGCTATCGAGCTGGGCTTCGCACGACTTCGCCACGGATTGGGGGGTGCGCTCGGTGAGCGACAAGGCTGCGGTGTACGATCCGATCAGCTATCACCAGGGTTCGGTGTGGCCGCTGTTTACGGGATGGGCTTCGCTGGCGCAGTATCGCGGTGGGCGACCGCTTGCCGGATATGCGGCGTTGATGCGCAACCTTGACCTTACGTGGGCGCAGGATCCGGGGTTCGTCACGGAGGTGATCTCCGGACAGTTCTTCCAGCCGCTGGGTCGGAGCAGCGCGCACCAGCTGTGGTCGTCGGCTATGGTTCTGGCGCCAGCTATTCGCGGTCTTTTTGGGGTTGAGGCGGATGCCGTGCATCGCACGCTTCGATTGCAGCCGCATCTTCCAGCCGGCTGGGACTTCGCGGAGTTGAATCATGTGCGGGTTGGCGATGATTTGTATGCGGTCACGCTGAAGCGCGAGGGTGGGCATCTGCTGGCGACGGTTCGGTCGGCACAGGAGACGGTGCTGTGTCTCAATGGACAGCCGGATGCTGCGATCAGCGCCTGTCGGGATCGCGCTACTGCGGTGCATGCTCTAACACTGCCGTTGCCTCCGGTGGAGGTGAGCCTTAATGGGCAGGAGCTGCCCGAGGTTGGATCGAGCACCCACCAGCCGCGTGTGGTTGAGGAGTCGTATCAAGCCAGCAGTCTTGCGCTGACGCTGGAGGGCGTTGCCGGAACAACGGCGGAGCTTTTCCTTCGCAGGAATGGTCCGCCTACGCGAGGCAAGGGCGATGCAGGAGTAAAGGTCGAAGGAGCGGAGCGTTCGGGAGAGAAGCTGAAGGTCACGTTTCCGCAGGGCTCTGGATTTGTCAGTCAGCAGGTGCGTATCTCCTGGCCGAAGTAGCTTGTTGAAGAGGCGGCTCGGGACGTTATACGATCCCACCCTTCGCGATGAGACTGCGAAGGATGGGGCACCCGGGTAGTGGCGTGAGGTAAGCTTTTCTTCCAGCACTGGAGCCGACGAATACGATTCGATCACCTGCGATGCTGATATCCGCCTTCTTTGCGGGAGAGCTCGATCCGTCGATCAGAGAGCCTCCGCGAATGATGAGGTCCAGATTCTGGGTGTGGACAAGGCGTGAGAGGTTAGGAGGGTCAGGGTTGCAAGGATAAGGCTGAGTGATCGTTTCAATGTTGCTGCTCCTTGTTTGCGGGCCTTGGTGTCATCAGTTGCTGCTGAAAGAAATCGGCTTCGGCCTTGTAGGCTGCGATCCAATGGCGATGCAAGAGGAAGCCGTGGATCTCATCGGGGAAGACCAGCTCCTCGAACTCGACGCCTTGCTTTCTGAGCTCTCGGGCAAGAGACACGGTTTGGAAGAACGGGACGTTGCGGTCGTCATCGCCCTGAATGAGCAGGACTGGAGAGCGCCACGTGGAGAGGTATGCCATGGGTGACGACTCCCATGCTGTCTTGAGTGTTCGTGCATCGGCGTCGGGATCGTGCGATGGATGCCAGCTCGCGGGGCGTTGCCACTGATGTACGCCATGCATATCCACGCCCGCGGCGAAGATGTCGGAGTTGCGGGCTAACGCGAGCGCGGTGAGGAAGCCTCCGTAGCTTCCACCCCATACGCCGATGCGTGCGGGATCGATGTCGGCTCTGCCGCGCATGTAGTTTCCCGCTCCGAGGATATCGTTATACTCGCTGGCTCCGTCTCTGCCGTAGTGAAGGGCTTCGCGGAAGTCGAGACCATAGCCGATACCGCTGCGGTAGTTGACCGAGAGAACGATGTAGCCGAGGCTGGCTAGGTATTGATTCATCGCATAGGCGTTCGAGTAGTACTGCATGGTGTGGAAGCCGAGCAGCATCTGGCGGCGTGATCCGCCGTGGAAGAACACAAGCGCGGGATGGCGTTTGCCGTCTTTGGCAGCTGGGGGAAGGAAGAGCTGTCCGTGAAGTTGGAGGCCGTCCGCGGCAGGAAAGAGCACTTGCTCCGGCTTGATGAACTTCGCGCCGGGATAGTCCGCGGGAATGATCTCTGGAGCCAGGTCGTGCAGCTTGCCATCCGATTGCAGGAGCGCGGGGCGAAGGGGTGTGTGCTCATCCGAGTGTAGGACCGCGACTATTTTTCCTTCTGCTATCGGTGCGACTTCAATGCCTGTTCCGTTGGTCAGGGGCTTTGGTCTGCCTCCTGATGCGGCTACGGTCCAGATGTGACGACGGTCTATGTCCTGCTGGTTCGATGTGTAGAGGATGCTCTTGCTATCGCCAGTCAGGCTGATGTCTTCCACCTCGAAGTCGCCGGGAGTCAGCAGGAGTGCTTTGTCTCCGGTTGTCGGCACGGAGTAGAGATGCGCCCAGCCATCTGCCTCCCAGGGAAAGACGAGGTAGTTATCCGCTGTCCAGAGGAGCTGCGTTCCGTGGATCTCGCGGAAGGCGCTGCCGCGTCCTTCCGCGGCTTTCCAGATGGAGTGGCCTTCGCCTGTGGTTGCATCGGCTATGCGGATGGACCAGGGGCTCGCTGTTCTGTGATCGCCGGGCGTGGACTGCGAAGAGCCGGGAACCCGGATAAATGCCACTTGGCGACTGTCCGGAGACCAGACTGGCTCGGCATCATCTTCTGTGCTCGGATCGAGGTAGAGGAGAGTCTTCGAATGAAGATCGAAGACACCGACGAAGCTATGATCGTTGCGCTCGCTGACAAAGGCGATGGCATGAGCGTCAGGAGCCCATACAAGTTCGGAGATGTCTCCTCGCGTGTGAAGCAGGGGCTTTGCCCTGGCTGCGTCGGGATTCACATCGGAGCCCAGAGGTACCGTCCATATCTGCCCATGGGAGAGGAACGCGACCTGTTCGCCTTTGGGAGATATAACGGGATTGAATCCCTCGCTCAGCTTTCGCGGCTCTCCTCCTGCGGCGGAGATAAGCCAGATGCTCCGATCAACTCCATCGGGCAAAAGCGCTGGGTTGGGATCGGATCTGTCCGGGTATTCCGAGTCGCCACCACGGACATAGACGAGGTGTTGGGCGTCTGGAGTCCATGCGATCTGATACATCTCCTGACCGTCATCCTGGTCGTACGAGGTCAACCGTTTTGAGGCATATCTTCCGTTGGCATCGGGCTGCGCGATCCAGAGATTTCGCCTCCCCTGCTGGTTTTCTATCCAGGCAAAGCGGCCCGGCTGCGGGCTTGCGACCAGGTTTGAGGCAAAGGGCGCGCTCAAGGCCTGTTCGAGCGTAAAGCCCTGGCTCTCCGCAGGGCGTCCGATGAGAAGCGTAAGGACAATCGTACCTACTGCGATGACACGCATCATGCAAGACCTCCGCGTCAAGATTCTGTTTGATACCACCGGTGGCCGTGTTTCTGTTCCTGATCAGCCTCTTTGAGCCGGTCGACGACCTGCTTGCGCCTGAGGCTGCCGACGCCTGCGGTGATGAGATCGATCAAAGCGAGGGGGGCGACATAGCTTGCCGCGAAAGACAGACTGTTGATCGGTACGATGAACAGTTCGTTGGAGAAACGGGCCAAGGGAGACAGTGTGGAGTCCGTGATGCCGACGCAGTAAGCGCCATTCTGTCGGGCTCTCTCTATACCTTCGATCGTCATGCGAAGTCCGCGACGGAAGCTGATACCGATCACGATATCTCGCTGCGTGGTAGAGCGAGCTAGATGGGTCGCGCGCCCCGGTGCCACTGCCGCGAATACAGGAAGGCCGGCGATGGTCAGGTGATATTCCATATAGGTGACGAGCGAAGACGCCATGTCGCCGCCGAGAAGCAGAACTCGATTTGCTTTATGAATACGAGTGGCAATTCGCTGGACCTGTTGCAGATCGACGTGGTCGTGGACGAATGCGAGATTCTGCTGGATCTGCTTTCTTGCATTGCCAAGGAATTTAGGATTCTGCGTTGAATTGCCAGCAGCCTTCATGCTGTCGAGGATGGTTGAACTGGTGACGGAGAGGTCGTGAAGGTAGTGCTGGAAGTCCTTGTAGCTTTCGAATCCCAAAGCCTGCACGATGCGCACAATGGCCGTCGGGCCGGTCGCGAGACGGCGCGCCATGTCGCGCACATTCAACAGGACGAACTCGCGCGGGCACTCGAGAACGGGTCGGATGATGTCCTGACGCTTGCTGCTCAACTGGTCGAGTGAGAGTAGTGGCGCATGCGAAGATGACAGATCCTTCGTTTCTCTTCTGGTCGGCATAGGACTACGTTCGTCGCTGGACACGCCAGTGTCAACTACTCTTAATGCTCCACCTCTCTCAAGGTGCAATCGCTCTGTGCTGTCGCCCAAGTGGGGTTTTGGCGAGCGGGTTAACTCTTATTCATTGTTGGCTACGCTCGTCCGCTTCGTTGAAAATCCTCTTGACACCGATGTAACGTCGGGTTAACGTTACATCACTTTTGGGAACATCTGTACCATTTGAATCAAACGATCCGCGACCAGCTGCGGAATTATTTGCCCCCAGTCTGATGTGCCAAAAAATCTGAGTCGGCGACCGCTGATCTTCAGTGGTCAGATCCGGTGACGCCATGACGCGTTCCTGCCTGACAATTCGCAGATGTTGAAGGGGTGCTCTTGCCCGTACGAAGGCGAGAATACAGCCTTTTCCATGTGCGTCTATCGAACCCACATCATCTATAAGCCGCCGATTGGCAGATAGGAACGATTGTCCTCGAGGAGCGATCTCATGAAGCGAATTCTCTGTTTGTCCCTACTGCTGGTTGGCTCTATCGCGGGTTTGGCTCAAGGTACAACCAGCCGAATCGCTGGAGTCGTAACGGATACCAGTGGGGCTCTCGTGTCTGGCGCCTCCGTGACGGCAATCAAGGAGGGCACGAATGCGACCTACATGACGACGTCAGGCAGCAAGGGAGAGTATGTCTTCGACAGCTTGCAGATTGGGAACTACACCGTCCGTGTGACCATGCCGGCGTTCAAGACCTTTATCTCAACAGGAAATGTGCTGAGTATCGGCCTGCCAACGACGGTGAATGCAGTGCTCGGCATCGGGGCAACGGATCAGACGGTGGAGGTGCAGGGTGGGTACGATCTTGTCCAGACAGAGTCCTCGGGGAACTTCGGCGGGATCGTCGACAATATCACGCTGACGCAACTTCCCATCGTCGGGACGCGTGGTCGCAATCCCATCTCGCTGGTTACGCTGATTCCGGGTGTGGTGGCGAGTGGAGCAAATGCAACGGGTGGCCAGATCAGT
The DNA here is from genome assembly GCA_025462645.1 of Edaphobacter sp. Lineage (GTDB taxonomy): Bacteria > Acidobacteriota > Terriglobia > Terriglobales > Acidobacteriaceae > Edaphobacter. The sequence continues at coordinate 44,404 of JAOAPB010000122.1, read as the reverse complement.
GTGAATGGCTCGCGAGACCGAGCCTGGAACTATACGCTCGATGGAGTTGACATCAACGAGAGCAGCGCTGGCGGCGGCAACTCCTCGCCGACCCACCTGAACCCGGATATGCTCTCGGAGTTCCGTGTCCTCACCTCAAACTTCACGCCTGAGTATGGGCGTAACTCGGGAGGCCAGGTCGTCATGGTCACTCGTTCCGGAAGCAACAGGTTCCACGGAAATCTCTTCTGGTTTTATCAATCGCCCTTCCTGCGCGCCAACACCGCCGCAGCAAAGGCGGCTGGATTGCCACGCGGGCAGTACGTGCAGAATGTTCCCGGTGGATCCCTTGGCGGACCCATCTTCAAGGACAAGACCTTCTTCTTCGTCAACGTTGAACTGCTCCATGCCACGCAGACGACTGTCATCACGCGCGGTGTCTACACCGCGTCGGCGAGACAGGGGCTCTTCCGTTACAGCACAGGCGGCAAGAACAATCCGGCCGGTTCCGCTGGCGCATCCGTGAATGCCGGCGGTAATCCGGTTGTTCCCTTCGGCACCTACAACATGGTCGCCAACGATCCCTTCCACGTTGGTCTCGATCCAGCCGTACAGAAGTACCTCGCGCTCGCTCCTCTGCCGAACAACTTCACCATCGGTGATGGCTTCAACGTCGCGGGCTATACTTTTTCGGCGCCCGCCACCGATAAGCAGGTAGATACCACTTACAAGATCGACCATATCTTCAACACGCGGCATTCCATCTTTGGCCGCTGGTACTCCGGTCATCAGAACACCTATGCGGATGGTACCAATGGTGGCCTGCAGACGTTCCCGGGCGCGCCTGCCGTGGTAAACACGCTACGCCAGCCGCGTAATCTGGGCCTTGGCTATCGCGTCAATATCACACCGACTGTTACGAATGAGTTTCTCCTTGGGATGAACCGGTTCGGCTACTCCTTCGTAAACCCGGCACTCGATTCCTCTGTGAACACTCCATTCAACTTCAATAGCTACACTAACCTCAGTAGCGCGTCTCCTGCCTCGGTTGTGGTCTCGCCGCGTAGTACCTATATCTCAAACAATCGCTATCTCACCACCTATCAGTTAGCCGATAACTTCACATGGGTGAAGAGCGCACACACCATCAAGGCCGGCATCAACTTCCGCTATGGGCGCGAGATCGATCACCGCGGCTCTATCGGTGTTCTCAATGCCATCCCGCAGGTCGCCTTCTCGACTTCGAATAATCCGGTCGATCCTCGCTACTACAACACTCCCACCGCAGCCGCCGATCATATTAACGCCGCGACCGATCTGCCCAATCTCTACAGCGCAACCAACGATTTACTAGGTCGTATCGGCACCATCGCCGCGGGATACGTCTCTAATTCCGATGGCTCTGCCTTCAAAACCACCGGCAGCATCAACATCATGGATCACCGCTGGCCGGAGTACGATTTTTACATTCAGGATTCATGGAAGGTTCTTCCCAACCTTGTCCTCGACTACGGCGTCCGTCTGGATGCTCGCATGGCTCCCCAGTTCAAAGGTGCGCCCGGTCTTGTGCCCAGCGTTCCGCTTTCCTATGGGCAGAGTGCGGGCGCGGCGATCTCCTTTGTGCCCGGCAAGTACTACAACAACGACTGGAACAACTTCGGACCCTCCGTTGGCTTTGCCTGGGACCCTTTCAAGACGGGCAAGACCTCGATTCGCGGTAACTTCCGCATCGCTTATGACCGCATCAACTCCTTCTCGTTCTCGTCCAGTGTCTTCCAGGGCATGCCGGGCCTTACCTATCAATTGACAGATGCAACCTCTGGACAGGACAAGTTCGGCACCACCAATACCCAAGGTCTCCGTGCCCAGAACTGGAAGGCTCCTGTTCCCAGCCTCACCCCGCTGGCCCTTCGCACGCCGCCAGTCTATAGCTCCGGCGCGCTCACCGTGGCCGATCCAAACATGAAGACGCCAGCCGTAACCATGTGGGGCCTCAGCATACAACACGAGATCGCGAAGAATACGGTCTTCACCGTCACCTACATCGGCAATCATGGCACCGGCCTCTATGGCGGTTATGACACGAACCAGAGCGAGATCAACAGCAACGGTTTCCTTCAGGCTTTTCAGACTGTTCAGTCTGGTGGCGATAGCGCTCTTATGACGCAGATTATCTCCTCCGATACACGTCGCATCGGAGGCGAGACCGGTGCAGCCTTTATCAGGCGCAACTATGCTTCTAATCTCGCGCTGAATAACGTAGCGGGCCTCGCCAACTCGCTGGCGACACGTCTCCAGAATCCGACTGCTGACGCGCCGAACGGTAAACCGCTTGTTGTCTCTTCCAACCTGCCGGCCACGTTCTTCAAACCGTACTCGCAGTATCTCGGTGGACTCAATGTCCTTCAGACTCGCGACTACTCCAACTACAACGGCCTGCAGCTGCAAATTGAGAGGCGCTTCTTCCGTGGCTTCCTCTTCCAGGCAAACTATGTCTACTCGAAGACGCTGGATGTGCGTTCGTTCGATCCTGCGTTTACTACGGTCGCGACTGGAAGCACGCAGAGCGCAGCTGCCACGCCCTTCGACTATCACACCCCTCGCTTGAACTACGCCCCGGCGGACTTCGATAACACGCATACCGTGGCAGGAAACTGGGTCTACGATCTCCCCTTCGGCCGTGGCAGGTGGATTGGCCGCAACTGGAACCGCGCTGTTGATACCGTTATTGGAGGATGGCAGATCGCCGGCGATGGCAACTGGTACTCCGGCCGTCCCATCACGTTCTACTCCGGCTCAAACACCTTCTCGGGAAGCGTACAGACGCCGGCCTCCTGCACCGGTTGCAGTCCGCATATGGGTCACATCCAGCTCGATTCCACCGGGACGCTCAGCTTCCTCACTCCAGCACAGAAGGCACAGTTCTATGTTCCCGCGGCCGGCCAGAACAGCAATCTTGGGCGTAACTATTTTCGTCAAGCGGCCGTCTGGAACGTGGATGCTACCCTGTCGAAGAGCTTCACTACCTATCACGAACAGTATCTTCAGCTTCGGCTCGAGGCGCAGAACCTCGCAAACAATATCACGTACGATACCTTCGGCTCGCAGAGCATTCAGTCCGCTGTCTTTGGCCGCCTGAACGCAGCCACTGATGGCGTCGTAAACAACAGTCCTCGCCGCATGCAACTTTCGGCAAAGTACGTCTTCTAAGTACCTGTCGCAGGTTCTGTCATGACTTAGTCTCGGATAGACGCATACATTCAAATAGTGCGTGTTCTCTCACTTCGCTAAAAGCAAAGAAAAGGCCTGTAGACGCAAGCCTTTACTTTCCCTACGAACTACTATTTTCGTTACTTGGCTTTGCCATCTTCTCGTGCATGGCACCTTTGACAGTTCCAGGTATAACGTTGGCGAGTGCACCCTCCAGTTTGGTCTTGAGGGAGGCTGCGTAGACATGGTCTTTTCCTGCCACCAGGGCGTCGATACCCTGACGTGCTACGTCGTCGGGCTGGCTTTCAGATTTGCCCTTCTGTCCCACGTCAGTATCATCCATGCCTGCTCGATGGAAGAAATCCGTGTCGGTCGGACCCGGTTGGAGAGCCGTAACGGTAATGCCACTGTCCTTCAACTCATACCTAAGACTATGAGCAAACGAGAGAACAAATGCCTTTGTAGCCGCATAGACCGCTTCGCGTGGCGCTACCATCTCGCCAGCAATTGAAGCAGTAAACAAGATTCTACCGGCACCGAGACCCACCATCTGACGTACTACTCTCTTAGCCAGTTGTACGGTGCCGACACAATTGAGTTCAACCATGTTCAACTCAGCATCGAGATCAGTCTCCTGGAAGAGACCACCGACGCCTACCCCCGCATTGATACATGCAATGTCAAGCGGACGACCAATGGCTTCTACTTCTTGCCATAGGCGGTCAACGCCCTCTCTTGTTGCCAAATCGGCGTTGATATCAAATACTTGATGGCCGTGACTGCGAAGATCCTGTGCAGCAGTGCTTAGTCTCTCTCCTGCCGAGGCGACCACCAAGTCATAGCCCCTATTTGCCAATTCGTTTGCTAACTCATAACCGATTCCACTCGATGCGCCCGTCACTAAAGCCAGCTTATCTTCCATGACTTATGCTCCCGCTCTTCGATATGCGTGCGATCAATCATCCAGTCAGATGCAAACATAGGATCGGGGGATTGTCGGGAAGCAGTTTCTTCGGAGATGAATTTTCTAGCGGCGCTCTTCTTCGCATACGGACGATTTTTGACTCAGCGAGTCCTCGGGGTGCGCTTTTTCACTCGTCCTACATCCACAACCGCTTTATAAAGCTGCCGCAGAAACTCAGCAGTAGCGAGTCCTGGATCATCCTTTTCTGCGAGGATCGGCTCAATACCTCGGCTGCGAAGCACAATCTCCTGAGCTTCATTCGGCTGTGCCATGAAGATGTAGGACTTGGGTCGCTGCTCGACAAACGCTGAATTCTTCCAGAGCTCCTGAAGGCGAAAAAGGAGATACCGTGTGTTTATATCGTGGAGGCTATATCCAATGAACAATAACGGACGGGCCAGGCAATCTGCTCGGAGGCGAATGTCCAATGGCGTCTCAAAAGCCATGCGTTGGAAGTAGCTCGTCTCCGTAAGGACAAGGGATTCATCGTCTTCAAAGTCACCGTGAAACTTGATGATCTCAGTCGCATCTTCCGGATGGTGGGTCAGATCCGCCATGTTTGCAATTTTGTGAAATGGCTTTTTCCTGGCGGCAAAGGCAGTTTCCAGCCAACGGTCGTAGTTGGTCGTATAGATGGTGGAGAAATCGAGATCGATGATGAGGTTATGAATATCGGATTTGGTGACATCAATGGTTGGGGGATGCCATCTTTCATCCATCCAACTCCGTAGCGCGCCCAACTTGCCGTGTTGAAGCATGTAAGCTTCTGCAACGATCGGGTAGTCGGATAGATCGAGATCAGCTTCGGAAAATCTCATCTGGTTGGCGACATGTCGTATCAGCTCATGAAAATTTGGCAGACCGAGATATTGGGAGATTCCTCCACCGACAAAAAGAATCACCTGCTTAGTCGCTATCGCAGCAGCCAATGAATCGATAGGAGCCTGGTGTCCCTCCGTTCTCTTGGATATGTTGGTCATATCTTGAGCCCCAAGGTTGCTATAGTGGAGTGCGGCCACCGGTTGCGCCGTAAATCTCGCCCGACACATAACTCGCTTCGGGAGACGCAAGAAATACGAATACATTCGCGATTTCGATCGGTTGAGCAGGCCGTTTGAAGAGAGTATTTTCGCCAAAAGACTTTACCTTTTCTGTCGGCATCGTGGACGGAATCAGAGGTGTCCAGACCGGTCCAGGTGCCACGGCATTGACGCGGATGCCTTGCTCGCCGGCAAGCTTTGCAAGGCTCTTCGTCATATTTGCGATTGCCGCCTTGGTCGCAGCATAGGCGACGAGCTGCTCTCCCGGTTCAAATGCCTGGATCGAAGTGGTGTTGATGATCGAGCTGCCCGGCTTCATCTCTGGCAGCGCGGCCTGCGTGAGGAAGAAGGTTCCAAAGACATTTGTGCGGAAGGTGTGTTCAAACTCTTCCACTGGAATCTCTTCGATCTTGTTATGTGTCATCTGAAATCCAGCATTATTGACCAGGATGTCAAGATGACCAAATTCCTCCATTGCAGCGGCAACGAGAGACTTTGCATATTCGGGTAAACCTATGTCACCAGGCAATTGGATGACCTTGCGCCCCATTTCATGGATGACGATGGAGACCTCAAGTGCGTCAGCCTCCTCTTCCGGAAGATACGAGAGAACCAGATCCGCACCTTCTCTTGCGAACGCGATGGCCACTGCGCGGCCTATACCGCTGTCAGCGCCCGTAACTATAGCGACCTGGCCCAAGAGTTTGCCGGTCCCTACATAACTGCTTTCACCGTGATCGGCGGGGGGATTCATTCGCTTCACTGTACCGGGATGACTCTGCTGTTGTTCAGCAAAGGGAGGCTTTGGGCCTACCTCGCGTGGGTCTGGATTTTTTGGCATAGATTCCCCCTCATAGAACGTGCTGATGAAGCTGAGATGCCAAAATCACAGATCTAGTCACTCGAGCCCTAAGTGCGGCCGGCTATAAGAACTCACAGAGCGTATATAACCATTCATGCACTATCCAATTCTCAGAGCGCTTCTTACTTCCATGGCATCTTCTCGTCTCCTAGTGCCGTCAAAATCAGCAGCAAGTCTTAATCGGGCCGGTCCGTTTGTGGCTATGTTCATGTCTCCATCAAAGTCTCTCCGGAAGGGCATCCTTCGTGGTGTCTCGTGACGTGTCGCTGTTTCAGTTTGGCTGCCGGCCAGCCAAGCTATGCCTTATCTATTACGAGCACCTCTTGGTGGAAGGTTGCGGCCTGTATGCCCAAGTGAGGCATCCAAAGACTAGTGAAGGAGCAGCTACAAATAAGCTCATCATCTGCGCCCGCATGCATTCAGTATTTTTATGGACAAAGTAGAGCACAGTTCGCCCGGGCAACAGCCGCCTCGCCATGGACCGATGAGTACCGTCGATGGCACCCACTTCTATGTATGGGCGCCGGAGGCGCAGCGGGTTGAGATCGTGCTAAAAGACAGCGGTTCATATTCTTTGAAACGCGACGAAGGTGGTTATTTTGAGATTAAACTGCCGGCTAGAGCAGGAGATCGGTACAAGTTCCTAGTTGATGGAAAGGGACCGTTCCCCGATCCTGCTTCTCGATACCAACCAGAAGGACCTCATGGCTGGAGCGAAGTTGTGGACTCCAGCGGATTCGAATGGAGCGAGGGGGAAGATTCGCGGCCGGGCCAGGAACTCGCCGGACAGGTTCTCTACGAGCTTCACATTGGCACGTTCACTCAAGAGGGCACGTACCGCGCTGCGGAGCGGGAGTTTTTACGGTTACGTGAACTTGGGATTACGGTTTTGGAGATCATGCCGGTCAATGAGTTCGGCGGGGAGTTTGGCTGGGGATACGACGGAGTCAGTCTCTTCGCCCCGTATCATGTCTACGGAACGCCTAAAGATCTGCAGCACATGATCGATGCAGCGCACCGGGCGGGACTGGGCATTGTGCTCGATGTGGTTTACAACCATATTGGGCCTGATGGTAACTACTTATCGCAGTTCTCTCCGTTTTACTTCTCGAAAGAACCAACGGAATGGGGTGAAGCTCCGAATTTCGATGGGGAAAACAGCCATGCAGTCCGCGACTTTTTTGTCCAAAACGCGGAGTATTGGATCCGAGATTTCCATTTCGACGGTCTTCGCTTCGACGCCACGCAGGCGTTCAAGGATTCCGGCATCCATGGCGAACAGATTCTTACAGCCCTGGCCCGAAGTGCACGTGCTGCTGCCGGTAATCGTAAAATTATTCTATTGAGTGAGTGCGAACGCCAGCAGAGCCATCAGTTGGCACCGGAGACGAACGGTGGCTGCGGACTTGATGGAATGTGGAATGATGACTTTCATCACTCCGCCGTTGTGCGGCTGACCGGCAAGCGCGAGGCTTACTATACAGACCATTTGGGGAAGGCTCAGGAGTTTGTCTCTGCGGCAAAATGGAGTTTCCTTTTTCAGGGGCAATTCTATTCCTGGCAGAAAGCTCCTCGTGGAACGCCTTTCCTCTGTGCGGATTCCTGGAGTTCCATTACTTTCCTGGAGAACCATGATCAGGTGGCCAATACTTTATTTGGGCAACGACCTCGCGCTTCTTCCAGTCCTCGTCAGTACCGGGCTATGGCAGCATACTGGCTCCTCTGCCCGGGAACGCCGATGTTTTTCATGGGTCAGGAATATGGCTCCGAACGACCATTCGTCTATTTCTTCGATCAGCGAGGTGAGATTGGAGAAGGTTTGCTCCACGGTCGCATGAAATTTATGAAGCAGTTTGAATCCATTCGGAACATAGAGAAGCTTGAATCTATCGTCGCCCATCCTGCCGAGCGCATCAGCTTCGAGTCCTGCAAGCTGAGTCCGGAGGATCGCGAGCGTCCGGAGGGAGTGGAGCTTCAACGGCTTTTTCACGACCTGTTGCAGCTGCGCCGCGATGATCCCGTGATTGCAAAGCAACGCAAGGGATCTATAGACGGTGCCGTGCTCTCCGATGACTGCTTCGTCCTTCGCTATTTTGGTGATGATTCCCTTGAAGGCCAGAGCGACCGACTTCTAGTGGTCAACTTTGGGCTGCTCCTTGAGCTTATTCACATTCCCGAACCTCTGCTGGCCCCGCCTAGCGGTAAGCAATGGTGTCTGAAGTGGAATAGTGAACAGCTTGAGTATGGTGGGAGCTCTGCCATGTCCCCCGTTACCGCCATGGGCTGGCATATCCCAGAACAAGCAGCAATTCTTCTGACTGCGGAGGCCGCCTCTTGAGTCCCATCGATATTTTTTTCAACCGGATAGTTCACCATGGCATCACAGGAAGATATGAAAGCGACTTTTCGGCCGAAACCGCTCATTAGAAGAGTTCCCCTCGATGTCTCTGGTATGGACGAACTGGCGAAGAGCCGCCGCGGATTCGATACAGAATGGCTCATAACGAACGGTTTAGGCGGATACGCATCTGGGACGGTCGGCGGGGTAAATACCAGGCGATATCATGGGTGGTTGATAGCCGCGCTTCCTGCACCATACGGCCGCACCATGATGGCCAACAGCCTTCTTGAACGCTTCTACATCGGCGAAGAACAGTTCATTCTCAATTTGGAGGATTTCGTTCCGCAACAGCAGGCGGCCTCCAGATCAGAGACGGCTGATCCCGTACTCTCCATAGCCAATCCGACTAGGCCCTACCTGCAGGAGTTTCGGCTGGAGATGGGACTTCCCGTATGGATTTTTCGCATTGCGGACGCGCTTTTGGAGAAGCGTGCCTGCATGGTGCACGCTCAAAATACGACATACATCACTTACACTTTGCTTGAGGGCGACGGTCGACTTGAAGTTCACCCTGCTCTACACGTCCGGCCACACGAAGGGGCATTGCAGGGGCCGCCGCACACGCACTATCGCTTTGCCGCAGTAGACCAAGGGTTTGAGCTCTGCGTGAGTGAAGATCTGCCTATTCTGAAGTTCGCCTGGCACGGCGACCAGAGCGGCTTCCATATGGGTACGGAGCAAATCGCGAATTTGCGCTACCGCGTGGAACAAAGCCGTGGATACGATTGGCAGGGGGGGCTTTGGTCACCTGGTTCGTTCACTGCAGAACTTAGCGCAGGTAAGCAGGCATCGCTGACGCTTTCCGCCGAAGAATGGGAGAGGGTCCACGCCCTGACTCCCACAGAGGCATTCGCTCTTGAGATGGAACGGAGGCGTCGTCTTCTTCAAGCAGCGCCCGAGGTAGCGCGCGAGGGCTTCGCCGGGGAGCTTGTGCTCGCCGCCGACCAGTTCCTGATCACGCCAATCGGTCGCACCGCAGACCAAGTACGCGCCCACGCTATAGGCGACGAGGTGAGAAGTGTGATTGCCGGATACCACTGGTTCACAGATTGGGGTCGCGACACCATGATTTCGTTGGAGGGACTTACCCTTTCGACCGGCCGCCGGCGAGAAGCCGAGTACATTCTGCGGAGCTTCGCAAGCTACATCCGTAACGGCCTGATTCCAAATTTGTTTCCTGAGGGTACAACCGCCGGTCTCTACCACACCGCCGATGCGACTCTTTGGTTCTTTCATGCTGTTGACCGTTATTTCGCAATCACCGCCGATGGTGAGATGTTGGAGTTCCTCCTTCCCAAACTGCTAGATGTTATCCATTGGCATCTACGTGGCACCGATTTCGGCATCGGGGCCGATCCTTCTGACGGCCTTCTCCGACAGGGGGCTGTCGGCTATCAACTCACATGGATGGACGCAAAGGTAGGCGACTGGGTGGTCACTCCGCGGCGCGGCAAGGCGGTGGAGATCAATGCACTTTGGTACAACGCCCTCAGGCTCACCGCGGAATGGCTGGAGATGGTAGGAGACAGGAGCGGTGATCGCTCTCGTCTTGTTGAGCAGGCTGATCTCGCATATGCAAGCTTTCAGAGGCGCTTCTGGAATGCTGACCTTAACTGTCTCTATGACGTTGTGGACTCGCCGGAAGAGAAGGATGGGCAACTCGTGAATCCGCACGACGATCCCTCAATCCGTCCAAACCAGGTGATCGCTCTCGCCCTGAAGTATCCGGTCCTTGCGCAGGAGAAGTGGAAAGCGGTACTGGAGGTCGTCAAAAATGAATTGTTGACGCCGGTCGGACTTCGCTCGCTCTCTCCCCACGACAAGAACTATAAAGCAAAATATGATGGTGACTTGTTGACGCGCGATGCCGCGTATCACCAGGGAACCGTATGGGCGTGGCTCATCGGCCCGTTCTGTAATGCATGGCTCCGGACCTGCCCTAATGACACGAGCTCTCTTCAATCCTTTCTCAAGGGATTCGAACAGCATCTCGATGAAGACGGTGTTGGGACAATCAGTGAGATATTTGATGCAGAGCCCCCTTTCATCCCTCGGGGGTGCATGGCTCAGGCGTGGAGTGTAGCTGAAGTATTGCGCTGCAAACTCCTTATAGAGCAGGAGCGGGTGCAAAGCCGCACAATTTGAAATGCAACAGTAAAAAGCCCGCAACTGATGAGGACCAGACCGTGTGGTCGAAAAGGGGCTTTCTCCTGAGTTTGCAGGTGCAGATCACCTTTGGGCCAAAGCGCGCTCGGTTCGCAGAAGGCTCGCGATTCGTCTTCTTCCGGACAGCCTAGAAGATCAGCCAGTGTTGCGGAGGCCTGCGCTGATGCCGTTGATGGTGGCAGAGATGGCGCGGTTGAGTTCGGGGGAGTCGTCGCCGGCGCGCTTGCGGCGGATGAGCTCGACCTGGAGGAGGCTCATGGGGTCGACGTAAGGATTGCGCAGACGTATGGAGCGCTCGAGGACAGGGTTGGTCTGGAGGAGCGTCTTCTGCTGCGTGATCGCGAGGACCATGCGGTGGGTGAGGTCGAACTCGGCTTCGAGGGTGGTGAAGACGCGGTTGCGCAGGGCTTCGTCTTTAACCAGCGATGCGTAGAGGCGGGCTATGCCGAAGTCGGATTTCGCGAGGGCCATTTCGACGTTGCGGACGATGTCGACGAAGAGAGGGAAGTCGCGGGTCATAGTCTGGAGTTGCTCGAGGCCATTGGGGGTGGACTGCGCGAATTGGTTGAGAGCGTGGCCTACGCCGAACCAGGCGGGTACGAGTTGGCGGGACTGCATCCAGCCGAAGACCCAGGGGATGGCACGCAGGTCGGCCATGGACTTTTTTCCGCTGCGCTTGGCGGGGCGGGAGCCGAGGCGGGCGTGCTCGAGCTCGGCTACGGGGGTGGCCTGCTCGAAGTAGGTGAAGGTGTCGGGATTGTCGACGATGTGCTGGCGGTAGAAGTCGTAGGAGGTGGTGGAGAGCTGGTCGAGGGCGGACTCCCACTGCGGGAGCATCTCGCCGGTGAGGTGGGGAGCCGTGCCATCGGCTCTCTGGAGGATGGCGTCTGGGCGGGCGAGGGCGTCGAGGGAGGCGGCGATCATCAGCTCGAGATTGCGTTCGGCGAGGATGACGTCGGAGTACTTCCAGTTGAGGACCTCGCCCTGCTCAGTGATGCGGAGCTCGCCGGTGAAGCTGTCGATGGGCTGGGCGAAGATGGCGCGATGGGTGGGGCCGCCGCCACGGCCTACGGTCCCGCCGCGACCGTGGAAGAGGCGCAGGGTGATGCCGCAGTCCCGAGCTACCTGGTGGAGGGCACGGTGGGCCTTGTAGATCTCCCAGGTGCTGGTGATCATGCCGCCATCCTTGTTGGAGTCGGAGTAGCCGAGCATGACCTCCTGATGGCGATTCCAGCTCTGGAGGAGGGGCTGGTAGGCTTCGCTGGTCCAGAGCTCGCGCATGATGGCGGAGGCGTTCTGGAGATCTTCGATCGACTCGAAGAGTGGGACGGGCTGGAGGCCGGGATCGTTGATGGCGTCGTCGGCTTCGACTTTGACTCCGCCGAGGCGGGCCAGGCGGATCACGTTGAGGATGTCTTCGGCGCTGGTGGCTCCGCTGATGACGTACTGGCGGATCGACTCGGGGGCGTAGGTCTGCTTGAGCTCGGCTATGGCGCGGAAGGTGTCGAGGACTTCGGCTGTCTGTGGGGTCAGGGCAGGAGGGAGGTGGAGTGAGGTAAAAGACGTAGAGATTTGCGGTGCTTCAGGCGAAATGCGGGGGTTCTTCGCTGCGCTCAGAATGACAGCGTTTTTTTGCATCTCCTGAGGTTGGAAGGCGGTGAGCTCGGCTATGGCGGCGGCGTGGACGCGGGCGTGCTGGCGGATGTCGAGGGTCTGGAGGTGCAGACCGTAGGTGCGGACCTCCATGAGGATGGGGTCGATGAGCATCTCGGAGAGGCGATGGCCGTGGTTCTGCAGGAGGCTGTTGCGCAGGATGGTGAGGTCGCTGAGGAGGTCGGCGGCTCGGGTATAGGGGGTGAGGGCGGGGTTGGGTGGGAGGGGAACACTGGATTGCGGGGTGGCTCCGAGACGCATCATGATGCAGGCGATGAGGAGACGGAGGTACTCGAAGTGGAAGCGCTCTTCGAGGGCGGTCTGGCCGGCGCTGCGGAGCTGGGTGAGGTACTGCTGGAGGAGGGCGTTGACCTCGGCGGAGACGGGAACCTGCTGGGTGGAGCTGGCTAGCTGCTCGAAGACATTCTGAAGGCGTCGGCGGTAGTGGGTGAGCAGGAGGGAGTGAGCCATGGCGAGGGCGTCGCGGGTGGCCTGCGGGGTGACGAAGGGGTTGCCGTCGCGGTCGCCGCCGATCCAGGAGCCGAAGCTGACGAGTTGAGGGAGTTCGCAGATGGAGGGTTGGGACGGAGAGCTGGTTTTGGGGTACTCGGCGGCGAGGGCAGCGGCGACCTCGGAGTAGAGGACGGGCAGGGTGTCGAAGAGGCTGGACTCGTAGTAGTCGAGGGCCATGCGGATCTCGTCGCGGACGGCGGGGCGGGCGCTACGGACGTCGTCGGTCTGCCAGAGGGCGGTGATCTCGGCGGTGAGATCGCGCTCGAGGGCTTCGAGCTGGGGCTCGGGGACGGGGATGCGATCGAGCTGTTCGAGAAGGTCGGAGATGCGGCGGCGCTTGAACATGACGGAGCGCCGCGCGACCTCGGTGGGGTGCGCGGTGAAGACGGGAGAGATGCAGACGCGACGGAGTAGCTCATGCGCCTGGCTGGCGGTGATGCCAGCTTCGCGGAGGCGGCGGAGGGTTCCGCGGAGATCTCCACGCTGGGGGGCGGCGTTTTGCTGGAGCTGGTTGGAGCGCCGGCGACGCTTGCGGTGATTGGTCTCGGCGAGGTTGATGAGCTCGAAGTAGAAGCTGAAGGCGCGGGCGAGTTGGTAGGCGGTGGTTAGGTCGTTGGAGTGGGTGTGGACGCGGGCGAGGGCTTGATCGAGATGAGCGCGGGCTGAGGCTGCGTCGTCTTTGGAGTCGGCCTCGCGGCGGGCGATGGCGATGCGGCGGAGGTCTTCGACGGCGGAGTAGAGGGTATCGCCGGACTGCTCGCGGAGGACTTCGCCGAGGAGCATGCCGAGGGAGCGGACGTCTCGCCGGAGGGGAGCTTCTTTGAGCTCTCCAGTGGGTGCTTGAAGTTCTGCGAGGCGCTGGGGCCAGTTAGGAGGAGTCCAAAGGGACGACATTTAATGATTATGCACTGGGGATAGGTAGTGCAGCTTCCATCCCATCCGTTGGCATACGGCTCCGACGGATGGGATGTGGGAAGGGTGTCTCAAAGATAGACGCAAACTGCGAGATGAACTTATACCTACATCTTTGGCATGCAGGTATGGAACTCGGACTTAATGGTCGAGCTCTCCTGATACATCTTGACGAAGGCATTGTAGGCGTCATCTTTGGTAGGCAGGCTCTGCGCCCTGGTCGCTGGTTCGATGTGGCTAGTGACAACCTGGGTCTCAGAGATGCTTTCGATCTTGGTATCGGGATTCCGATCGATGATGCGTAAGGCAAAGATACGGTCGGGGCCGCCTGCGTTCTTGTACCAGGCCTGATGGGCGGCTACGGCTTCCAGAAACTTCGGGATCATGCCGGGCTTGATCTCGGAGAGGCGGATTACGTTGTAGCTTCCGTCGCATACGGGTGCTGTTTGTTGAGTAGGAGTTGATGTTTGGGAGTAGGCGAAAGGCGAAGTTAAGACAGTAAAGGCTAGCAGAATAGGGGCGAGGCGCATGGATTGTCTCCTTGCCGGTCACGGTAGCAGACAAACCTTACTAGTTGATAACAGCGTGCTTTGAAGATGTGGATAAAGTATCTGGCTGATGGGTGGGGGCGATCTGGGGCGGCAATTTCTTGGCGAAGGTGGTCGGAGATTATGCTCACCATTTATCCGCCATCCGCGATTGCTGGGTATCGGAATACCTCTGTTTCCGACGCCTTATCCTGAGATGGAGACCTGGGGTGGTGCAGGTGTTCTACAACGTGAAGCAGGAGGCGAAGGACGAAAGCAACGGCTAAGTCTTGCGGTGCCGGACGTATCAACGATCAAACGATCACATGACTAGCGCCAGTTTTTCGAGCTCTTCCTGTAGGCATTTGAGGGAGCAGCCTATGGATTCTATGCGTGAGGCGGCTTTTCGCGCCGCATGGTTGGAGACACCATAGCCGCGGCCGGAGAGGAAGCTGCTGATCAGATCGGCGGCTTGCCAGGAGTCGAGGCCGGACTTCAGCAGCTCCTCGCGTAGGCCGGATAGATCGGCTTCTGCAAACTTCTCGATCTTTTTGGCGTTTGTCATCGCTTTTCCCATCCAGGGCTCCGCAAACTCCTAATGAATTAGACGCAGTTATTGAGCCTAAGTTGTGGATTTATCCACCGCATTTGCTCGGCCAAACGTTTGCGCTGGCTTATGTTTCTACGCAAGGCCAGTAGGAGAAAGTTCCGTGATTATGGCTCAATGGAGCGCTCTGCAAGCAGAATGGGGATTCCATCCACGATGGGATAGCTGCGGGCGCAGCCTGTGCAGGTTACATGGGGTGTCTTAAGCTGCAGGGGCTGGTGGCAGACCGGGCATACGAGCCATCGCAGATCCTCTGCCGTCAACGTTCGGATGCTCATGGTTTTATCTTAGCGGGGTACCTGGTGGGCGCAGTGTGTGGGGCGCGATACCATGGAAGAGATGACAAAGACTCCTCGAATTTTGGATGGCGTTGCGATTGCCGGGCAGATCAAGGCGGAGGTCGCGGTTGAGGTCAAGGAACTTGTGGACCGCGGAGTTGTACCGGGGTTGGCCGTGATTCTTGTCGGCGAGGTGCCGGCTTCGCAGATCTATGTGCGGAGCAAGGTGAAGACATGTGGCGAACTGGGTATCTACAGCGAGATGCTGACGCCTCCGGAGAGCATAACGACCGGTGAGATGTTGGCGCTGGTGGCGGAGTTGAATGCCCGGGAGGATATCGATGGCATCCTGATCCAACTGCCGCTGCCGAAGCATGTAGATACGAAGCGGTTGCTGGAGGCGGTTTCGCCAGACAAGGATGTGGATGGGTTTCATCCGGTGAATGTGGGGAGGGTGCAGTCGGGGCAGCCGGCGCTGGCTCCCTGTACGCCTGCCGGGATCATTGAGATTCTGAGGCGCAGTGGTCTGCCGATTGCGGGGCAGAATGCTGTTGTGGTGGGGCGCTCGGATATTGTGGGGAAGCCGGCGGCGATGATGCTATTGAATGAGTCGGCGACCGTGACCGTATGTCATAGCAAGACTATCGATCTGGCCGGCGTTACGCGCGGGGCGGATCTGCTGGTGGCGGCGATTGGCCGGCCGGGGTTCGTTACGGAGGATATGGTGAAACCGGGAGCTACGCTGATCGATGTGGGGATCAACCGGGTGACGGATGCTGCTGAGGTTGAAGGGTTCTTCCCGGGCGATGCTCTGCGAGCGGCGACCTTTGCCAAGCGTGGGTCGGTGGTGGTGGGCGATATCCATCCGGCGGCGTTTGCGCTCTCGGGGGCTTACACGCCTGTTCCTGGTGGAGTTGGTGCGCTGACGATTGCGATGCTGATGAAGAATACCGTTACGGCGGCGAAGCTGCGGCGCGGGATTCGATAGCTGCCATGCTGCGCGTCGGCCTTACCGGTGGACTGGGAAGCGGCAAGTCGACGGCGGCGAAGCTGTTCGCGGCGCATGGGGCGCATGTGCTGCAGGCGGATGCGATTGCGCGGGAGCTGATGGAGCCGGAGCAGCCGGTTTACAAGGCTCTAGTGGCTCACTTCGGTGGAGGAGTTGTGTCGGCCGATGGGAGGCTCGATCGAGGGGCGCTGGCTCGGATTGCGTTCGCGGAGGGACGCGTCGAAGAGCTGAATGCGATTGTGCATCCTGCGGTGATCGCGCGGCAGATGGAGCTGGCTGAGGAGATCTTCGCTCGAGATGCTGGCGCTGTCGTGATGGTTGAATCTGCACTTATCTTCGAGACGAAGCACAGCGGATTGGATGAGGGCTGGCGGGGACGATTTGATCGGGTGATTCTGGTTACGGCTCCTGAAGAGGTGAAGGTTGCGCGGTTTGTGGCTCGGTCTGCTCATGGTTCAATCTCCGTGGAGATGAGGGAAGCGCTTGAGGCTGAAGCGCGGAGACGGCTGGCGCAACAGATTTCGGATGAGCAGAAGAGCGCTTTGTGCGACTATGTGCTGACGAATGGCGGAGCCTTGACGGAGCTGGAGTGGCAGGTGGACCAGCTTTGGCCGATTCTAAAGGCTGCAGCGACGGAACGCACAGACTAGAGGGTGCGTACCTCGATACAATCGTTATAAGCAGCAGATGCCATCTGCCATTGAAGGAAAATAGGTCCACCACCATGAAACTGCGCCCAGTCCTGCTTGTTCTTCTTCTGCTCTCCGGCTTCTACTACTTGACGACGCATGTTGCGTCGACCGGGGCGCTTGCGCCGTGGTTGCATCGCGTTACCCATCCAGGGGATCCGGCCGGCTCGAATACGGCTTCGATGGGCGGCGGACCTTTGGGGAGCTTCGAGCTGACGCAGGCTTCGGCTGCGCCTGCCTTCGATACGGAGGAGCAGCAGAACATCGCGGTGTACAAGAAGGCACTGGCGTCGGTAGTGAATATCACCTCGACTGCGGTGGCCTTCGACTTCTTCTATGGGGCGGTTCCACAGCAGGGGCAGGGGTCGGGGTTCGTCCTGGACAAGCAGGGACTGATCCTGACGAACAACCATGTGATCGACAATGCGCAGCGGGTCGAGGTGACGCTCTCGGACAAGCACAAGTACAAGGCGAAGGTGCTTACGGTGGACAAGAACCATGATCTTGCCTTGCTGAAGATCGATGCGCCAAACCTGACTCCAGTGACGCTGTCGGATTCGACCGGCTTGATCGTGGGACAGCGGGTCTATGCGATTGGGAATCCGTTCGGCTTGTCGGGAACGATGACGCGGGGGATTATTTCGGCGATCCGGTCGATCGGTGGGCCGCAGGGCAATCCGATCGAGGATGCGATCCAGACGGATGCGGCGGTCAATCCAGGGAACTCGGGTGGGCCCTTGCTGAACTCGCGCGGCGAGGTGATTGGGATTACGACGCTGATTGCGAGTAATGGAGCGGATCAGAGCTCGGGCATCGGGTTTGCCATTCCGATCAATACGGCGAAGGCTGTTCTGGATGACTTTGCGAAGTATGGGTACGTTCGTCGGCCGTCGCTGGATATCGTGACGCTGCCGATCGGGCCCGATATCGCGCAGCAGCTTGGCCTGCCGGCGGACTACGGGATTTTGATCGACCGGGTTATGCCGGGTGGAGCGGCGGATAAGGCCGGGCTGCGCGGAGGCAACCAGCGGGCGTACCAAGGGAACATTCCGGTGATGCTTGGGGGCGACTTGATCGTGGGGATGGATGGGCAGGAGATTACGAGTCCGCAGGACCTGTCGGCTGCGATGAACACCCATCGGGCCGGCGATGAGGTGACGATTACGATCTTCCGCGGACGGAAGAAGATGGACATGCACGTGAAGCTGGGTGACGCGAAGGACCAGCAGGGTCAACTGGGGCAGCGGACTTAGAGACTCCTTGTTCGTTGTCTGTCCAACCATCCAAAAACCTGTCAACCCCCTTAACCACCTAATCCCATGCAAACAAGGCAAATAGAGTTGGCATATTAGTTTTCCTCAATTCGCTATACTGATAAGAGTCAAAGGAAAGCCCCGGACAAACCCGGGGCTTTCCTCTTTAATCCCATAACCCGTTTAGAACGACGACTTTACATGTAACACCTTTATATGGACGACTTTACACGCAAAACGTGCACTCCATCTCATTGCAAACAGGAGACTTACGCTCAAAGTAGGGGGGAGGGGGGTACCCAAGTGCTAAAGCCAGACCATAAGGCTCGTCCTCGGTAGAGGGTGGTGCATTCGGCGCGGCTTGTTATCGTGCCCTTCAGCTTTCTAAACGCCATGATAGCCATGGGTAAGGCAATTAAACAATCAACAGCAAGAACAACCGCAAGGGCGGGAGAGTTGGTTGTTGAAAAGGGTGAGCGATTGTGGTGAGCGAAGACCTTCGGGATTCTTCGCTGCGCTCAGGATGACAGCAAAAACTTACAACGGTAAGAACTTACAACCGTAAGGGCAACGGCAACGGCAACGGCAACGGCAACGGCAAAACGTTGTCTACGGGGTGCGGTGGAGGTAGCGACGGTCTTCTATGACGTAGTTGCCGCTCAGGACGCGGGCTATGGCTTCGGGGTAGGCTAGGTGCTCCTGCTGGAGGATGCGGGCAGATAGGGTGTCATAGGTGTCGTCGTCGTTTACCGGGACGGTCTTTTGCAGGATGATGACGCCGTGGTCGACGGCTTCGTCGACGAAATGGACCGTGCAGCCGGCGACCTTGGTCCCATAGTCGAGGGCCTGGTGCTGGGCGTCGAGGCCGGGGAAGGCGGGCAGCAGAGAGGGATGGACGTTGAGAATGCGGTTGGGGAAGGCCGCGATGAAGGCCGGAGAAATGATGCGCATGTAGCCGGCGAGGCAGACCAGATCGACATTGTGCTTGTTGAGCGCGGCGATCATCTCGGCGTCGTGCTCGGTACGTTTGCGTCCAGCGGATGGGATGCAGAGGGTCGGGAGATTCAACTCGCGAGCTGCGGCAAGGCCGGGGGCGTCTTCGCGGTTCGAGAGGACGACGGCGATCTCTGTGCCGATGAGGCGGTGCTCGCGGATGGCTTTGGCGATGGCGAGGAAGTTGGAGCCTCTGCCGGAGAGGAGGATGCCCAGGCGCTTCATAGATCGATTGTAGGTGAGTCCGGAGTTGAATCGGATGGCGGGCAGGTTGGAGCAGTTCCACTGATCAATTCGACTGACCAATTTTTGTGCACGCCATCCGGGCTTCGGCAAATAGGGGTCACCACACCAAACGTCAGAGATCGTACGCCAAGGTTTCTGCAGTGGCAGTTGAGTCCTATTTTGGAAGCAAAGTGGCGATGTTTTCTGCTACGAGATGAGCCCACACTCTATATTGGTTTTCGCCGGGGTGGTATCCGTCTTCGGCCATGTCTTTTGGGTTTGAAGCCCACTGAAGCGAGACATAGGCTATGTTCTGTTGTGGCGCAATCCATCGCCGGAGACCTTCGTCAAGCCGATGTGCGTATCTCCCCAGGTACCAACGAAGCGGTTGCGGTGCAGCCGGTGTAAGGTGCAGAGGAGGCAGGCCGCTGACGACTGCAAAACGCGCTCCGATCCTCTTCAAGAGCACATTGACTAACGCTTCATAGTCCGCGATGAACTGATAGGGCTTTTTTTGAGATGTGACGTCGTTGGTTCCGAGAGCTGTAACAAGCACATCGGCGGGCAAAAGCTCTCGGTCTTTCACGAACTCTAACGCTTGTCCGGTATTCACACCTGACTTGGCCAACAGTTGCCATCGAACGGATCGGACAAGTCTATTTGCGAGGATAGAGGCGACCTGAGATGCCAGAGCAGCGGACTGATGTCTAACGCCCACACCGGCCATGGTGGAGTCCCCTACAAAGAGCAGCTTCAGCTCCGGTAGAGCACTTTCAATCACCACGAGTCCGCTTCGCTCACCTGCCGCTTCGGCAAGTCGAAGAGCGGTACGACGAACCCTTCGGCCCTGCGCCAAGAGCACAGGACCCAGCACAACTTTGTAGATAGTCAAAAATCTCATTGCGGACCCATTTGTTCCTAGAATTGGCTGCTCCGCCAGTGTATTGCCTTGGACTTCCCTCCCCGACAAATGGCGTTACAAGTAAGTAAGTTCGACTGCCGAGGTTTGCGGAAACGAACGTTTCTGCAATGAGCCCTCTCTGCTGAAAAGCCTGTACTTCGCGTTGCAGAGATGTATTGCACTTGGCTTTCGGTTTGGCGACAGGTTTTCGCAACGTTCTTAAACGTACGATTTTTGACGTTTGCTGTAGTGACCCCAAATACGCGAATCGGCTTTATCGTCCGTAGCAGAACCCTCAGGCCAGGGTCTTGCATCGGATGGAATAGACTAGTCGGTTAGCAAGGCGCGGGGATGCGCAGGGAGCGAAATTGCAAGCTCAAAACACACGGGACCATCTTCTGCAGGTCGGGCTTCGGCACATACACTCCATGGGCTACGCATCGACAGGCATCAAAGAGATACTGGACGACGCGGATGTGCCAAAGGGATCCTTTTACCACTACTTCCGCAGCAAAGAAGCCTTCACGGAAGAGGTATTGAAACTCTATGTTCAGGGAGAGGTGGAACGATGCGAAAAGATCTTCAGCGATGGGAGTGTAGCGCCGTTGAAGAGATTGCGAAGGTACTTCGAGGAACTCATCCGCGTCTATGGGCAGACCGCTCCGGTAAGCGGCTGCCTGCTGGGAAACCTGAGCCTGGAGATGGCGGATCGTAGCGAGCCGCTCCAATCCCTGCTGCACCTGTCCTTTGCCAGTTGGCAGACCGCGATAGCTCGTGTCCTGCGGGAGGCGGTCGTCCGAGGGGATCTGCTGAAGTCGAGCAAGCCGGAGGAGCTAGCTTCTTTCCTCGTCAACAGCTATGAAGGCGCTCTCGTCCGGTCGAAGGCAGATCGGTCGAACAAGGCGCTGGAGAACTTCCTGCACTTCGCCTTCAATGTTCTGCTGAAGGGTTGAAGGCAAAAGTCCAGCATGGAAGATATTTTCTGAATCTCTAGACCGACCGGTCTACTCTACTAAAATATGCCCAATTCTATTGGCAAAATCAATGTACCGAATCAGGGTACCGAGGAGACACACCATGTCCACATCTTCCAGCAAAGGCACCGCACTCATCACCGGAGCATCTACCGGCATCGGCTCGGTCTATGCCGACCGTCTCGCCAGACAAGGCTACGATCTCATTCTCGTGGCCCGCGACGAGCAGCGTCTAACCAGCCTGGCGAAAGAGCTTACAGCGAAGACTAGCCGCAAGGCCGAGGTTCTGGCGGCGGACCTTACCCTAAGAGCCGATCTTCAACGTGTCGAGGCACGTCTTCGCTCGGACGGCGATATTAGCGCGCTGGTCAACAATGCCGGCTTCGGCGGCACAAGCAAGCTGATCGACTCCGACGTCGACGACATGGACAACATGATTCAGCTCAATGTCACCGCGCTGACGCGCCTCACCTCGGCGGTGCTGCCCGGCTTTCTAAAGCGTTCCAGAGGACTCATCATCAATATCTCGTCGATTGCCGCTCTGAGTCCTGAGCTGCTCAACGGCGTCTACAGCGGTACGAAGGCATTTGTCGTGAACCTCACGCAATCGCTGCACAACGAGGTAAAGAACAAAGGCATCCAGGTACAGGCTGTTCTTCCCGGAGCTACCAGCACCCCGTTTTGGGATCGTGCCAAGCTGCCTGTTCACAATCTTCCCGAAACGACCGTCATGACGGCAGAGGAGATGGTGGATGCATCTCTGGCAGGACTGGAACAGGGAGAGTTGATCACAGTTCCCTCGTTGCCGGATGTGGGCGACTGGGAGAGGTTCGAAGCGGCGCGCAAGGCCCTCGCTCCCAACCTCTCGCATAAACGCTCTGCCGCCCGATACGGGATCAATGGCTAATTGAAATCGATTCGCGGTCCTGCGCCCGAGGCTAATTTCTCGGGCGTAGGTCAAGAACAAGCAACGATAAAAGACAAAAGCGAAATACGGGGTCTTCGCTTCGCTCAGAATGACAAACGATTGCAAGATGACAAAAGATCGCCGGACGGCGAACCGTTGCAAGGCTCTATCGCTTCCTGAGATGCAGCTCTAGTTGTAGGAGACTTTGCGCTCGCCGCGGACGACGCGGCCGATGATGCAGTGGCGCTCGTTGGCGCGGTTGAGGACAGCCTTTGCCTTCTTCACCTTTTCGGCGGGGACGACGCAGATGAGGCCGATACCCATGTTGAAGGTGCGGAGCATCTCGTCCTCGTCGACGTTGCCAAGGTGCTGGAGGTGATCGAAGAGGGGTGGAACGGTCCAGGAGGCGCGGTCGATGATGGCTCCCATGCCCTTGGGCAGGATGCGGGGGAGGTTGTCCGTGATGCCTCCGCCGGTGATGTGGGCCATACCGCTGACGACCTCCGCGCCGGTGAGTTTTTTGATGATGGCGAGATAGCTGCGGTGGGTGCGCATGAGGGCGGCGCCGGTCTTATCCTTGAGCTCGTTGATGTACTGCTCGGGGCCGTACTTCGCGACTTCGAAGAGGAGCTTGCGGGCGAGGGAGTAGCCGTTGGTGTGGAGGCCGTTGGAGGGCAGGCCGATGAGGATGTCGCCGACCTGAACGGTGTCGCCGGTGATGATCTTGTCGCGGTTGACGGCACCGATGATGGTGCCGGCGAGGTCGTACTCGCCGTCGGCGTAGAAGCCGGGCATCTGGGCGGTCTCGCCTCCGATGAGGGCGCAGCCGTTGGCGCGGCAGGCTTCGCTGAGGCCCTGGACGACGGTCTCGATAGTGGCGTTGTCGAGCTTGCCGGCGGCGAGATAGTCGAGGAAGAAGAGGGGGGTTGCACCCTGGACAGCGATGTCGTTGACACAGTGGTTGACGAGGTCCTGGCCCACGGTGTGATGGATACCGAGTTCGAAGGCTACTTTGAGTTTGGTTCCGACTCCATCCATCGAGGAGACGAGGACGGGGTTGGGGAACTTGGCGAGGTCGAGGGCGAAGAGGCCTCCGAAGCCTCCGATCTCACTGAGGACCTGCTTGTTGAAGGTCTTGCGGGCGAGCATCTTGATGCGCTGCTTGCTGCGGTCGACGGAGGTGATGTCGACGCCTGCGTCGGCGTAGCTGATGGGCTTCTTTGCCGCCGCGGGAGCCTTCGTCGCAGACTTCTTCTGCTGGGCCGTGGAGCGCGGGGGAGAGGCTTGCTTAGGTGCGGTCACTACGTCCTGCTGCTTGGGGGCAGCGCTCTCGGTTGCTATTGAAGAATCGGGCGTGGGGAAGGTGTCCGGCAAGTTGCGCTCCATGTTTTTGCTTGAAAGAAGAATTTTAGTCTAGCAGGGTGAGGACGATGCCTTTGGAAACAGTCGTTACCTAAGTGCCGAGGATTCTGCCGCGCTGTTCGGGCGTGGGGAGGGGACAGGTTCGGTAGCGGCCGAAGAGACGGTAGCGGAGGCGGGCGACGACGGTGTAGCCGGACTCGCGCAGGGGGCGGGGGGTAAGGGCAAGGGCTTTGCCGAGGGGGCTCCAGGGGCCGCCGAGGAGCTGCAGGGCTTGGGCTATGGCATCGGAGCGGTGATAGATGCGTTTTATTGGGGTTAGGGCGTTGGTGATGAGGACTACGCCCTCCTTGGGGGATGGGTGGGGGAGGATCTCGCGGCCGAGAGGGGATTCGAGGGGGATGAAGCGGAGATTTGCGGTTTTGTCGCGGAGGAGGAGGAAGCGAACAACTCCGTTGCAGAGGACGTTGCAGAGGACACAGACTCCGTCGTAGAGGAGGAGGGGGTGGCCCGCGATCTGGTTGCGTTCGGCTTCGGTCATTCGACTCCGTGAGCGCTCATTATACGGCTCCAGATTAGCCGGACTGGGCACTCTCGCCAGCTTCCGATCTCCTGGTCTCCTGTTCTTCGTACGGATCCCGGCTCTTGCGAAGTATGTGAATCGAGACCACTAGCACGACGACAATTGCGCCCAGAAGTCCGAGTTCGAGCATGGAGGCCTGCAGCCTTGCCTGCCCATTATCCGCCCAGTCGGCGGCACTGGTGAGATTCGCCGCGTTCAAGGTAATGACGAGCATACGGCGAATAGTGGCGATTAGACCTACGATGAGAAAGGGCTCCGTCACCAAAGTGTGTGACCGAATTGATATCCGCACCGTATGCAATATTTCAACCAGCATCAATACAGTTAGAAGCCGATCGATGACCTCTACGACTGTCTTTGCCGATTCTCCCGCCGCGAGGCCATGCCACAGCGTTTGGCAGGCCGTAAAGAGAGCGAACAGGGCAGCTAATGAAAGAATCACACCTAGTGCCGCGTAGATGACCACCTCTACCAGCGCCATCGCCTGACCGGAAGACACCTGGAAACGGTTCTCGGTCGGTCTTGCCGGGCTGTCCTGATTAGTGGTCATTGGCTTTCTCCACTACTATCAACACACCGTCACATCGCCGTGGTAGAAGGCACTAGCACACGTCGATCCCTGGGCAGATCTGCTGCGCGAGCAATTATAGGCGCGGCATACCACGTCGAAGTAGAGCCAGACCGGTCCAGGTGAGGATCAATGAGTCTGATACCGTCGACATCTACAGCTCTTGTGGCACGACATTGGCCAGGTAACCGTTGGATTCGGGGAGAGCGTGCCGGGACTTTTATACTGGAGTGCATGGCTCTTACACTGACCCGCTCCCGTGAACTGCAACTGCGCGCTGAACAACTGCTTCCTGGAGGCGTCGACTCGCCGGTGCGGGCCTTTCGCGCGGTGGGAGGCGACCCACCGTTTGTGAAGCGGGCGGAGGGGGCGTATCTCTTTGATGAGGATGGGAATCAGTATCTGGATCTCTTCGGGTCATGGGGACCGATGATTCTGGGTCATGCGTTTCCTCCAGTGGTAGAGGCGATTCAGCAGGCGGCGGCTCGGGGGGCGAGCTTTGGGGCCTCTACGGCGGCGGAGGGGGATCTCGCGGAGCTGGTGCAGCGGTGTTTCCCAGTGGTGGAGAAGCTGCGGTTCGTGAGCTCGGGGACTGAGGCTTGTATGTCGGCGATTCGGCTGGCGCGCGGGTTTACAGGGCGGAAGTTCGTCATCAAGTTCGAAGGGTGTTATCACGGGCACTCGGACGCGATGCTGGTGAAGGCGGGGAGTGGGGTGGCGACGCTGGGGATTCCGGGGTCGGCGGGGGTTCCGGAGGAGACTGTGATGCATACGCTGGCGCTGCCGTTCAACGACCTGGAGGTGGTACGGGCGGCGTTTGCGGCGAGGCCGGAGGAGATCGCTTGCGTGATCGTGGAGCCGGTGGTGGGGAATGCGGGGACGATTCTGCCTGCGGCCGGGTATCTTGAGGGGCTGAGGGAGATTACGACGGAGTTTGGCGCGTTGCTGATCGTGGATGAGGTGATGACCGGGTTCAGGCTGTCTCTGGGTGGGGCGCAGCAGCTCTATGGGATCAAACCCGATCTGACTACTCTGGGGAAGATCGTCGGCGGCGGGCTGCCATGCGGGGCGTTTGGCGGACGGGCGGATGTGATGGACTATCTGGCTCCGCTGGGGCCGGTGTATCAGGCTGGGACGTTGAGCGGGAATCCGCTGGCCATGGCGGCGGGGATCGCTATGCTCAGCCACTTGATCGCGCATGAGGACGAGGTCTATTCGGGGTTGGAGAAGACGACGAGGGCGATTGCGGAGGGGGTCGCGGCGGTGGCTCGGGAGGCCGGGGTGGCGTTGACGACGAATCGGGTGGGGTCGATGTTTACCTGGTTCTTTACAGGCGATGCGGTGACGGATTTTGCGAGTGCGGCGGCTTCGGATACGGCGGCGTTCGGGCGGTTTCATCGGGCGATGCTGGAGGCAGGGGTGTGGCTGCCGGCTAGCCAGTTCGAGGCGGCGTTTATCTCTACGGCGCATGGAAAAGCGGAGATTGCGGCGGTGGTGGAGGCGGCTCGGGGGGCTCTGATCGGCTAGAACGACGGTGGCCCTGAGCCCGGCTCCCTTTTTTCTGTCAAGCCCCTGGAGCCGAAACTAATACGCAGCTCCGTACGCAAATCAAACAAAAACAAAGTCTTAGTCTCCGAAAATAATCTTCCACAAAGTGGCCTAATTAGTTTTACTCAATCGGCTATAGTTAATACAGAGTCAGAAAAGCCCCGGCAACCACCGGGGCTCTTCTCTTTAAACCAATAAATCTTTTAGAAAGACGACTTTAGCCGTAACCTATTTAGAATGACGAATTTGCAGCGATAGGTTCGTTTAACTCGCTGAATTCAGATGACTTGCAGCCAAAGTACCCCCGGGGGAGGGGTCTAGGGGGAGCAGGATCGTAGTTCCTAACAGGCTCTAGGCGGAGACGGGTTCGGGTTTGGGCTCCATCCAGAGTTTGCCGACGGCCATCAGGATGAAGAGAAGGATGGCGCAGAGGGCGAAGACGTGGCGCACGTCCGTGTAGTGGGTGAGGATTCCGGAGAGAACCAGGCCGGTGATCTGAGCGGCGAAGACAATGGACATGAAGGTAGAGCCGACGCGACCCATGAGTTCGGGTGGGGTGGCCTTCTGGAAGAGCGTCTGCGAGGGGACGACGATGCCAGCTACGGAGAAGCCGATGATGAGGTTGCCGAGAACGGTGGACCAGACGTGGGTGAGCGCTGTGAGGATGACCAGGCCGACGCCGATACCGAAGAGTCCGGAGTAGACGAGCAGGGTGTTGCTGAGTTTTTTGCCGAAGGCGTTGAGGCCATTGATGCCAAGGAGCATGCCGAGACCGATCATGGCAGAGGCTATGCCGAAGAACTTCGTCGAGGCGTGCAGGGAGTCTCGCACGTAGACGGCGATGAGCGGGCCAAAGCAGCCGATGACGAACATGCCGGCGGCCATGGCGAGGATGACAAAGAGGAGCGCGGCGTGATGGACGATGAAGCTGATGCCCTGCTTCATGTCGAGCCAGATCTTGCCCAGGGCGGAGGCGCTCTCTGAGTTCGAGGCCTTGATCGAGGCTGGATTGGGTGCGGATGCGTCCTTCTTGAGGAAGGGGACGGAGGCGATGATGAGGGCAGAGCCTACGAAGCTGGCGGAGTCCATGACATAGCAGCTGATGGCTCCGAAGGAGGCGACCATGAAGGCGGCGATAGCTGGGCCGATGATTCGCATGCTGAACATTACTTGTTGCATCAGCGCGTTGGCGGAGCGCAGGCCGTGGAGGGGGACGGCGGAGCGGATGGCGACTCCCTGGGCCGGGCCGAAGAAGCTGGAGACGATACTGATGGCGGCGAGGATGGCGTAGAAGTGCCAGGGCTGCCGGGCAAAGATAAGCAGCAGGACGAGACCGGCGCGGAGGGAGTCGCTGGAGACCATGGTTGGCTTGAGCGGCCAGCGATCGACGAAGACCCCGGCGAGGATGCCGAGGACGGCGATGGGGAGCATGTAGGCTATCTGGACGCCGGTGACCTGCTGGGCGGTGGCGTGGAGCTTGAAGGTGAGTATGCCGATGACGGCGAAGAGGGCGAGGAAGTCTCCGAATACGGAGATGATCTGGGCGTACCAGAGGCGGCGCAGCATAGGGATGCGCAGGACCGCCCCTATCGACATTGGCGCAGGGAGTTCGGGATCGAGCGGGGTGGCCGCGGGATTGGGGGCAGTTGTGCTCATAGGTTGTTCGTTTATCGTACGGGATCTTTTTCGATTGGATGTGGGGATCAGACCCAGGTTGCAACGGTTACGAACTTTATTCCGGAGGGCTTGTACCGCTGGAGGAGGCGGTCGGTGGCTTCGACGGTCCCCATGCGCGGTTGGCCGATGCCGATGTGGCCGCCGTCGTGGAGGAGGACGTTGGAGGCGCGGTGTCTCTGCTGGTTGCGCTTGATTCCAAGGACTACGTGTGCGGCGATCTTTTCTGGTGGGATCGGGTTCCAGTCGAAGGCGGTGACGTTCCACTGGACGGGGGTGAGGCCGAGCTCGCGGGCGGTGCGGAGGACGTAGGGGCGGCGGGCTCCGTGGGGGGCACGGAAGAAATGGACAGGGGTGCCGAGGGCGTCTTCGAGGGCCTTGTTGCAGGCGGAGAGCTCCTCGCGGATGCGAGCGGCGGATTGCCAGGCGAGCCAGGGGTGCGTGGTGGTGTGGTTGCCGATGAGATGACCGGCGGCGGCGACCTGGCGGACGAGGGCGGGGCGCTGGCGGACGAAGTTGCCGATGAAGAAGAAGGTGGCGTGGACGTCGTGGCGGGCGAGGACTTCGAGGAGGCGCTCGGTGGCTTCGTCGTTAGGGCCGTCGTCGTAGGTGAGGGCGATTTCGTTGGGTTTTGCGGGGGCGACGAGGACGGGGCCGAAGAGTTGGGAGTCGGGGTAGAGGGCGGCGTAGGCGAGGGCTCCGGCTGCTGTGGCTGCCGTGACCAGGACGGCTGCGGCTGTTGGTAATGGGTGCGGCATCTCCCTCCTCCTTTGGACTCTCAAACCATTGTATGGATTGGTGGGTACCCCCTCCCCTCTCGGGGTATCTTGGAGGTAAGTTGTTATGAGTCAATTGGTTACGGCTTGGTCTTTCTCCTAAAATATAGATAATAAATGGGTTGCGTCCAAAATATAGATAATAAACGGATTACGTATGGATAATGGGAAAGCCCCGGCTTTTGGCCCGGGGCTTTCTTTGATGCTGTTTTAAGTATAGCGGATTGGTGGAAACTACTATGCCAACTCTATTTCCTTTGCTTTCATTGTGTTAGATGGTTTTGGTGGTTGACAGGATTGCTGCGGGAGCGGTGGCGCAAGCTTGCGCCTGTCGTCATGTAGATGTAGGTGGTTGATTCTGCTTTTGCTTACTTGAGGCACTCGGGTCGCTGCGCTCCCCTGGGAGATGCGGGGGTTCTTCGCTGCGCTCAGAATGACAGGCGCTTGGGTGGAAGCAGACCGATGCAAAGACGGTGGGAGTTGGTTGTTAGAAAGGTCCGGGTAGTTGTAGTGAGTCAAGACCTTCGGGATCCCTTCCCCTTCGACGAGCTCAGGGTCAGGGTGACGACTGGAACAAACAACAGCAACAGCAACTACTACAACGACAACTGCAAACCGCAGGTCCTTCGACTCCGCCCCTTTGGGGCTTCGCTCAGGATGACACAATCTTTGGGGCTTCGCTCAGGATGACACAATCTTTGGAGCTTCGTTCAAGGATGACACAATCTTTGGGGCTTCGTTCAGGATGACACAATTTTGAGGTGGACGCTGCGCTAGTACAGGAGTACGGCTACGTGATACGTGGTGAAGTCTGGGCTAGATCGCGCGCCGGGACAGACTCCTACAGCGGCGGTGTGATCGCGGGCCTGGGGTACCTGCTGGAAGAGAGCGACAGGGAGCTGGTTTATATCGGGGCCGTCCCATTGCATGACGATGAGGGCGTTCGGCGGTGAGCTTCGCGTCTCGCAGCTCTTGCGCGCGTCCTCCTTCGAGGTGGGGGATTCTACGAACTTGATGCCTCGATCGCTGAGAAGCTGCCGGGCTCGATCCTCTACCTCGTCGAGGCGGGGGGCGGGAACGTTGCGCCCAAAGTCCTCTACCGCGTAGAGCACTCCGTGATCGTCGATGACGGCGATACCGACAAAGTTCATGCGCTGATCGAGTATGTTTGCGCGGTGTGAGGGAGAGTTCATCCAGGCCTCCGCGATCTGACCTGGGGTGGCCTGGGCGGCCGCGATGTTTTCGAGGACGATGCTGAAGTGCCCCTCTGCCTGAGATACGCGTAGGGGTACGTCGGGCTCGCCAGGGTACTGATGCTGAATCTCTCCCGGTCCCTGGATCATCCGCTGGGCGTGGGTTCGGGCTGCGCGTGTCAAAGCGGCATCCCACGCCAATGGCGCAAGATTGTGCTCGGCACGACGCTGGTTCGCGAGTTGCAGGAGGGTCTGCTCCGCGGGCGATGGGCTCTTCTGGGCGAAGGCTGCCGGTAGCAACATCATCAAGCCAAGTAGTGTGACCAGCGTTCTTTGCATCTTCCTCGACCCCTTATCCATTCCGTGTAGCAGATAAAAACCTGCGCCTTGCAGGAGGCTTGCCCAATGTGATGCCGGGCAAACTTGTCTGATTGTTTTCGTTCAGGATGTTGAGGGCTATTTTTGCTTCTTGAGGAGAGCGAGGACCTCTTCGGCGTGGCCCTCGGGTTTTACCTCTTCGAAGGTGTGGATGAGGCGCTGGTCGGGGCCGATGAGGTAGGTGGTTCTCTTTACGCCCTTTACGAGCTTGCCGTACATGTTCTTGGGCTTGATGAGGTCGTAGCGGTTGATCAGGACCATGTCGGGGTCGGCGAGGAGGTCGTAGGGCAGGTCGTATTTATCTTTGAATTTCTTCTGCGCAGCGACGGTGTCGCGGGAGATGCCGAGGACTACGATTCCTGCTTTCTGGAATTTTTCGAAGGCGTCGCGGAAGCCGCAGGACTCGATGGTGCAGCCGGGCGTGTCGGCGCGGGGGTAGAAGAAGAGGACTACCGGTTTGCCCTTGAAGTCGGTGAGGGAGACTTCTTTGCCGTCTTGGTTTTGGAGGGTGAAGTTCTCTATGAGGTCGTTGGGCTGGGGGGCGGGCATGGGATTGTTCTCCGATTGGGATACTTCATGATTTATACAACCTCAAGTCATCGCATCAATGCGAGCCAGGCAGAATGACGCGGGATGTCATGTGGGTTGGGCTGCCGGTCCAGTCTATGCATTTGTCATGGCTGTCTGGGACACACGCAAGACCTTGGACGTTGATGTAAACGTGTCGGCCCAGGCTGGCGTGCACTCCTTCTGCGAGCTCAGACGCGGTTTCATGAAGGCATTTTGTTACGTTGCGTTGGACATGGACGGGCGGAAAATGAACTTGGCCGTGGGCGTCGGTTGTGAGTGTCGCAGTGTGATTTACGTTTTCGCAAGAGTAATTTTGCCACGTTTCAGTGACTGAGATATTGGGAACTGGGTTTCCATTACCGTCGACGACGGTAACGTCCCAATTCGGAGCGGCGAGAAAGGAGGCAAAAAGTAGGCAGGCAAGGAGAAGCATAGCCGCGATGGTGATTGTGCGGGCTGACATGATTCGCATGATTGCTCCTGTGTGCTGAAATTGAAAGGTAGAACAGACACAGCAAAAACGACATACAGGGGTCCTTCGCTTCGCTCGGGATGACGACGTAAAACGGGCAACGACGTAGAACAGGCAACGACAAAAGCGAGAAGCAGATCCTCCGCCTTAGGCGAAGGATGACAATGTTTTCTTCAGGTGACTAAAGCGGCGAGGATTTTTTCGAGGGAGGGGGAGTCTTCTACGTGGAGAGTCTTCTGGGTGCGGTCGATCTGGCGCATTAGGCCGGCGAGGACTTTGCCGGGGCCTACTTCGATGAAGTGCGTTGCGCCGTGAGTGATGAGGAGTTGGATGCAGTCTACCCAGCGGACGGCTCCGGTGACCTGATGGATGAGGGATTGCTTGGCGATTGGGGCGGTGGTGACGAGGGTGGCATTGACGTTGGCGGCTACCGGGATGGCGGGGTCGTTGAAGGTGAGGGTCTGGAGGTCGGAGGCGAGCGCGTCCTGCGCGGGTTGCATGAGAGCGCAGTGGAAGGGAGCGCTGACGGGGAGGATGACGGTGCGCTTGGCTCCGGCCTGCTTGCAGAGTTCGGCGGCGAGGTGGACGGCGCCGGTGGCTCCTGAGATTACGGTCTGGTCGGGGGAGTTGAGGTTGGCGGGGGAGACGACGGCGAGGTTGGTGTTGAAGGTTTTGGCTTCGGGGATAGTGGGGAGCGGGATGAGCTGATCGGAGACCTGGGAGCAGACTTCGGCGATGAGGACGGCGGGGAGACCAAGAATGGCGGCCATCGCGCCTTCTCCGGCGGGGACGGCCCGCTGCATGTAGCGGCCTCGGCTGCGGACGGTGCGGACGGCGTCGGCGAAGGTGAGGGTGCCGGCGGCTACGTGGGCGGAGTACTCGCCTAGGGAGTGGCCTGCGGCGAGGGCTGGGGTGATGCCTTTTTCGGCGAGGACGCGCGTGGCGGCGACGGAGACGGTTAGGATGGCGGGCTGGGTGTGCTCGGTGAGCTTGAGCTGGTCTTCGGGGCCTTCGAAGATGAGTTTAGAGAGGCGGAAGCCCAGGGCTTCGTCTGCCTCGTCGAAGGTGGCGCGGGCGGCGGGGAATTTGTCGTAGAGGTCGCGGCCCATGCCTACGGACTGCGAACCCTGTCCGGGGAAGAGGAAGGCTAGTTTCGTCATCGATGTTGATGGTAAATGATGGAGTGTTCGGCCGACCTCAGGCGCGCCTTACTGGTTGGTCCGTTACGCCCGGGGGTCGCGATCTTGCGATCAATTGAGTCAAGATGACCGATGCAGGCTGCCTGAGGCAGCTCCTGCCAGGTCTTCAAAGCCGAGTAGAGACCGAACGGCATCTTCACCCGTAGCTAGTGGCGTTGAGACGACACCATGTTCGTCAAGGAGAATGGCCGAAGGTGTCCCTGTAGATTTGAATGCCCGCCCAACTAGAAAATCATCGTCCAAAACGATCTCGGAACGAAGGCCCATCTTCCGATTGGCCTCAGCTGGGCCCGTTGATATGACCAACAGCTGCGGAGCATTGCTGGGTGGAGTGCGCTCCCAGAATCTAAGATCCTCGAGCATACGCATACAAAAACCGCAGGAGGGGTTCCAGAACAGAAGCACCAGAGGCTGTCCTCGGAAGTCCGCGAGTTTCGTATGCCTTCCAGAAAGACTCGGAAGGAAAAACTCCGGAGCCGGGTCTCCGGTATTGTGAGCCGGTCGAAGTTCGGGTGTGGCCCTCTTGCGCTGCTCGCCGAACATCTTTTCGATCTCAACCGAACCCTGGCCAACGTAACTTGTGATCCTGCCGTCGGCGCCAATCCAAACAGCCCCCGGTGTTCCATAACATTGATATGCCGTCGCGACCTCGCGATCCTGCTGGAGAAGCACGCTCGGCAACGCCTGCGAATCAAGCTTCTCGAGGTTCTTCTTCGCTGCGCCGCGGCTGACGATGGCGATCTTCATGATCTCCGCGTACTCCGTATGCCAAACTGCAACGCCCGGCAGCATCGCCTTGCAGGGGCCGCACTCGGGGTCGATAAAGAGCAGCATGAGAGGCTTTGAGTCCCGGAGCAACGACTGCAAACTGTGCGGCCGTCCGCCAGTATCCAACAATTCAAACGCCGGTGCAGGCGAACCCAGGGGCAGCCCGACGTGTGGTGGTTCGGTTGGCGCCTCCGCTGTTGTCGGGTGAGTCGCGTCGCGATTGCCTCGTTGTTCAAGCGCCTCGATCCGTTGCAGCAGCCGCCCATTCTGTTTGTACAACTGCAGCATGAACCATGTAGCGACAGCGCAGCTGCCAACCACGGCAAATGCGGTAACAAGCCAGGCCAGGTGAGCGCCGGTCAATCCCCCCAGAATGTCTCCGATTCCAGCACCCGTATTCTTTGCCCCTCGAGCGACAAGCAGTATCGCAAGCGCAACCAGTACCAGGTTTCGTATCAGAGTCTTCGGGCCTGCGGGAGCAGAGTGCAACTGACCAAAACAATGACAATCCGGAGTCTTTCCGCGCAATAAATTGGCGCCAATGGCGAGTACAAAGCATGTCAGCAAGGCCGCTGCACCGACCGCACCCCACCACGCGGTGCGTGCAAATAACAGCGCCAGGCCGATCGCCAACTCGACCGCAGGCAGCGCCGTTCCAATCGAATCGGCAAGGCTCTCCGGCATGCCGAAGCCGCGCACGGCACGTCGAGAACCCGGCAGGTCTGCGAACTTGCCGACGGCGGCAACGAGAAAGATTAGGCAGAGCAGACACCTAATGGCCAGCACAATAGAGAGCAATGGGCGCACCTCCGAACACATTTATCGCTGGTACTCGTCCTCGTAACCCGTTAGTGGATCGTGCCGCACGCACCGCCCGGCCCTGTACACTCATGTCCGGTTTGATTGGTGCAGCACACTCCCAGACAGCAATTCGCTCCTGGCGGGCAGCAGGTGGAAATTATCACACCGTTCGGCCCAGGGGATGTGCAGGGCGCCGTGCCCACCGGGCAGGCCGCGCATGTTTGCGTGGCAGGATTTTGACACTTTTGTCCCGCCGGACAACAGATGTGCCCGCAGACCTGGTCCCTTGGGCAGCACAGATTGTTATTGACGCAAAGGTCGTTGGCGCCACAACAGACGTTGTTGCAGCACGCGAATAGCGATCCGCAGCAAACCCCTCCGCACGCGCGACTACTGGGAGGTGCGCAGCAGGTGCCCTGAATGCAGGGCGCACCGTTCGGACAGCACCGACCGTCGCCGCAATCAAAGCTTTGCGGAGCACAGCAGACGGTATTATTGTTGAGACAAAGTTGGCCCACCGGGCAACACGTGTCACCGCAAAGCTTCGATCCAGCCGGGCAGCAAATCCCTCTGTGAGGATCTGGGCAGATCTGACCGGAAGGACAGCAGTGATTTCCGCATAAAGGACCCGAGTCCTGCGGGCAGCAAATACCGTTTTCACTGTTCTCGCTGGCGCATCTGGTTCCACTGCCGCAGCAGGCCAAACCGTGTAGAGCATTCGGACAACACGTAGTCGCGTTGTCACAGCAGCCTCCATTGCACGATATCGGGCAGCAAGCAGCCCCAGGTATTTCGCAGTCACGGTGACAGTTATCGTAGTCGTTCTGGCACTTGATTAGAGCTAACTCCTCGCAGGCTGCCCAACCAAACAAGGTCAAAAGGCATGCCGCTCCTGCGATTTCAGCGCAATTCCAATATTTATCGCCGCAGCGGTCTTCGCAAGCGATGCAGCCGGGACTGTCGAGGCGAGGGGTGGGCGCAGATGCTTGTGCCTGCAAGCAGGTCGATGCCGCGCTCTGCCCCTTTGCGAGGATCGCTTTCGTCGCCTGCAGTATCACTGGATCGATAGTCACCACAGGCGGTGGATTTCCATCGGCAAACTTCATCAAACTAACATCGGTGCCGGGGCCAAACGGGACAACCGCGCGTCCGTCGATATTTCCCTGAACGAGGCCGCCGCTACTCGTAAAGACAGCCAACTTGATCCCTGTGAATGCCGGTCCATAACTGACCTGCGTGCGAATCGAACCGTTCTCCGAACTGTAATCGATTCCGACCAACGGACTCAGTCCCAGCGTGATCGCGGTCGTTCCGCTCGCCGAACCAGCCGGGCTGTCGCTTTGTCTGAAAGTTGTCGCACCCGATTGGCTCCGCTTGACTCGCGATGGAAGCGTTCGGGTAGTTGTCAGAACAAGGTTCTGCCCCTGGACAGTGCTTGTCACCGTGGACTGCAGCGTTGAGCTTTCGTTAGTCCTCGTAACTTTGCACGGAGGGGCGCAGGTAGGCTGACTGTTCGGACAACATACATCCGACTCACATCGCGTGTTCGTCGGGCACGGATCGCAGGCCTTTACTGCGGCATCATGTCGCTTCCTCGCTGCTGCAATGCATTTCGCGATTGCCGGCGGGGTAGGGTTAGGAATCTCCTGGCAACCTTCGCTCTCCGATTCAAAAGCAGTGTTGGCGGCAGCTATGCAGGCACTGACGCTTGCCGTGACACAATTCTGCGCCTGGCCGGCCCAGGCGAACCGTGAACTAAGAAGAGGAAAGGATCCAAAGATGTTTCCAAGACCGGACCATGCCAGTGTCTTCAGGACAGAGCGTCGAGATACTCCATTTGCGAACGCAAGACTCAGTTCGTCGAACCGATTGGGAGTCATGCCGCCCCCTTTTGCTTACAGAGCCGATCTGAACACTAAGGGCCTAGCTGCGAAGGTGGGGTCCCGATGATAGCTTTGTATTAAAGCAAAACTGTAGCCGCTTGTCGAGTCACGCTCTCCATCTCCGGAATCGGCGGATGTCGTCTTGTCGGTTTTTGTTGGATCACGATCTGAGACCTATGAGAGGCTATTTGGGCTGTTGACTATGCGGAAGTCTTCCTGCTCGCCGGCTTCTGGGTCATCCCAGCCGCCGCGGGGGACGATGTTTTGTTCGACCTCCTTCGGTCCCCATGTGTGCGGCTCGTGGACGTAGACAGGGGTCGACGCTTTCAGGATGGGATCAACGATTCGCCAAGCTTCTTCGACGTAGTCCTGCCGGGCGAAGAGCGTTGCGTCCCCAGCCATCGCATCGCCGAGAACGCGCTCGTACGCCTCCATCTCTTCCGGACACGGATGGCGGCTGGCTACCAACTCTACCGTCTCTCGAGGTCCCTCTACGCCGGGGCAAGAGACTGAGACTGCCATTGCAACCGTCATCTCGGGGCTGACGCGGAAGCGCATGTAGTTCTGGGTTGTGCCGGGCTCGGTCATATTGGTGGCGGGAGGCTTACGAAAGCGGCCCATCACCTCCATGCAGGTAACCGGCAGGTTTTTTCCTGCACGGATGTAGAAAGGCACACCATCCCAGCGCCATGATTTGATCTGCAGCCGGAGAGCCGCGAAGGTTTCTACCTGTGAGTTTGGTGCTACGCCTTTCTCGTCGAGATAGCCGCAAAACTGTCCACGGACGAGATCTTTGGGATCTATAGGAGGAATCGCCTTCAGGACTTTGACCTTTTCATCCCGCATAGACTCGCTGTCTTTTCGTGCCGGGCACTCCATGGCGAGATTGCACATGACCTGGAAGATGTGGTTCTGAACGACATCGCGAATGGCGCCGGTCTGGTCGTAGAACGCACCGCGGCCCTGGATGCCGAAGTCCTCCGCCATGGTGATCTGGACGCTCTCGATGTGATCGCGGTTCCAGAGCGGCTCAAGGAAGGAGTTCGAGAAGCGGAACGACACCATGTTGTGAACGGGGCCCTTCGCAAGATAGTGATCGATACGGAAGATCGAGGATTCGGGGAAGGCTGAGAGCAGAATCCGGTTGAGTTCTTGTGCGGAGGCGAGGTCGTGTCCGAAGGGCTTCTCTACGATGATGCGAGCGCCCTTGGCGGAGCCTGACTGGACTAACTGCTCGATGACCTTTTCGAAGAGCGAGGGTGGAATGGCGAGGTAGTGCGCAGGTCTCTCGGCGGCGGCAAGCTCTTTGCGTAACGCCGTGAATGTGGCGGGGTCGGCGTAGTCGCCATCGACGTAATGCAGCAGGGAACTGAGCTTTTCCCAGGCCGCTGGATCGAGGCCGCCGTGCTGTTCGAGGCTGTCCTTGGCCCGCGCCTTGAGTTGATCGAGATTCCACCCAGCCTTTGCCACGCCGATGACGGGAACATTAAGATGGCCGCGCTTGATCATCGACTGAAGGGCGGGAAAGATCTTCTTGTAGGCCAGGTCGCCAGTCGCGCCGAAGAAGACCAGCGCGTCGGATTGCGGTTGACTCATGTTTCTCCCCTTGGAGATGCAAAGGTGGTTCGCTACAGGCTTGGAATGCCGCTAGGTTGAGTGCGATCTGGATGCCGGCAGAGGTGGTCTGGAATATTTTGTCACATGCGTGTCGACGTGCGGGTGGTGGGGATGGAGGGCGGTAAAGATCAGCACTACAGCCATACCCGCCAGGACCAGAACGATCGCCCAGGGATTTTTCAACGAGAATTTGCCTGTCCACAACAACAGACAGCCTCCGCCCAGACTGACGAGAACTCCGAGGATGTTGGTGAGACTCATACCGTGCATTAGATGCGGAATGATGTGGATGAGAAAGACTCCAGCAAAGAAGCAGGCGAGGTAGTTGTACCACTTCATGGAATTCTCCTGAACCAGTGGTAGGCATTGCGATGGCTTCTAACGAGGTGCGTGACAAGGCAGCCATTATGCCGAACCTGGTGGTGGAAAGAATATGGAAATCGCCGGTGTGGAGGTCTTGCGAGGCTGCAAGGCCGAGGCGGCGAGGGTGCGGCTTCGTCCACGTCGCCTCGGGTGAGGGGTGGACGTTTTGCTAAAGGAGCGATGAGGGTGGGCTTGGCTAGATGCCGAGGCCGAAGTCCATGTCCTGTTCGTCACCGGCGTGGGCGTAGGCGTCGTAGGGAGTGCGGTGGTTGAACTTGTAGCGCAGGCGAAGTTCGCGGCCGATGAAGAGGCCCAGAGCAACGGCGCCGAGGCCGGCGGAGATCCAGCCTACGGTCTTGATGAGAGTCGAATCTTCGTGCTCCTCTTCGGGGAAGGGGAGGCTCGCGGTGGAGGGAACATCGTCGGATTGGCCGCCGAAGATGCGCGTGTTTGAGAGAAACTTCATGGTATGGATGATAGCGCAGGTTGGGCTGGGCTGGCAGATAGCACGTTGTGGGGAGGGAGGTGGGACCCTCGGGTGATACCTGATGCAGGGGCGACCGCGGGTTCACGGATTTCGCGGATCGGTTCCGGGGCGCTAGCCGGATGATCTGAGGCTGACTCTTAGGTTACGTCGACCTCCGTGAAACCGAGGCTATAGAGCAGAGTGGTGATGGTGGCGCGGGCGTTTTTGCGGGCGGTGTCGAGGATGCCGTCGGCCAGGGCAGCCTGCTGGAGTTGCTGCTCTGCGCGGGCGCGGGTGTCAGACTCGAGGTTCTGGTCTACGGGGACGAGGAGGCCTGTGGAGCGGGCGTAGACGCGGGTGTGCTGATTGTCCAGCGTGGTGACGAAGACCTGGGAGGCGGGCAGGGTGACGTGAATGGACTGACCGTTGATGCGAACGTCCTCGGGTTTTAGCTGGGCGAGGTCGATGCCAGCGATGGACTGCCCGTGGACGACGAGGAGGAGGCGGTCGCCGGCGAGGAGGTCGGGGAGGACGGTGCTGGATTTGGACCCTTCGACGACGGTGTCGATAGAGTAGACCACGCTCTCGAGACGGCTGATGCGCTGGATCTTCTGAACGACGGCGGGGACGGAGGTATCGAAGGTGGTGGGGCGAGCGGTAATGGCGGTGGCGATGCGTCCCAGGAAGCCGGTGGTAGCGTGTCGCAGAAAGACGGCCAGGGTAGCGGCTCCGAGGAGCAGGGCAAGCAGGAAGGCGAAGATGGTTCCGGAAGGGCCG
The DNA here is from genome assembly GCA_025462645.1 of Edaphobacter sp. Lineage (GTDB taxonomy): Bacteria > Acidobacteriota > Terriglobia > Terriglobales > Acidobacteriaceae > Edaphobacter. The sequence goes on along the minus strand of JAOAPB010000122.1, from coordinate 5,346 downwards.
CGGCCTGATGAGGAGTATTGGGTGGTCATAATGTGGTTGGATGCCTCTTGGATGTGTTTTCCTTCTTATAAAGCTACACGTCACAGTTTGCGGGTGCGAGATCAATTGCGACGCAAAGGGTGGGGCGGGCAGAACTATGGGCCGGCTGCTCCATCGAACGATTGATACGGAGGTCATCCTTCGGCGCGATGACAGGGGCAAACCCGAGCCTCTAAGATGGGGCGGTTCCCAGAGCTATATATTTCCAGGCTGTCTCCGTGAGCAGTTTGCCGGGACACAGGCGTATCCGAGCGGGAGAGCCGACTTGTCCATCAGTCAGTAAGGGCAGCGGTGGAACAACCTTTCAGGAGACCGTATGAAGCGTGTCGTGATGTGTGCTGTGAACTTCTCATGGATGTCAGCTATTTTTTGTTCCCTGGTTATCGTGGGGCAGCTTGGCGCGCAGACAAACTACGTTGTGCTGCGCGGTGTGGTCGAGGACCCTCAGCATCTTGCGATTCCCCACGCGGGCGTGACGTTGACAGCGGTGAAGACGGGGGCGGAGCGCAAGGTAACGGCGAACGCGCAGGGTGTGTATGAGGTGGGGGGACTGCTGCCAGGGACTTATCTGCTGGAGGCTGGGAGCAAGGGGTTTGCGGTGGCGCGGCGTTCGCTGCAGCTTGAAGTGGGACAGCAGGCGACGCTGGATGTGATGCTGACGGTGGGGCCGGATAGCCAGACGGTGACGGCGGTAGCGGCGGCGGAGTTGCTGAAGACAGCGGATGCGAGTGTGGGTGAGGTGGTGGACCAAAGGGCGGTGGCACAGTTGCCGCTGAATGGACGGATGCTGGTGGACCTGATGCTGTTGGTGCCGGGCGCGCATTTGAGCCATGGGGCGCAGACGGGAGACATGAATCCGCTGTACTGGCGACCGGGGCAGAGGTCGGCGATCAGCGTAGGGGGAAATCGGCCGAACGCGAATTATTTTTTGCTGGATGGCGCAACGAATACGGACCCGACGTTCAATACACAGAACTTCAGTGCTTCGCCGGATGCGGTGCAGGAGTTTCAGGTTCAGATTGGTAGCTACTCGGCAGAGATGGGCGGTGCGGGTGGCGGGCAAGTGAACATCGTCACGCGGTCGGGTGGCACGCGACTGCATGGGACGGCGTATGAGTTCCTGAGAAACGGTGCGATGGATGCGCACTCGTTCAATGACATGGGTGGGACGAACCACCTGGTGCAGAACAACTTTGGCGGGTCGCTGGGCGGTCCGGTGGTTGGACTGGGATTGAAGAAGGGGACGTTCTTCTTCGCGAACTATGAGGGGCTGCGGCACGTGCAGGCGGACAGCATGACGCTGACGGTGCCGACGGCGAATGAGGTTGGGGGCGACTTCAGCATGAGCGGCGTGACGATCTACGATCCTGCGACGACGGTGGTGAATCCGAACTACAACGCGAGCCTGCCGGTGAGTAAGCTGAATCCGCAGTTTACGCGGCAGCCGTTTCCGAACAATGTGATTCCTGCGGGGCGGTTGAGCCAGGTCGCGGTGACGATGCTGACGAAGTACACTCCGCAGCCGAACCTGATGATGGGTATGGGTGGGATGACGATGAATGGGCAGCCGACGGTGGTGGGGTCGGGGAATGACTCGAATAATTATCTGGATGTGAGGAACGAGATCCACTACACGGACCAGGGGACGGTGCGGTTGGACCATCAGTTTGGCGTGAATGACACGGCGTTTGCGCGGTATAGCGCCGGGGGTGAGCATGGTTTCATGCCGGAGAACCTGCCGGGGTTCGGCTATATGCATGACAATCTTTCGCAGCAGGGGATGGGGTCGTACAGCCATATCTTTACGCCGGCTCTGCTGAATGTGGCGGCGGTGGCGGTGTCGCGGCTGAGCATGAACCACTGGACGGAGAGCGCCGACAAGAACGACATTACGGGCTCGCTGGGGATTGCAGGGGTTGGGTTTGGCGGGCCTGGAGCGTGGGGTGCGCCGTACTTCAATGTGCAGGGCTACTCGCCGATTGGGGATAGTTTTTCGGCTACGCCGATGCATGCGTGGGACACGATCGTGGAAGGGCGCGATACATTGAGTTGGCAGGTGGGACGGCATGGGCTGAAGTTTGGCGGGGCGTACCAGAGGTTCATCTGGCCGATGTGGGGGTTCTTCCAGAACCGCGGGTACTACCAGTTCACAAATGGGTTTACGACGGATATTGGAGCGAATGATGGGACGGGGTCGGCGCTGGCAAGCTTCTTGCTGGGACTGCCGGTGGTGCGGCAGCGGCAGGCGGGGATTCCGCAGATGAATCTGCGGCAGTGGTCGGCGAACGGGTATGCACAGGACACCTTCCGGTTGACGCGAAATACCACGCTGGACTACGGTGTGCGCTATGAGTACATGAGCGCGCTGACGGACATCAAGTACACGAACAGCAATCTGACGTTTGCAGCAGATGGTACGCCGAGCGTGTTTATCGGCGGGCAGAATGGGATGCCCAAGGGGCTGATGTATCCGAACCGGACGGACTTTGCGCCGAGGTTTGGGATCTCGCAGAGTGTGCCGGGAGTAGGGTTGGTGGTGCATGCGGCGTATGGCATCTTTTACACGCCGGTGGATATGAATACGTGGTGCAACCAGCGGCACAATGTTCCCTACACGTTTCCGGAGACGAACCAGAGCGATAACTTTACGCCGTCGATCAAGACGTTCGATTTTGCACCGGCGGTGCTGGGAACTACGGTTGTGAGTTTCACCGGGATGCAGACGCATCCTTCGCCGCAGTACATTCAGCAGTGGAGCGCGTCGGTGGAGCAGAGCCTGGGTAAGGATACGGTGCTGGAGATCGGATACCTGGGGTCGGGCGGATTTCATCTGCAGCGGTCGCACCTGATCAACAATGCACAGCCGGGGCCGGGCCTAATTCAGCCGCGCCGTCCGTTCAAGAAGATCAGCTTTGTTCCGAATACGGTTCTGCCGGCGAATGTGACGGTGACGAGTACGACGTTTGGGGTGAGCACGATCAACCTGCTGGAGAACTCGGCGCAGAGCTGGTACGACGCGGGGTATGTGAATCTGCGGCGCAGGGCTGGGCATGGGTTGAGTTTTCTGGCGAACTATACGTGGTCGAAGAGCCTGTCGAATGCGCCGGACTTTCGTTCACCTATGTTCGAGTCTGCGATTCCGCAGGACAATTCACACCTGGCTGCGGAGAAGGGGCCAGCTTGCGATGTGCGAAACCGGCTGGCCATCAGTGCGGTGTATGACGTGCCGAGGTGGGGACGCAGCCGGTTGACACGAGCTGTTACCGCGGACTGGCGCGCTTCGACGATCTTTCAGGCGCAGAGCGGATTTCCGCTGACGATCTCGGTGTTTGGAGATACGGCGAATGCGGGGACAGCGCTCGGGGAGAATCCTATCCGCGCGAACGTGACGGGAAAGCAGGTGTTTGGTGCGGGGACGCGGAATGCTAGGACGTGGTTCAACCCCGCGGCATTCGCGGCTCCGCCGGCCTATACGTTTGGGAATTCGGGGAGGAACTCCGTAGTAGGGCCCGGGATGGAGACGATGGATGTGAGTGTGGTGCGGAGCTTTGCTGTGGGAGAAGTTGTTCGACTGGAGACGCGGGGGGAGTTCTTCAATGCGCTGAACCACACGAATCTGGGGACTCCGAACCGCTTCGTGAATACTGCGGGGTTTGGGTCCATCACCGAGGTGACTACACCTGGCCGAGAGATTCAGCTGAGCGCGAGGCTGTCGTTCTAGGGCGAGATTGAAGAAAAGCTGAAGAAGCCCGAATGGCCCGATTCCCGGCTGTTTCGGGCTTATTTTTGCTACGTGATCTGGGTGATGGAGGCCTCAGAATGGAGGGGGAGATGGAGCACGCGGTTCTGGTAGCTCGCAGCGATGAACTCGCGGAAGAGCGGGTGTGGCTCCAGCGGCTTGGACTTGAACTCGGGGTGGAACTGGCAACCCAGGAAGAAGGGATGGCTGGGGATCTCGACGATCTCTACGTAGGTAGCGTCGGGGGTAGTGCCGGTGAGGCGGAGGCCGCCGCCGGTGAGGATGGCTTCATACTCGCGGTTGAATTCGTAACGGTGGCGGTGACGTTCTGAGATCTCGGTGGTGCCATAGGCTTGCGCGGCGAGGGAGTCGGGTTCCATGATGCAGTCCCAGGCTCCGAGTCGCATGGTTCCGCCCATCTCTTCGACGCCGGTGAGCTCGCGGAGTTTGTAGATGATGCGGTAGGGAGTGGCGGGATCGAACTCGCCGGAGTTGGCGTCCTTTAGGCCGCAGACGTTGCGGGCGTACTCGATGCAGGCGGTCTGCATGCCGAGGCAGATGCCGAAGTAGGGAGTGCCGGATTCACGGGCGTAGCGGATGGCATTGAGCATGCCCTCGATGCCACGCTTGCCGAAGCCGCCGGGGACGAGGACGCCGTCGAAGTCTTCGAGCTGGGCAGCGTAGTCCGGCGCTTCGAGGCCCTCGGCTTCGAGCCAGGTGACTTTGAGCTTGAGGTTGTGGGCGAGGGCGCCGTGGACGAGAGCTTCCTTCAGGGACTTGTAGCTGTCTTCGTACTCGACGTACTTGCCTACGATGGCGATGGAGACTTCGTCCTTCGGATGGTAGGCGCGATGGACGATGTCCTTCCACTTCGAAAGGTCGGGGGCCTTGGCGTCGATGCGGAGGTACTTGAGGGCGAGCGTGTCCACGCCTTCCGCGGCGAAGGTGAGGGGCACCTCGTAGATACTGGCTACGTCGCGGGCAGCGATTACAGCGGACTCCTCGACATTGCAGAAGAGGGCGATTTTGCTACGCATCTCGCGGGGAACGGCCCGGTCGGAGCGGCAGAGCAGGATGTCGGGCTGGATTCCGATGGAGAGCATCTCCTTGACGGAGTGCTGCGTGGGCTTGGTCTTGAGCTCCTGCGCGGCGGCGATCCAGGGGATGAGGGTGACGTGGACGAAGCAGGTATTTTCACGGCCCAAATCCTGTCGCATTTGTCGTATCGCTTCGAGGAAAGGGAGGGATTCGATGTCGCCTACCGTGCCGCCAATCTCTACGATGACGACTTCGGCGTCGGCGGCGACCTTGCGCATCGCATTTTTGATCTCGTTGGTGACGTGGGGGATGACCTGGACGGTCTTGCCGAGGTAGTCGCCGCGGCGTTCCTTGGTGATGATCTGCTCGTAGATGCGCCCGGTGGTGAGGTTGTTGTCGCGGGTGAGCTTGGCGTGGGTGAAGCGCTCGTAGTGGCCGAGGTCGAGGTCGGTTTCAGCGCCGTCGTCGGTGACGAAGACCTCGCCATGCTGGAAGGGCGACATGGTGCCGGGGTCTACGTTGAGGTAGGG
>JAOAPB010000091.1 GCA_025462645.1 Edaphobacter sp. | reverse complement strand
AGTCCAACAAATCCTCGAACAAACCCGCAAACAACAAGACCTCCGCATAGCCGCCTACGTCCTCATGCCCGAGCACGTCCATCTCCTCACCAACGAACCCGCAAAGAGCACCCTCGACACCTTCCTCAAATCTTCAAACAGCTAACCTCCCGCCAGCTCTAATCCCCCGATCAGAAACAGTTCTGGCAGCGCCGCTACTACGACTTCAACGTCTCCAGCATGGAGAAGTACATCGAAAAGCTCCAATACATCCACCGCAACCCGGTCAAACGCGACCTCGTCCCCAAACCGGAAGACTACCGCTGGAGCAGCTTCAACCACTACGCCACCGGCGAACCCGGCCCCATCGAAATCGAATCCGAATGGACCCACCACCGCCGCGAACGCACGAACCAGCCCATGACCTCCCTCTAAAACCAACCACCAAAACCTCGGGCACCCATTCCAAACGACCGTGCTAATCTGCCTCTGACCCCAAGGTGAACAGCATGGCAGAGACTTTCAGCCTTTCCTCGACCGTAAGTGTGTTCTCGTGCCCCAACTGCAGGGAGACAATCAACACCTCCATGCTGCAATGCCCCTTCTGCTCTACTCCCATCGACAGCACAGCAGCACAAAACGCCGCAGCCGCAACCGGCAGAGTGAGTCAGGCGTGCAGCGACGCGAGTTATCTGAAGGTCATGGCATGGGCCTTGCTGACATTTTTCGGTTTGATGTTCATTCCGTTTCTCGGACTCGCCGGCATCGTCGGGCTATGGTTCCTCAGGATCACTATCCCCGTGATGGTTATCCGCTGGTGGATCAAATTCGGCTCCATCAAAACCGATGACCCAGACTTCGCCCGCGCAAAACGAACAGCGATCATCGTCGGAATCATCGGGCTGCTCGCCCTTCTCAACGCGCTGCCCCTACGTGTCATCATCAACGGCCTCTAGGAGGGGGCCATACATAAACCAACAAGACCTCGTGCCCCAATCATGCAGTCTCACCGGATGATTGTGCCTTTTGCTGTTGACGCAGTTGTTGTCCTCTGCCCTTGAGGCCTCGCTCCCTGTTTTTCCTGTCAAGCCCCTGGAGCAGTAACTAATCCGCATCTCCGCATGCAAATCAAACAAAAACAATACCTTAGCCTCCGAAAATGATCTTCCGCAAAGTGGCATAGTAGTTTTACTCAATCGCCTATACTTAATACAGAGTCAGAAAAAGCCCCGGCCACCACCGGGGCTTCTCTCTTAAACCAATAAACCGTTTAGAAAGACGACTTTAGCCGTAACCCATTTATAATGACGAATTTGCAGCGATAGCTTCGTCTAAGTCATTGCATTCAGATGGCTTGCAGTCAAAGTACCCCCGGGGGGGAGGGGGTACTATGGGAAGCAGTGATCGTAGTTCATAACAGGCTCTGGTCCTTGGCGGGTTGCCATACATAAAAATCCACCAACTCATCGGGTGCCCCATTCATGCAGTCTCATCGCATGGGTGGGCATTCGCGCGAATGCGCGAACAGTCTTCAGCGAAATCGCTATTCCGTACTGTCAACGTGGAGCACATCCAGTCTCTGAGCTTCGTTGTGGCTGATCTCAAACGAACAGGACCAATCCGGATCTGCATCTTCGGGGATGGGATCGCAGCGGTCGCTACCGATTCCGGCTTCGGAGAGAGCCTTCGTAGCCTGCGCCGAGTTTTCGAACTCTCTCTGATGAGTCTCGTACCCATGCTCTTCGCCGACGACGGTGCAGGCAGCGATGAGCCGGCGAGTCTGATCCTTGCGGGAAAGTGTGCAGACGAAGACTGGCATAAAACCTCCAGATCAGCTCAATGAGACTGCGGGAAAGGCGAGCTGCGCCTCCGTTATAGACCCATCAGGTGCACACATTCCAGCCACCACCCGTATTCCATCGGACGGGTGACCAACCTTTATGCAGGACACCCCGCATCCATCCACTCCTTGAAGAGCGAAACCCGCTCTTCCGGCCACGGTTCACCCGGAGGCATCGAGCCATCGGACAACACACCGTAGACGCCTTGCGCATTGGCGGGGACACACATCCACACGGGATCATCGAGAGCAATCCCCATGGGTGTCATACAGTCAATGTCCTCATCCCGGAAGAGCGGGCGGATATCCCTGGCAAAACTGAGAGCCATTTGAGCCTCCTTGTGATGACTCTGAATTCTATGCCCAAGCTTTACCCAGACCCTCCAGGTCGGCATCCATAAGATCCTGAGGCACCATCACCGGATGCAGCTCGATCGACGCATTGAACGCAAGAAACCACGGCTCGGCGAGCGACGGGATCTTCGACACGTCCGCCAGATCCAGAACCACCATGGCAGTCCGCTGACCGTTGCGGGCCATGAAATACGTGGCCTCCGGCTTCAGATGGTCAAGGATTCGTTTAATCTTGGCTCCCGCCGAGCCATCCCTGACAGCGTCATTGAATGTCTCAACGGGAAAAGAAACGTACATAATCATGCGCATGGAACGCTCCTGCCGCCATCTGCGGAATATCTGGTTGGGCCCAGGGGAAGGAGACGCCAACCTACGCCCGCAGACGGAGCGAGTCAAGCCTGATCCCACCCCACATTCGCCCCCAAATAAACCTCTACCTCCCTCACCTGCCCGCCTCCACGCGCAAGCACTCCGGTATCCCGAAAGCTCTTCCCTCCACCGAACCACTGTAACGCGGGCTTATGCCAACTTTCCGAGTTGGCAGGCTTTTGCCTATCAGGCAGCCATGTGCCCATGTCCCGCCTCAGAAAATCACTCCTCAGGGTATAGTTCTACGAACAGGCCCCTTCAAATAATTCATTTGAGAGGTTAGTCATGTCCCTTCGCTCCGCGAGCCTCCTCTGCGCTCTCGCCCTCACTACCTCCTCCGCCCTAACCTTTCAGGACGCATCCAGCAAACAAGCCCTCCAGAGCCGAGTCGCCGAGTTCAAGGCGTCCACCGCTGCAAACCGCGCCGCCCTCCAGCACTACCAATGGACCCAGACCACAACCATTCTCCTCAAAGGCCAGACAAGAAAGACAGAGCAGAGCCTCTGCCACTACGGTCCAGATGGCAAAGTCCAGAAGACGCCCCTGGACACTCCACCAGAGCCTCCGCAGAGGCAGCGCGGCCTGAAGGGCAGAATCATCGAGAAGAAGGTGGACGAGATGAAGGACTACGGCGCCCGCCTCAAGAGCCTCATCGGCGAGTACGTCCCGCCTAATCCGGAAAAGATCCAGGACGCCTTTGAGTCCGGCAACGCCAGCCTCGCGCCCTCGTCCAGCGCCACCTCCCTCACATTCAGCAACTACTACAAACCCGGCGACAAGTTGATCTTCGCCTTCGACCCCACCGCAAAGAAGATCCGCAGCGTCACCATCGACAGCTACCTCGACGATCCCAGGACCGACATCGTCACCCTCACTGCCACCTTTGCCACCCTGCCCGACGGCACCAACTACGTCGCCATGACCGACCTCAAGGCAGACAGCAGGAACATGGAGATCCGAACCGTCAACTCCAACTATCAGAAGACCGCCCCATAGATCCCATAGATCGCGGAAATCCTGTATCAGTGGACTTTTTAGAGCGACTTTCCAAGTGATAGGCTGTCCTCTATGCCCGGCCCCACACTACAGCAACAGCTCGACCACCTGATCGAGTGTCTCGCCGAAGCCGAACGGGAGTACGCCGCCGGAGTACCCTATCCGGATCGCACGGGAGGCTTCTGGCCGGACAAGATCGACGACCTCAAGCAACACATCGCCACGCTTCGCGAGATCATCGCGAACGAATAACTCTACTGTCGCCCGTCACCTCCGGATCAGCCCTTCCCATCCCTGTTCGCCATCGCCTGTCCCTCCCGTAAGCGAATCCGACAGAGGCAATGTTTCGCCCACCGCAAGGACTCTCCTGATGCTCTTATCTGCTATCTATTGCTATTGATATAGAAAATCGCCCTTCTCCGACGATCGTGTCGTCTGCCCGGAGACTGCGTCTTCCATCGTCAAACACTCCGAGACACGCTTTAACATGTCCGTTGGGTGAACGGGCTTCGCCAGGGTATTGAAGTCGTACCCCGCGTTGCGCGCATCCACCAGAAGATCGACCGTTGCCGCCTGCCCGGAGAACAACAGGATCTTGCACTCGGGGACCATGTGGGTCATGCTGATCGCCAGGTTGATGCCGCTCATGGCGGGCATCACCACATCGGAGATGAGAAGCGCCGGTCGAACAGCCCTGGCCAGCTTCAGAGCACTGATCCCGTCGTAAGCCGTCATCGTCGAGAAGCCATTCTGCGAGAGGATGATCGACAACGTATCCGCTATGATCTTTTCGTCGTCCACAATCAGCACAACCGGTTGCCACTCTCCCTGTAGAACCTCGACGTCTTCCTTGGGCACTTGAGTCAACGGAACAACTTCAATCTTTAGCTTCGAAGTCATGGGCATTCCCTCTGATCTCCACCCTAGACCCCGTCTCCCTATACGGGTTAACTCTTTTATATCTGACAGTTTAGGCTGAGTTTAATTTCCCGCCGAACGTAGCAGCTTGCCACTTGAGCTCTGCATCAGATTACTGTTAGCTTTGGATTAGGTTAGTGTCAGCTTAGATTAGCGTTAGTTTCTGCAGGAGGAGATGATGGAAAACGATAGCGAAGTCGTCGCCGAGGCGATGAAGTTCGAATCCGTGCTCCAGGTCGACGTTCCGAAGGGGAGGGACGGGAAACACAAGCAGATCATCACTCAACTCTTGGCTGAGATAGCCAAATTGAATGAGGGAGCAGCATTGAAGATTCCCCTCTCCCAGCTTCCTGACACCAAGGAGAACATTCGCTCCGCTCTAAGCCGAGCCGCCCGCCAGGAGAAGATCAACCTGGCCACGTCAAGCAATGCCGAGTTCCTCTTCGTCTGGAAGACCGACAAACAAGACCGGTAAGGCTCCTTGACACCCTGACGGACACATTTTAAGCCGGAATGTGTCCGTCCAATGACCGCTTTACCACACATTTCACCACCAGCTGACCACCAGCAACACCACAAAGACCCAGCAAAAACGCAAAAAACAGCCCGTGAAAATTCTACGCGACCGCAAGCTCCAACTGCCGCTTCAACAGCCTTAAAAGGGCAGATTCCTCCTGCCGCAGCGCCTCCGGCGAGCTGGCATCTTCCTCCTCCACCCGCCGCTTCACCGTCTCAAAGAGCACCCCGCCCATATAGCAATCCAACACCGCCGGATGCACATAGCACTTCCTGCAAACAGACGGTGTATTCCCCAATCTCCCCGCAACCTGCCTGATCGCCTGCACCACATTCCTCTTGGCCTGAGTCTCCGAGTCGAACGTCTCGAACTCACGCAGCATCCTGCACGCCAGCACCGTCCCTGCCCACGTTCGAAAGTCCTTCGCCGTGAAATCCTGGCTCGAAATCTCCCGCAGATACTCATTCACATCCGCCGAATCCACCGAGTGATGCCTCCCATCCTTGTCGACATACTGAAATAACTCATACCCCGGTATGTCCTGACATCGTTGCACGATCCTCGCAATCCGCCGATCCCTAATATCGACCGAGTGCTTCACTCCACTCTTGCCCTGAAAATTAAACGTCACCGTCGATCCGTCCACATCAACATGCTTGTTCCGCATCGTCGTCAGCCCATACGACTGATTCTGTCTCGCATACTCCTCATTCCCCACCCGAATCAGCGTCGTCTCCATCAGCCGCACGATCGTAGCCAGCACCTTCGGACGCGGCAAGCCCGGCAACGCCAGATCCTCCTCCACCCTTTCCCGAATCGCCGGCAGCGCAGCTCCGAAGATCATCATGCGCTCGTACTTCGTCTCATCCCGCACCTCCCGCCATCGCGGATGGTATCGGCTCTGCTTTCTTCCCTTCGCATCCCGTCCGGTAGCCTGCAGGTGTCCCTTCGGATTTGGACAGATCCACACCCCCGTCCACGCAGGAGGGATGACCAGCGACTTGATGCGGCCCAAAGTCTCCGAGTCGCGCACCGGTCGGCCATCGACATCCACATAGCGAAAGCCCTTCCCCGACCGCTTCCGCTGGATGCCGGGCCTGGTATCGGATACATACCGCAATCCTGCGTTCTTCGCAGACTCAACAGGATCGGTGACAATCGCTAACGGCTGTTTTCTTCGTGACAAGGTCCCATCCCAGGTAGTGCCTCAGAACCTTGGATGCCATTGTCCGTCGTGTGGGCACAGAGCCTGAGATCGCGCGCCACTGTGCCTCTAACAAAACCGTGACAACCCAACGGGTTGGACTTCGCTATAATTCCGCTACGTTTCAACCACTTGGAGACATCGCATGAAAAAGTTCGTAGCCCTCACCGCCCTCGCCTTCTCACTCGCCTCCGCCAGCGCCTTCGCTGAATCCGTCACCGGTGTCGTCTCCGATGAAATGTGTTCCAAGAACACCGCCAAGGCCTCCAGCCCCGATCACGCCGCCTGTGCCGCCAAGTGCATCAAGGGCGGCTCCGACGCCGTTCTCGTCGTCGGCGACAAGGTCTATAAGTTCGCCGAACCCGCCAAGATGGCCTCCTATGCCGGCAAGAAAATCACGGTCGACGGCACCGTCGCCGACAACACCATCACTGTAGCCTCCGTAAAGAAATAGCCCCACTGTTGCGGTTGCGCGACCAGCCTCGGTTGGTCGCGCAACTGTGCCTACTCGACCGAAACCATCAGCTTGCCTTTAGACCATGTCGCCTGGATCGGCCCATTGAACTTTGGCTTCTCCACAGCTGCCATCGCATTCAGCGGAACCGTCGCGGAGGCGATCTCTCCATCCACCGAGGAGACGACGATCTCGCAATGAGTAGCACTTGAACCCGCAACTCCCGGAATCGTAAAGCTCTGCTCCTTCCCCGCAGTAATAAATCCGGTGACAGTATTCACCACCTGCACCGGCTCGCCCTCCTGATCGACCGTGTAAGTCCCCTTCAAGACCAACTCTCCATGGCCTGCCCCCATGCACTTCCCCACCCAGTTCCGGTCTTGCCCCGTAATCGTTCCGCTCGCGATAACCATTTGGCCCGCGATCGCAGCAGATTGAGTCTGTCCCTTCGCATGATCGGTATCTCTCCACTCCGCATGAGCCGCGACATCCCTCGCTCCCTTGGGAAGGGTATACGTAACCGCCGGATGCGCCGACTCTCCACAGCCGAAACTGACCTCTCCGCCGCCGACCTCGAACGGGACAATCGTCGGCTTCAGGGTCCTCTTGTTCGAAGTGATATTAATCGTGATCGATAGCGGGTGCTTGCCCTGATCCGCCATCGCAGTCGTACCGGTCTTCGCCGTATTGATATAGCGCATCACATTCAGCGCAATCGCGAGCAGCGATATCACGAGAATCGATAGCGCAACGACATGCGGCCAGACCTTGCCGTCCTGCTTACGCGGAATCCACTTCGTGGCAATCAGGCCGAGTATCAGGACAATGAGAGCGAGTAACGAAAATGGATCGGTGACAGCCTTGATAATGGGGCTTGCATCGGTCGGAAGAGCCCCGTCCATCAAAGAGACAGCTGAGATCAAGTACATCGCGCTCACGTTACCTTCTAATAATTGCGTATGCCGGCAAAGATCCTGCCGGCACCATTGCGAGACAATAACCTGAAATCGTTGAGGCTTTTCCTTGCTCTATATCGCACGAAGCATAGCACAAGAGGTGGATCACCCTATCGAACCTCACGGCCCTATCCCGGTTACCGGCGACCATCCGCGAAGCGAACCGCTTTCATCTTCCTGAGCGTAAAATTCCCCCCATGGCCCCCAACGTCCCTACCCTCTACGAGTGGCTCGGCGGAGCAGAACCACTCACGCGCCTCATCGACCGCTTCTACCAGAAGGTCCCGGCCGACCCGATCCTCGCCCCACTCTTCGCCCATATGCCGCAGGAGCACTTCCAGCACGTCGCCGCCTTCCTCGGCGAAGTCCTCGGCGGCCCGGCAGACTACTCTGCCCACCACGGCGGACACGCCGCCATGATCAAGCACCATCTGGGCAAAGGCATCGCCGAGGAGCAACGCAAACGCTGGGCCACCCTCCTCCTCGAGACTGCAGACGAGCTCAACCTTCCAGCCGACCCGGAGTTTCGCTCAGCCCTCGTCGCTTATCTCGAATGGGGCTCCCGCCTCGCCGTCATCAACTCCGCTCTGCCTGCCGATACCCCCGTCGAAGAAGCTCCCATGCCCGCCTGGAACTGGGGAGTCCCCGGAGGCCCCTTCCAACCCGAGACCACCGAATCCTAGCCACACTCAAATAAAAGCAGCCGACGCATTGACACTCTTCCGCCACAATCCTTGACAAACCAATGCATCAGGCCTTTCCTTAGCAGGTATGCTCACCAAGCCGGACAACGCCAGCGCTTATAGCCATATCTCTGGCTCGAAAGCCCTAACCCTGCCCCTGATGCTCCTCCTCGCCGGCTGCGCGACAACCTCGCCGCTGGCCAGACACACCGCAGCCTTCTCCACCGCCACCAACGTCGTGGTCGACAGCTCTGAGAACGCCTATCGCGCCGCCGTCCGCATCCACGACGAAGAACAGATCTCCGCCGTCCTCCAGAAGTACGACACTAACCAGCCCTGGGATCCGCACTCCATCAAGCACCTCATCAATGCCAAGGGCCTCGAAACCCGCACCGACATCCTCAACGGTCTCAAGGTCTACGCTCAGTCCCTCGCCGACATCGCCAACAACGTCCAGTCCGACCAGCTCGACGCAGCCGCCAGCTCCGTCGGAGCCAACCTCAGGAAGATGGGTGACACCCTCAATCCGAGCGGCACCGACTCCGGCACCGCATCCAAAGCACTGGCCCCCGGAATCGCCATCACTCCCCAGGAGGCGAATGCCGTCAGCACAGCCCTCAAAGTCCTCGGCGACTACCTTATAAACAAAAAAGTGAGATCCGAGGTCCCCAAAGTCATCCGCGACATGGACCCGCAGATCGACGCCCTATGCAACCTGCTCGACGGCGACCTCGTCGTCCTCCGCCGCCAGTCCGGCAACGACTACGAGCAGCTCCTCGTCCAGCAGGACATGTTCATCCGCAAATTTGGCTCTACGCTCTCTCCTGTCGAGCGTCGAGCCGAGATCAAGAAGCTCCCACAGATCCTCGCCCGCAAAGAGGCCACCGACGACATGCTGCAGGAGCTCCAGGAGTCCATCCGCACCCTCGCCCAGACGCATCACGCTCTCGCCGCCACCGCCCAGAATAGCAACGCCGCCTCCCTGAACGAGCGCATCGCCGACCTCAAGGCCTCCGGCGAGCGCCTCGCTCACTTCTACTCCTCTCTCCCCACCACCTAGTCACGGAGGCCCAATGGGCACAACAGACGTTCTGCAGAATCCAGCCACAGTCGACGCTTACCAGGCTCTCTACGACTCCCTCGGCCGCGCTTACTGGGACGCCTCCGACATCGGCTCCAAAGACCTCGTCCAGGGAGCCCGGGAGGCCATCTACGACATCATCACCGAGCTCGATGAAGCCCAGCTCGACGCCAACACCGCCGCCCTCCTGGCACTAAAGCCGAAGATCAAGGATGCCAACGAAGTCCTCGAAAAGATTCAGGCCGGCATCAACGGGATCACCAGGAACATCAACACCGCCTCAAGAGTCATCTCCGGCATCAACAAAGTCCTCGCCATAGCCGCCGCATTCGCCTAGGGCCGCCTCCCGTTGTCGCCCGTATATAAAAATATCGTCTCGATCCGGCGAACCGCTGGACTCTCCGGCTTACGCGAGTTATCGTGAGCCGATGTTCAATTCGTAATCGACTGGAGAGACTTATGGCCCGACTCACATCTACCCGCCTTGCCGTCGCTTTCCTGGCCCTCACCATCTCCGCCACTCCACTGTTAGCCCAGGACATGCAGCCCGGTCCCACTTGGTCTCAGGAAGACACCCTCCGCATCGTCAAAGAGGTCCAGAAGAGGTTAGGCGGACTCACCAACTACAGCGTCTTCGACTGGATCACCTTCGGCATCCAGGGCAAGACCCTCATCCTCAAAGGCTACGCCTCTCGCCCTACCCTCAAGGATGAAGCCGGCCGCGTCGTCAAGGACATTCCCGGCATCGCCTCGGTCCAGAACGAGATTGAGGTCTTGCCCCTCTCCCCCATGGACGACCGCATCCGAGCCGCCGTCTATAACCGCATCTACACCCAGCCCGCCCTAAGCAAATACAACGCCAACGCCGGCTCCCTCGCCCGCGCCATGGGTCCCGGAGGCCGCAGCTTTGGTCTCATGGCAGGAGGCATCACGAACAATCCGCCCATCGGCTATCACGCGATCCACATCATCGTGAAGAACGGCCATGTCAGCCTCTATGGTGTTGTACTCAACCAGGGCGACGCCGCCATCGCCGGTATGCAGGCCAACTCCGCTCCCGGAGCCTTCAGCGTCGACAACAACCTCGTAGTCCAGGGCTCCACATCCAAATCCGGAGCCAAATAGCTCGCCAACAGCGGGAGGGGACTTCCCTCTCCCGCACTCTCAGCGAGAACGTCCATGCACCTGAAAGGGAGTACGGGCGCCTAAAGGTTGAACAACTCCCGCAGTCGCTTCGTCTGCGCGCGGCTCACCGGAAGCTCAGTCTTCTTGGGATCGTCCATCCGCAGCTGATAGCTGGACTTGAACCAGGGCACCACCTCTCGTATGTGTTGAATGTTCACCACATACGACCGGTGCACCCGCCAGAACGTCTCAGGGTCGAGCTGGTCCGTCAGCTCCTCCAGCGTCCTGCAGTTCGAGTGCCCTTCAACCGTCGACGTAACAACGGTGATGGTTCCGTCTTCGATCGAGGCAAAGCAGATCTCCTTCTGATCTACCAGAAGCAGACGGCTCTGCGCCCGCACGATCACCTTGCCCGAGTTGGACTTTGGCGTCTGAGTCTGCTCCTCCACCAGCCGCAGCAGCGCATCCAGCTTCGCCGCGCTGGCCGACTCCACAGGAGCCGTCACCCTCGCCTGTGCCTTTTCGATCGTCTGCAGCACCCTCTTCCGATCGAAGGGCTTCAGCAGATAGTCAACCGCATTCACCTCGAACGCGCGAACGGCATACTGATTGAACGCCGTCGCAAACACCACCTGGGGCATCTGCATCTTCCGGTCCAGCAGCTTCTTCAGCACCGCGAACCCATCGAGTCCAGGCATCTGCACATCGAGAAACACAACATCCGGCTTATGCGTACGGATCAGCTCCACCGCTTCGATCCCATTGGTTCCCTGGGCGAGAACCTCAACGCCGCCAGCGCGCTCCAGCAGATACTGCAACTCCTGCCGAGCCAGCGGTTCGTCGTCGATGATGAGTACAGTCAGTGACATGCTTGCAACTAGTCACTATACGCGCGTAGCCGAGCCGGAGCATGGTCCTCGGCCAGATCGTGCCCACACTGAGCGCAGTACACATCCGTGATCTGCACTCCCCTGAAGCATCTACCGCACACGGGAGCCAGCTGAAACTGGCACTGCGGGCAGAAGTGCACGCTCGACGTAAGCTCCGTGCTGCAGTGCGGACAAGGAGTAAGCAGAGGCTGCCGCAGCAGGAAGTACACCACCGCCCCAATTCCACCAGGCATCACGACCATGATCAGCATCCACAGCCCACCCGGCATATTGCGGCGCTTCACATCCCGGCTGACATACCCAACCAGCAGAACATAGCTGGCAAATGCCGTTCCCCACGAGTACCCCATCAACAGCCGCATCGGCAGCATCTCATGCTTATGGTGGGGCATCACTCCGTGAAAGAGATATTGAATCCCGGCGAATACCAGAATGGCCAATACGACAGACCATGTTGGAATCATGCTCAGGTGATCTTCACCCGCTGCGCCAGCGTTCTGCGATCTCTCCTGTCCCTGATTCCAGAACATCGTCATTGCGCGACCTCACGGTCGGCCTGCCTCCGGGCGCGATGAAACAAGACCATGGCCAACAACGCCATCGACACCGGTAAGAACCAAAGGAGCAGCACCATAAATTGATTGCTCGCGTCCGGCACACCGATAGGAGTCAATTCATACTCATCCAGAGTGCTCCACACCGCGGTACAGAGAATGACGAGGAGCGCCGAGCAGATCATCAACGGTAACCAAAGGCTACGCGACCGGCTGCGCTGAGCAGCCAGCGCCTGTGCTCGTTCTCGTACGACACGATGCGTGCGATTTACCAGCGATGTTCGGGCCGACACGCTTATACCCGGTAACGGCCGCACCAACACTTTGTGCCCCCCGCCAGACATCTGCTCATCGCGAGAGTGGTTCATATCGCCACCTCCGCCAGGGGTGGTACTGCACGAATCTGCTCCATCTCAGGTCTCAGTGCCGCCAGACCGCGATACAGCCGAGACTTCACCGTCGACAGCGGAGCCCCCGTCACTCCTGCGATCTCCTCCAAAGAGAGCTCTTCATAGAACCGGAGAACCAGAACCTCGCGATACGTCGGCTCCAGCTTCAACAGAACCTCACCTACCTCGGCGCTATTCTCACGCGATTGAAACTGCTCCAGCGGCGATGGACCCTCCATGGCGATCTCAAACGGGCGTTCGTCGTCCCAGCCCTCTCTCATCTCGTCCAGGCTGGCCATCGTGCGCTTGCGCGAGAGGTCGATCACCAGATTGCGCGCAATCGTGAAGAGCCACGTGTCAAAACGAGCCTTGCCGTTGTACTGCCCGCCCCGCAGCAGAACACGCATCCAGGTCTCTTGAAACAGGTCCTCTGCAACCTCGCGCTTGCCTGTAAGAAATAGGAGATAGCGCAGCAAGCGATGCTGGTAGAGCTCGATCAGGTGATCGAGCAACTCGGGGTCCTGCCTCTTCAACCCATGGGCAATCGCTGCATTATCGCTCTGGTTTTGGGCGATAAGCGCAGCTGCGAGCGAGATGGACTCACCTTGCACGGTAGAAGAGACGTTATCTCTACTCGAAAAGACTCGCTTTTGCTTGGAACCGCCCATAAAAGCTGAAAATTCCCCCGGAAAATTCTCTAAACAGCCCCGCGAACGCCAAAATCCTGCATGTCTCCATTCTAAGACCTGCCCAGGCTCTTTCCCAGCGTTTCGAGCGGTAAACTTGGGGAATGGAAGTTCTTTACGGTCTCCACCCGGTCGAGGAGGCCATCCGTTCCGGTTCGCGCCAACTCGATCATGTAAGCGTCTCCCGAGAGCGTAGAGACGAGCGGCTCGAGCGGCTCGTCGAACTCTGCCGCACCACTGGGATCCGCGTATCCATGGAATCCCGCGACCAACTCACCCGGCTCGCCCGCACCGACGCCCATCAAGGCGTCCTGGCCGTCGTCCGCGAGCGAAAGTTCCTCGGAATCGAAGACCTCCTGGCCCCAAAACAGGACGAACAGCACCGATTCTTCCTCGCCCTCGACGGCATCGAGGACCCGCACAACCTCGGAGCGCTCCTCCGCACAGCCGACGGCGTCGGCGTAGACGGCGTCATCCTCCCCGAGCGCCGCTCCGCCCCCATCACCGCCACCGTGGCCAAGACCTCCGCCGGAGCCTCCGAGCACGTCCGCATCGCCCGCGTCACCAACCTCGTCCGCGCCCTCGAGCAGATGAAGCAGAAGCACGTGTGGGTCCTCGGCCTCGACGAGCGCGGCTCCCCCGACTACACCGACTTCGACTTCAACACCGACTGCGTCCTCGTCCTCGGCCGCGAGGGCGCCGGCCTCCACGACCTCGTCAAAAAAACCTGCGACCACCTCCTGCGCATCCCCATGGCTGGACAGGTCTCTTCTCTCAACGTCTCCGTAGCCGGAGCCATCGTCATGTACGAAGCCCTGCGTCAGCGTCGCAAGCCTGCGCAACAGAAGACCGCGCCATCACCACCGAAACCCCGCAAGGGCCTGGGATCTTGAAAAATATGCAATACCGCCTCCCTCTCCTGGCAGTCGCGCTCACACTGGGTGCGACGGCCATCGCCCAGGAAACCCAACCCGCCCCCGACCAGCCACCACCACCCCACGGAACCGTCCTCTTCAACAGAAACGAAGACTCCACCCCGGCAGAGAATAAGCCCAAATCTCCCTTCTCTCAGCCTTCCTCCTCTCAGCCTTTCTCCTCAAAGACAGTCGCCACCGTCTCCGACGCGGAGCGCTCCTCCCTCACCTTCACCGCCTACGATCTCGACGTCCATCTCATCCCATCCAAATCCCAGCTGGCCGTACGGGCAGAGTTCACCGTACGCAACTCCAGCTCCCAGCCACTAACCAGGCTAGCCCTGCAAATCTCCTCCACCCTCCACTGGGAGAGCCTCGCCCAGCGCAGCTCCGGCCACGTCCAGCCCCTCACCTTCGCCGAACACTCCATCGACACCGACGCCGACCACACCGGCCAGGCGCAGGAGGCCGTCATCTCCCTCCCGCAGCCGCTCGCCCCCGGAGCCAGCATCGATCTCACCGCCCTCTACTCCGGCGAGATCAAGCAGGCCTCTGACCGGCTCGAGCGCATCGGAGCACCCCCTACCCAGGCCGCCCAGGCCGACTGGGACAAAATCTCCCCCGACGTCACCGCCCTCCGCGGATTCGGCAATGTC
The DNA here is from genome assembly GCA_025462645.1 of Edaphobacter sp. Taxonomy (GTDB): domain Bacteria; phylum Acidobacteriota; class Terriglobia; order Terriglobales; family Acidobacteriaceae; genus Edaphobacter. The sequence continues at coordinate 10,663 of JAOAPB010000091.1, read as the reverse complement.
CTCTGGTACCCCACCGCCGCGGCTCCCGCTCTTCTCGGCGACGGCGCCAGGCTCTTCCAATCCGTAGGTCAGATTAAGTTGCAGCAGTCAGCCGCGACCATCCACCTCCGCCTCACGGTCGAATACATCGGCGATCCCCCAAAGACCGCCTACTTCTGCGGCCGCCGCGAGCCGCTCATCGCCGTAAGCGAAAACCTCAACGCCCTCGTAGCCGACGCCCCCGGAGTCGCCACAGCCGAGTTCGCCAGCCGCCCCCTGGGCTTCCGCACGCCAAGCCTCTTCGTCACCGACATGGCTCCCAAGGCAACTGCCGACAGCCTCATCTCCACCCTGACAACCCACGAAGACGCCCTCCCCAACTACGCGACAGCCGTCTCGAAGGTACAGCCTCTCCTGTCGGACTGGCTCGGCCCCACCCCCCTATCCACGCTCAACATTCTCGATCACGACGGCCAGCCCTTCGAAGACGGCGCCCTGCTGGTAACGCCCATGCGCGCAACCGATCCGACCACGCTCGAGCCCCTGCTCGCGCACTCTCTCTCCCATGCCTGGTTCGCCTCCTCGCACGTATGGCTCGACGAGGGCATAGCCCAATTCATGTCTCTGCTCTGGGTCGAGCAGAGCGCAGGCCGCGACGCCGCCCTTCGCCAGCTGCACGAGCAGGTAAACACTCTGGCCTTGGCCGAACCCGATCTCTCCAAAAAAGATGAGCCGATAAACGAGGGCCAAAGCCTGACTCAGGCGCACGACGACGTCTACTACCGCGCCAAATCCGCAGCAGTCCTCTGGATGCTCCGCTCCATCATAGGGGACGCATCACTCAAACAAGCCCTACAGCTCTACCGTCGCAGCGTAAAGCGCGACGAAGACCCACAGGAGTTCCAGCGAGTCCTCGAGCAGGCCTCGAAGCAGGACCTCCGCTGGTTCTTCGATGACTGGGTCTATCGCGACCGCGGCCTTCCCGATCTCACCATCGCCAGCGTAACCCCGCGCCAGCTACCCACCCAGGGAGGCAAATCAGCCGGCTGGCTCATCGCCATCGAGGTGCGCAACGACGGCGAAGCGATCGCGGACGTTCCCGTAACCGTCCGCTCCGGCACGTTGACGGCATCGGGACGCATCCGCATACCGGGGCACTCCAGCGCATCGACCCGAATCCTCTTCGAAGGAACCCCGGACGAAGTCATCGTCAACGACGGCAGCATACCGGAGCTCAGCGCCACCTCACACACAAAACAACTCGTAGCGCACTAAATCGTCGACCGCACAGCCTCTAGTCCAGTGCCACACGCCGCGAACGTCCAGCGCTCGTATGCACCGACGCATCACGCCACACCTGCTGCCCTCCCCACGGGCGGCTGGCCGCCAGATCGATGCGAAATGGTCCTGCCGCGCGATTCGTCGGCACTATCTCCGACAGGCTATCCCCAAACTGCGGCATCGCCACCCCAAGTTCCAGCAGCCGCGAGGCCGTAGCCATCCCCCCAAGATGAAGCGTGTACCCGGAGGCATCGATATACCCCTCCAGCGTCGCAGGCTCCTTACCGCCCAACGCCAGCGATACCGGCGACAAGACAAAGACGCTGCCCGAAGGCAGAGAACTCCGTCGACGAGAAGATGTCTCCACCGTCGATCGCGGCACCGATCGCACGACGATATCGCCTGCCACCAGCGATGCAACTTCGGCCTTCGCACTCTTCAGGCTCGCCCCTGCGATGAGCACCTCTCCCTCCCACGGCGAGGCGCTGCCGGGGTGATAGGAGAAACTTCCCGTCATCGTGCCTGTGGCTGAAACATCAGCCGGAACACGCGCGCTGGCGATGCGAAGCCACTCCAGCAACGTGCTTGCCGGTATACCCGGAGTCCCCACCTCCACCGTCGCAGACTCCAGCCTGCGAACATCCGGCAGAGATCCGGCAAGCGCAATCGTCTGCGCTCCCGAGCCCGCCGGAGGCCAGCTGCAGCGAACATTTTCAAAGGCATGGAACGCGCCGGTCGCCGTCCCCAGGCACTCCACATCAACCGATAGTGTGTGCGCCGGAACAAAGTCGGAGCGGCGCGTATCGTTCAGGCGCAGCCGCGTCTGCACGCTGCTGTTGCCCACCGTGCCGCCGACGCTCGCCGTCAGCGTCATCTCCCCGCGCAGTCCGGCGTCATGGCCAACTACCAGACGGCTCGCCTCGCCCAGTGGGGCATTGCGCCACTCTCCCTCCAGCTTCAGCGGCACCTGCCCCAGCGACTCGGCGTGTCCCAGCGTCCCCTCCACCTGGATGATCCCCGCGTCCGAGATGTTGGTGTCTGTCCGGGTCGGACGAGCCTGCAGCCGAAGATGCCACTCCTGTGGGTTCGGAAGCCACAGCGCGAACTCCGCCTCCGTCAGCGAGAGCGGCAGCTTCTCCTGGCCTTGCTTCAGGTTCAGCCGCGCTCCCGTCGCCTCGATATACGGAAACCGCGGCTCCGGTCCGGCCTTCGTCTGCGCCGTGGGAGCCGCTTCTATGCGAGAGGCCTGCAGCAGGATGCTCTCCAGGTTCCACTTGCCGTTGGTCGCATGCACCAGGTTGACGCTGGGCTCCGTGAAGCTGATCGTCGAGAACTCGACCCGCTTGCTCCAAAGGGAGCTGATCCGCAGCGTGGCCCGCACGGAGTTGGCCCGGATAATCGGCTCCGTGCCGAAGGCTGGGTCTTCGCTGACCACCAGATTCTGCAGCGTGAACCCTGGCAAAGGCAATAGATTCAGCGAAACGCGGTCGAGATGAACCGGACGTCCCAGGCTATTGCTGATGCTGGTGGCGATACGCCGCTGAAACCGGTTCACGCTGATCAGTGGAGGAAGCAACACCAGCAGAAGCAACGCCAGCAGCGCGAACGAGGCATAGAGAAGGCGGCGCAGCACCCTGGTGCTTTCAGGCTGCGCGCTGTCGCTCTGAGCGTAAGTTGTATCGATCTCCTGCATGAACGGATATTGTCCGACGCAACCGATGGAGCGCGCCGGCCGTGACCTCTTTATCGAATGAGATGCAGTGTGCGCTTCCAGCGGGTCTGATCGAAGACGTGAATCAGGATGTGCCCCATAAAGGCGATACGCTCCCCCACGCTCTGCTTGTTGATCTGATCTGCTGGAGTCTCAAACGACCAGTAGACGAACATAGGACGCCCCACGATGTTCTCCCGGGGAACGAAGCCCCAGTAGCGGCCGTCGAGGCTCTCCGTGCGGTTGTCCCCCATCGCGAAGATCTTGCCCGGCGGAACCACCAGATCCTCTCCCTCGACGTGGCTCGGAAGCTCAATCTGCCAGCTCGCGGTCACGTCGGTATAGGGTCCCGGAGGGACGCTGGGGAAGTCATCACGATAGGGGTTATAGGCGTGTTGGGGATTGTCGTCGACTAGAGGCTTGCCGGCCTGCGGCTCGTTCTGGGCGACGCCGTTCAGGTACACGATCCCGTCGCGAAGATGAATCCGATCGCCGGGTATCGCGATAGCGCGCTTCACCAGGAACAGGTCCGGCTCACCCGGCTTCAGGAAGACGATCACGTCTCCCCGCCGGACATCCCGGTAGTAGGTAAAAGGAGCCCACTTTGCCGGCGGAGCCAATGCGATCCGGTCTACCAGGACGTGATCGCCGATCAACAGCGTCTTCACCATCGACGCGGACGGAATCTCAAAGTTCTGGAAGATGAACGTCATGACGAAAAGGCCAACGGCGAGCACGCTGCAGATGGAGGCGAGCGACTCCAGGGGCGTCTCCCTCTGATCGGGCTGCGTGGTCTCTAGATCCTTCGGTTCGGTTACCGTCGTGTTCATCAATCCTCATCTCCAAGGGGCGCAACTCTCAGTGTATCGGAAACCAATCAGGATTCATCCCAGGACATATCCAGAAAAACCAATCGGTTCAAGGTCGCCGTTGTCTGTTACGCCGCTGTTGCCGTTGTCTGTTTTACGCTGTCATTCTGAGCGCAGCGAAGAACCCCCGTATTTGTCTCTTCGAGGGGAGCGCAGCGACCCGACTGCCTTGCCATTGTCATCCTTCGCGAAGCGAAGGATGACCCTGCTTTGCTCTTCGCTCCCCCAAAATCCTGTCAAGCCCCCAAACCACCTAACCTCATGAAAGCAAACCAAATAAACTTGGCATACTAGTTTCCCTCCATCCGTTACACTGGATACAGAATCAAAGAAAGCCCCGGCTCTATGCCGGGGCTTTCTGCGGTAGCAGCCATAACCTCAATCAGGAGACGAATTTAGCCATAACCCTTTTAGGATGACGAATTTGCAGACACATACTCCAGTAAGTTATTGCATACAAACAGCTTACGCCAAGGTACCCCCCGGGGGGAGGGGGTCTCAGTGGACGACTTGGAGCACCCGGTCCCAGCGAGCGAAATCGGTGAAGGCACCCACGACACCTGTGCCCTCGCGATCAGCCGCCTCAGACGTCAACACCGTCGAATCGTCGGTTCCAGGCTGGTGCAACGAGAAGTAGATGAGAAAGGGCTGGCCCACGATGGCAGCGCGAGGGACGAAGCCCCAGTACCGGCTATCCTCGCTGTCGTTGCGGTTATCTCCAAGGACGAAGTAGCTGTCCTGCGGAATGATGAGCTCGCCCTCGTCGATCAGTGTCCGCATCCTGATCCACCAACGCGAGTCGATCGCGGGGTCCGCGCTCTGGAGTCGGGGAAAGTTATCCCGAAAGTTATCCGGCCCGCTCTTGCGGTACACCGCATAGGGCTCTCTCAGCGGGGTGCCATTGATGTAGACATGACCATCCCGAAGCTTCAAATGATCCCCGGGAATGCCGACGATACGCTTGACCAGATGTATCGAGGGATCGACGGGATAGTGGAAGACAATGATCTCCCCACGACGAATAGCAGGCGTGGGCAGCAGGCCACCCGATCCCCCGGACGACAGGTCCTGTTTGTTGACCAGGAGGAAGTCGCCGATCAGAAGCGTCGGCTCCATCGAACCGGAGGGGATCCGAAAGGGCTGCACACAGAAGGTGATGATGAAGACCGCGACGACGATGATGTAGATCAACGACTGAAAGGAGTGCAACAACCCGGGCTGGCCATCGTGGGGGCCATGTCTCCCCGCAGTTCGGTGAGGTTTGGAAGCGGATCGCACGGCTGCGCCATCCAGAACAGCAGAAGGTGCTTTTATCGGGACACCCTGCGTTCGACCGTCAGGCGGGTGAGCAGACAGTTCAGCGGACCGGTTAGGGGAGACGACAGGATCGCTCACTTCCCTACCTCCACTCCCCCTGTAGCATCGCTGCTCACCCGCTGTTCGGAGAGGAGCAGCTCGAAGGCGATACGAGCAGCCTCCTGCTGAGCCTGTTTTTTCGTCGTGCCCTCGGATTCGGCAAGGGCCCTGGAGCCGCCTGCGCCATCTTCCACGCGCACCTCGACCCGGAATCGCTTCTGATGATCGGGTCCGCTCTGAGCCGTCAGCACATACTGAGGCTGTCCCGCTCCAGTCGCCTGCAACAACTCCTGCAAGGCGGACTTGTGGTCTCCAATGGCTCCGCTGAAGGTATCGCCCGCCTCCATGGCAAGATGCAGCTCCGGCAGCGCCGGTTCGATGATGTGCTTCTCGATGAAAGCCCGCGCGGCCGCCAACCCGCCATCGAGCCCGCCATCGAGATAGAGCGCAGCGATGACCGCCTCCAGCGCATTAGCCAGCAGAGCCGGCTTCTGACGGCCTCCGCTCTGCTCCTCTCCCCGACCCAGCCGCAGACAGGCTCCCAGATCGATCCGGGCTGCAACCTGCCCCAGATGCCGCCGGCTGACCAGCGACGCCCGGAGCCGCGTCAACTCCCCCTCCCGTGAACCGGGAAAGCGCCGAAACAGAGACTCCGCTACCACGAGCCCAAGGACGGCGTCCCCGACAAACTCAAGCTGCTCATTGTCCGAGCAAGGGTCCGGCAGAGTCTCCGGACTCGTCTCATAGGCGAGCGAACGATGCGTCAGCGCCCAGGTCAACAGGTCGGGTTGCCTGAAACGATGACCGAAGAGACTCGAAGGCATCTCGTTCGATTGCGATCGTGCGGTCTTTCTGCGGCGAGTCGTCATCGAATTCCCCTGAGCTCTACTTTACCGGACTGCAACATATTCCTGTTGGATGGTTATTTAGGAGGTGTCGACGGGCGATAAGCCTCTTTCTCCGCTCTCCCGCTGGGGTCAAGCGGAGTATCTTCCGGTTCCGCGGTAGTATGCTCGGCCTTCGGCGCGGCAAAGGGCTCCTTCAACCCCTTCTCCGCGGCCTCTTTTGTGTCAGGCCGACCGTCACGAACAGTAAGGGCCGCACGATACTCCGCCAAGGCCTTCTGCCGGTCCGGAACGACATCATAAAGCCTTCCCAGGTAGATGTGCGACCAGGCAAGAGTCCGCGGATCCTTGGACGCCTTCAGCGTCTCCTCAAAGTCGCCTATGGCCGCCGCCGGCTCACGCTGCATCAGGTTCACACGCGCTAGAAGATAGTGGGCATGGGCATGGTCACCCTTCGGGTCATCGAGAGAACTTTTTGCAAGTGCGGTCGCTCCTTCTAGATCGCCTTTGAGCAGCTTGCTCTCCGCCAAGTCCAACCCCGCAAGCTGCCGAGGCGCGCGCCGCACAAAGTCGTGCGTGCCCTCCGGCAGGAAGACGATCTGCTGGTCCTTGTGACGCTCCCGCTCTACGTCCATGCCATAGACCATCTCGCCGATGTATTCCTTCAGACTGATGGACTCTTTCTCCATCTGTTCGAGCTTGTCGTAGAAGTAGTCCACAAGGGTCCAGCCCTGGCGAGTTGCAAGTTCGACTGCCTTGCGGCGAACAGCTTCAGCCTGACGGTCATAGACTGCCTTCTCGGCTTCATAGCGTTCGATATCAGCTCTCTGCCTGACTGCATCGGGTCGCTTCGGCTTAGGGAGGCCAACATCCATAGTCTTATCTTCGACGGCTTTGATCAGACACTCTGTGAGCAGTGCGACAATATCGGACTTGTAGGTGAAGTCGAGGGGTGCGTCCTGCACTGGCTTGAGAAGTGGCAATAGGCGGTCCATGGCGGCAGCACGTGCGTAGAGCAGTGGCTCGACCACATAGTGCAAGTAGGTATGGCGTATTTGCTCCATGCGAACCGGAAGAGCACCAGTCTGATCTCCTGCGGGGGACGTTACGACGATATAGTCGTTCGCATAGATTCGCGCGTTGGTCGCCGAGGGCGAGAGCATTGGCTCCAGAAGAACGAGAAACCGGCGACCATCGTAGCTGCTAACCGGAAGCCTGAGATAGATATTTGTATCCAGAATCATCTTCGTCAGAGGATCATGTATTCGGCTAACAAGCTCTTCGTAGTCAGGACGATGCTTAATCCAAAGCGCATGGAGGTGCACCTCTTGGCTAAAGATTCTGAGGAGCGGAAGGATGTTTACAACCTGCGTTGAGTCAGGAGGCAGTTCTGTTTCTCCAACCGTTGGAGCCAACTCTGGCGGTGGACTAAGATAAAGCGCCAGTGAGACATACTGGGCCAGATTGAGACCGCTATCGGCAAGTGTGTGCTCGCGGATGTATCCACATAAAGCATCCCGGCTATCGCGGGCCGGGGGGGAAGCTGCAAGTTCCGCATTGATCTCTTCACGGACCTTCAACCGAATCGGGCTGGAGGTGGAAAGATCGGCATCATAGCCACATACGTTCAGGGCTACCGCAAGATCAAATAAAGGCTCATTCGTCTCAAGAGTAATAGCGGAACCACCGGCTTCAGGCTGTGCGATGCGAGGCGCAGGAGTTGTCTTCGTATTCTTCGAGACTGTAGGAGCGGGTGTATTGCTAGACGAAGATGAGGAATCCGATTGGGCGCTTGCGCCGAGGTTAAATCCCACAAGGAGGACAGGTGCGGCTATCCATAGAAGGAGAGTTCGTTTACAACAACGGGATGACGATCTGATTAGAAAAGACACGATATAGTTTCGACGCTCCCATGGAGTTTAAGGGAGCGAGGAACCAGTTGCAACCCTGTACTATGTATCTGCTATCCTTGGACCGAGATCCCAGAGAAGGTCACTACCACTCGGCCGCGTATTGGAGAGCCAAAGACTCGAGCGGGTTCAAAGACGCTAAGCAGAAGCTGATCAGCAATCTGCGTCTGGACGACCGGATCCTCTGGCCCGGACACGATATTGTAGTCATATACGCGGCCTTGAGCGTTAACGTAAGCTTCGACAACAATCGCTGAATCATGGTTGCAAACAATCGCGCGAGGATTTGTTGCCGAATACAGGTAGTGCGGGGAGGTCATGGCACCCAACGGCTCATCATTTGCCATGACCGGCTCAGGTGCAGCAACCATTCCCAGCAAAAGCATGATGCCGCCAACCAGCGCTACCGATCCAGCAAAACCTGCGGAGACCTGTACCAGCATCGGACGAACGGCATTCTCCCACTTCAGAGAGAGGTTGTCAGTCCAATTCGATCTCCTCGCGGCTTGCTCGTGTGAGATGGCAAGACGGATCTTCATACCAAGATCAGCTGGGACTTTCGCTTGCCCAAGCAAGGCGAGGGACTGCTGCATCTCGCGCAGGCTAGAAAACTCCTGTTCGCAGTCGTCGCAGATTTCCAGATGCTGAGCAATCGCCTGCATCTGCTGTCCGCTGACAGCGCCATCCAGGTAATCGGAGAAGCAAGATCGAGTTTTGATGCAATCTTTAGGAATCATCGTGTCACCGTCTCCTTGGATGTCCGTACCTTAAGAGAGGACGCAGAACCATTTGATGCAATGCTTCCTGTGGCAACAAGCAAAGCGCGCAAGGCGGATCGACCGCGTGTCAGACGCGACTTGACAGTACCGAGATTGACATTCAGGATCTCGGCAATCTCTTCATAGGCAAATCCCTCAATCTCGCGAAGGACTACAACTGTCCGAAACGCCTCTGGTAACTGCTGGAGCGCCGATTCGACACGTACACGAACCTCAGCCTGAGCGGCGTAGTCGAAGGGTGAATCCCTGTCGTCACACAGGGTTGAGCTGAGGCAGAATGTGCTGCAGTCGTCGTCCGATTCGCTTAGCGAGTCGATAGTGATCTCCTGCTTCTTGTGGCGCGACCACCAACGTCGTTGGTTGGAAGCCTCGTGCAGAGCGATGCGGTAGAGCCAAGTGCGCAGACTGGATTCGCCATTAAAACCGCGAATACTGCGAAATACTTTAATGAAAACTTCTTGGGTAATATCGGCGGCGTCAACAGGATCGTTCAGGCTGCGAGCAATCAACGAGTAGAGAGGTTGATGGTATTGCGCGATGAGAACAGCAAACGCCTCCTCGGAGCCGGCTTTGAGGTTGGCTACAAGGGCTGCATCATCGGTCCTGATGCCAATCGCGCTCGCTAAATTTCCCACTACCGTGCCCGCCTGCATATCGGGTGTCCTCTACATTACTGCTTTTATGAAACCTGTTGCAAATGCCGCGAAGGCAATGAGCTTTAGGGAAGAAAAACTACGCCGCCGGCGGCTGAGTGCTCGCTCACTCTACATCTTTAGACACCGATACATACAAGATAAGTTCCAAACACATTGACGAATGTTGTTTACTCAGCCAGAATAGAGAGAGTCCATCCTGAGTGGGCCTGTGGCGCAGCTGGGAGCGCGCTTCCATGGCATGGAAGAGGTCATCGGTTCGATCCCGATCAGGTCCACCAAATCATTTCAACAACTTAGCGAGCGTAATCCGGGAGCATTAAGGATTCCGAGGGAGCGATAAGGGAGCAATCACTTTTTCCCCTAGCTTCCCCTCCCCTTGAAGCCTCCGAATCACGGTTAAACAACGCATCGACAGCCTTGCGCTGCGCGGCACGCTTTTTCGTCATGCCCGCCTGCGTATAGACCTCCATCGTTGTGCTGAGCTTCGAGTGCCGCATCAACTCCTGCACCACCTTCACGTCGTTGCCGGTCTCAGCCAGCAAGGAACTGTAAGTGCGCCGGAACGTATGCCAGCCGATCTGCTTCCTGATCCCTACCCTGCGGGCGACCGGCTGCAGGATCTTCGTCCGCAGGCTGTCAGGCCAAAGGGGAGTTTTGCCGAAGTTGTAGTCGCTGGCGAAGACCCAGTCTCCGGGCTCGGGATAGCCGCAGACCGGGTGCCAGGCCAGTAACTCCTCGAGGACGATCTCATCAAGGGGCACCGGCTGTTCGGAGATCTCCGTCTTGCAGGGACCGATGGCACCGTCCGAATAGGAGCGCAGCACATCAGCCTGGTGCGTGGCGAAGTCGATGTCTTCCCACTTCAACCCCAGCACTTCGCCGATCCGCAAACCGGTCGTCGCGCAGATTGTCCCCATCAGCCGTTCTCGATCTGGAAGCGCTCCGAGCAGAGCCCGGAACTCTTCGGCGGTGAGGATGTCCGGCCGCCGCAGTCGCTTCGAACTGCAACGCACCAGCGTGACCGGGTTCTTCTCCAGCCATCCCCAGCGCATCCCATGCCGGAAAACCATGCTCAGCACATTGCGGACCTTGGCCCGGCTTGCCGGCGCGAGTTTGAGCGACTTGACCCACTCTTCGACCTCAACCGTCGTGATGCTCTTGGGGTTGTAGTCCCCCCAGCGCGGCACGATGTGATTGTTGAGATTGCTGAGATAGCCCATCTTCGTCGACCTTCGCTTGTCCTCGTGAGACTCCATCGGCATCTCCTTCATCCGATA
>JAOAPB010000058.1 GCA_025462645.1 Edaphobacter sp. | reverse complement strand
TGTGGAAACCCAGCCAGCAAATACGATCAGCCCTGACTCCCTTGACCCAAAATAACGACACGCCGTAGCGCTCGACATACCCACCCCGCGCCAGGCCCTCGACCTCGTAGACACCCTCGGCAGTACCTGCCAATGGTTCAAGGTAGGGATGGAGCTCTACTACGCCGCCGGCAACAGCTTGGTGCAAGAACTCCGCAATCGTGGCTTCAACGTCTTCCTCGACCTCAAGCTCCACGACATCCCCAACACCGTTGCCGGTGCCGTCCGCTCGGCCACCCAGGCCGGAGCATCCCTCCTCACCCTCCATGCCGGCGGAGGCGCCGCCATGATGGCAGCCGCCGCCCAAACCGCCACCGCCCCCGGCTCGCCCCGCCTCATCGCCGTAACGGTACTCACCAGCATCGACGCCCACGAACTCGCAGCCGTCGGAGTCGCCGGCACCCCCGCCCAGCAGGTTCTCCGGCTGGCAAAGCTCGCCCAGGCAGCCGGCATCGACGGAATGGTCTGCTCTGCGCAGGAAGTGGCCTCCCTTCGCGCTGCCACCGGCCCGGACACCTTACTGGTCGTTCCCGGAATCAGGTCCCCAGGAGCCGCCACAGAGGACCAGAAGCGCGTAGCCACCGCCGGCGAAGCCATCGCCCAGGGAGCCTCCATGCTCGTAGTAGGCCGGCCCATCACTCGCGCCGAAGACCCCGCCGCCGCCGCCCAGGCCATTCTGAATGAGATTGCCGCCCAGATCGTCGTCCACACTCGCTCCTGATTCCAAAATAGTGGCAGTTTCCTGACCAGCTCAACCACACATTTCACCACGACTACACCACCAAATCACCGCGTCCAGCACCCAAAAACCCCAAAAACACCCGCAAAAAAGCCCCTGGACCATGCAGCAAAAAAATCTGCAATCCCCAGAGGCTTTTTAAATCAGGCAGATACGGATGCCAGGCTCATATCGCTTAGCCGCAACGCCAGCGATTTGGCGGACCCGCCACCCCGCTCAAACTCGCTAAGTTGAAGCTCTGCAACCTTATAGCCCAATCCCCTGAGCCGTTCCGCAAGGTCGGTCTCAACCATCCCCATAATGATGTTCGGCCCTACATTAATCACGTTGCAGGCAAACTGGGTCGCCTCCAACTCGCTGACAGCAATGCGCTTATCGGCCGGATACGCCGCCTCGATCTTCGCCAGCGAAGGCACATCGAATGCACCTGGGAAGTACAGCAGATGCCCGCCACTGAGTGGAGCAAAACAAATGTCCAAGTGGTAGAACCTCGGATCCAAAAGATGGAGTGAAGTTACGGGTGTATGCCACGCATCCGCCACATGCCTGTGGCTGTGTAGGCAGGTCCGAACGCCGTGGGCTGCCCACAGATGCCCGCCGTTCGCATCGAAGAGCGCATCCCCTTCACCTTCAAAAGCGGTCTCACGCGGCGTCTCCCAGAGCAGAAAACCCGCATCCCGCAACCACTGCCGCAGGTGCTGTTCCTCCGTCTGACGCTGCGGATGGGTGAAGCTCGACACAGCGGCCACGCCATGCTGCACCAGTGCCGCATGCGCAACAAAGACCATATCGGGCGAGCCCTGGCGCGCGTGAAGCAAGCGCACATCCGCGATCTGCTGCAGATGCTGATACAGATTCTTCCACTGCGCGAACACGGTATCGCGAGCAGGTTGATGAAGATTTCCCGCCATCCACGGGTTGATGACGTAGTTCACGTCATACCACTCGGGCGGGCACATGAGATAGGTTGGTCGGGAGAAATGAGGTAAGGACGCGAAGCTCGACGAGGGAGAGATTGCCGGGGTGCAGATGGTATTGATCAAAACGGGTTTCCTACTTTCCGCTGTTGAGTCTGCCCTTCACAATAGATGCTCGTCAAGTGTCGTAACGGTAATTTTTTGTACAACTTTGGTTCGCCTTACCATATCCGGAATAAGGTTGACAACCCCTGCCAAAAGGCGCACAGCCGCAAATGCGCTTCGCCAGAGATGACAAAAGAGCCCGCAACCGGGCTCTTTGTCGTGCACTTCCAGAATCGAATCAGTTTGATCGCATCAGCTTAAGGAAGTTCTGATTAAGCTCCCAACTTTTTCTCGGGGGCTAAAGCCCATTAATTTTGAGGAACTCCCGGCGTGGCTGAAGCCACGCCCGTTCAAAAGGAAGACTCCATCAGAGATTCTTTAGAGCTTTTCGAAAAAGTCGCAAGCCGAGCAGGAGATATAAACTCCGCCAGGGATGCCGCGTTCACGGTCCTTGACGCGCTTTACGATGCGGGTGGGTTTGGAGCACTTCGGACAGTCTGTGCTCTGGTTGGTGTCCATGATCTTCTTACGGTCGCCGGTCTTGGCAATCTTCGCCATAATGCTTGCTCTCCCTGGTACGAATGTTTCGGCTCGCGCGCTGGATGCGTGATGATCTGACGGCCTTGCGGACGAACAATCTCAACGGCATCCGGGAACTTCTCGTAAAGATCATCCGGGACAGGCCGCGGCGGGAATCGGAGGAGAAGAACTGCGGTTGTGGCTCACTAAAGAGTTTACACGACAGAAGCTGTCATTGGAGATGCGGTGTTGGCGCCTGACTAGTTGTGGATGCAGTTGGCTGGCTGGTTGTTGGAAACTGAACCTTGTTCGAGCCGCCCGGAGGTGCCGCCTCACCAGGCTGGCGCAGTGTTGGTGGAGGTGCGGATGCATCCTCAGCTCCATTGGGCTTGCGGTCTCCCATGGCTATCTCACGCGTAAGTGCCGGTGATTCATACCCACCCATCTCATCTTTATCGTGGATTTCGAGGGGCTTGCCAAGCGCCGCTATCTCGACAACCGTAACTCGGTCGCCTACGAAGCGAATGAAGCGTACTGTCTGTGGGACGTGACCGTAGATCCACTCCTCATAGCGGGCGCCGTTGGGATCACCGCTAGGCTGCTCGCGAACCTTGCGTTCCGGAGCGCCGAGCGCAGCAAGGACCATGCGGTGGTTCATTCCGACGAGAATTTCATGGGCGGCGATTGCATTCTTCAGTGGTGGCGGGAGCGTGTCGGCGTAGGCCTGCTCGGTAGACTTGACTCCAAAGTCGATAACAGGCTCCAGCAAAGCCTTTACTTCAGGGGCCGATATCTCAGGGATAGAGCCGTTGAAGATAAGGGTGACTCTGGCCCCCATAGGCTGCTCGCCATTACTCGCAACTACAGGATTGTCGTTTAACTGGACGTGACTGAGAAAGCGATGTTTCGCGTAGGGGCCACCATTGAGATCGAAGACAATGCGGTCGCCCTTGATCGTCATCGTGGTGATGACGACACGATCACCGGGGGCAGCGGACTGTCCCTTCTGGTAGATCATCTGCCTGTATTCAGCTGGCCCCGGACTAATAGGACCATTGGCTCGCAGGGTAAGGCCGGCGCCCAAAGGTAAGGCGCGATGAGCGAAGCCCTGTTCTGCCTCAAGGTTCCGGACGAGCTCCCGACGGCCACGTTCACTGAGTTTGGTGCTTGGCAGAGGAAGGTCTGTGGGAGTGAAGTCTGCCGAGAGTTCGGACGTTGCGGTTTTTTCACCAACTACGAACACCTGGCTTTGGACCGGAGGGATGGAAACAGCCAGGAGGGTAGCGAAGAGAGTCCATCTGTGCGTGCGCGACACCATGGAAGCACCTCAGATACACAACAGCTTGCGCTTTCTCTTCCCTTTTGACAAGTAGCAGCGTTATGGAGTTAGCCGGCTTACAGTAAATTTTGCAAATTGTTGACAAAATCTTGACACCGCCCGCTGCTGCAACACAGGATCAGGACTTGGGATCTTCGCCGGCCGAGCGACTCTGAGGCGTGCTGGGCAGGATCTGGACGAGTGATGCCGGCCTTGCCTGCTGCTCCATCGCTGTGTGCGCCGCAGGGGGAGGCGCATCCATCGGATAGCCGGCAGCAACGATGGGAGTATAGGTGTAATGCCATGAGTAATCGCGCGTGAGACGGATAAGAACGATGATGCCGACCACAATAGCGATGATGGTGAAGAGAGCTCCCTCCGGACCATAGTCCCCTCCCGTGAGCCAGATGCGGCCAATAGCCCGCGTCTGTACGACTGTGGAGAAGTCGGTGATTCCGCTAACCGGAAGGCCGAAGACGATCCCCATGCTTGCGTTCCAGGCAAAGTGCAGGCCCCAGGGCAGCCATAGTCCGTGGGTTCGTAGCCACGCTACGGAAAACAAAATCCCCGAGAGCATAGTAATCAAGACGCTGGTCCAGGTGGCATCGTTGTTGAGCATATGGCCTAGACCGAATAGAAGGGACGTGACGATAGTTGCCGCCACAGGGCCGATAGCCTGTATTAGACAGCGGAAAGGATAGCCACGGAAGGCCGCCTCTTCCGCGAGGGCGGCAACCGCGAGGGTGAGGAGATTCAAAACGATCAGCCAGAAAGCACGGGAATCCGTCCAGAGATGCACATGCAACGCGCCGGCAAGCGTCATGGGCAGAATGGCAAGTACGACAATGCCCCAACCAATGGCAGCACCAATAGCCCATTCCTTAAGAGATGTGGGACGCTTCGGAAGACCAATCACATCGCGGAGCGAAGGGTATTGACGGGCGATGGTATTCAGCAGGGAGAAGCCCAGTACCAGCAGGAAAAGCAGAAAGATCGAAGCTAGCAGGAAACGCCCGGCAGCAAAGTCAAAGTGTTGCGAGAGGCCTCGTGCGGCACGTCCGGCGAGGATATCCGAAGAGATAAACCAAGCCATGGAGGTTCCAAAGAGCGCAAACTGCAACGTTCTGCTGGTTCGGTCTGGTTGAGTCGAATCGAACGCCGGCAACGGTGATTACTCCAGATGGTAGTGGCCGCTAAGCAGTGGTATAGAACTGAGCGATGTTGCGGAACTTGCAGTAGCGCTGCTCCAGCATCTCATCGAGGGATAGACCGCGAAGGATAGCAAGATGGTAGCGGAGCTTCTCGCCGACCTGGGCCATGGCAGCAGCCGGATCGTTCTGGGTACCGCCCGGGGGCTCAGGGAGGACATCGTCAACGCAGCCGAGCAGTTGAACATCCTTTGCTGTGTATTTCAGTGCGGCCGCGGCTTGCTGTTTTTTGCTCGCGTCCTTCCACATAATGGAGGCGCAGCCTTCGGGTGAGATGACTGAGTAGATCGCATTCTCAAGCATAAGGACGCGGTCGGCTACAGCAAGAGCGAGCGCGCCGCCTGAGCCGCCTTCGCCGGTGATGGTGGCGATGGTGGGGACGCGGAGACGCGACATCTCAATAAGATTCCGGGCGATTGCCTCGCCTTGACCGCGTTCTTCGGCCCCAATCCCTGGGTTTGCACCCGCGAGATCGATGAAGGTGAAGATCGGGCGGCCAAACTTCTCCGCGATCTTCATGGCACGAAGTGCCTTGCGATAGCCCTCGGGATCGGGAGAGCCAAACTTCCGAGCGACGCGCTCCTTCAACGTCCGGCCCTTGAGATTGCCGACGACGAGAACTGGTTCGCCTTCGAAGGACGCCATGCCGCAACTCATTGCTGCGTCATCGCCGAAGGCGCGATCGCCGTGAATCTCGCTGAAGTCGGTAAAGAGTGCTTCGATGAAGTCCATCGGATAGGGGCGCTGCGGGTGCCGTGCCAGTTCAGTCTTCTGCCATGCCTCCGGTACGGGGGGCGCAATGGACTGGTTCTGGCTAACTCTGGATTGTTGTTCTGCCATGTTTATTAGAAGAAGCCCAGAGTCGATTGTATACGGCTGAGGGCTCCTGAGGCGGCCCATTCCGATGGTGATAGCGCTAATTGCCAGTCTGTGGCGCTTCTCCCTTGCCCGAGGCCGCGGAACGAAAGACGGCTTCAATGACCGCCATATTTTTAATCGCATCCTCGAGCGGAACCGGAACACCCGTACCCTCCACAATCGCGCGGGAGAAGGCGTCACCTTGGATCGTGTATTGATCGCAGATCGGCAAGGTTTCAATGGTGATGCCGTTGCCGAAGAGGTCGCTGCCATCATCTATCATGATGCGACACGGGCGATCGACGGGAGCGTTGAACGGGATCTCAATCTCAATGCGGCCCTTCGTGCCAAAGACGTTGATCCGTTGATAGGGTACGAGCTGCGTGCTGCAGGTGAAGATGGATTGTCCCGACGGAAAGTCGAGGATGGCTGAGCTCAACCGATCGGTCTTCATCTCCGGGTCTCTTTCGATCAGCCCAAGCACCTGCACGGGCTCCTCTGCGAAGAGGAAGCGCGAGATGTTGATGGGGTAGCAGCCGATATCCATCAATGCGCCACCTCCATACTCCGGGATGTTGCGAATGTTTTGTGGATTGACGTTGAAGTAGCTGAAGAAGCCCTGAATAGAACGAAGATCGCCGATTCGTCCCGAGGCGATCAGTTCGCGCGTACGCAACCACTGCGGGTGAGTTCGTACCATGAAGGCCTCACCGATCTTTACTCCCGTGCGCCGCTGTACGTCGAGAAGTGTTCTTGCCTCCTCCACAGTCATGCTCAACGGTTTCTCGCATAAGACATGCTTCCCTGCTTCAGCAGCCTTGATTGTCCAGGGGACGTGAAGCTGATTCGGAAGCGGATTGTAGATCGCATCGATCTCGGGATCGGACAGCAGCTCTTCATAAGAGCTGTACGCCTTTTCAATTCCGAGCTCCTGTGCCGTCTCTTTGGCCTTGTCGAGACCGCGCGAGGCAATTGCAGTGACCTGGCTCCACTCGCCCTTCTGCATTGCCGGTATCACTTTTTTCACGCCGATTGCGGCTGTACTCAGAACTCCCCACCGAATTTTATTTGGCATATGGTCACATCATAGTTGCAGACTTCGCCGGATGGATAAGGCATTGATAGAGGCGGTAATGCCCTTTGCGAACTGGCCTGCGCCTAACCATTGTGCCTTTTGCTGTCGACGGCAGTTGTTGTCCTATACCCTGAGCCCCGCCCCCTGTTTTCCTGTCAAGCCCCCGCAGCCGAAACTAATACGCAGCACCGTACGCAAACCGAACAGAAAGAAAGACTTATCATCCGAAATTAATCTTTCACAAAGTGGCATATTAGTTTTACTCAATCGGCTATAGTTAATACAGCGTCAGAAAAGCCCCGGCCAACCACCGGGGCTTTTCTCTTTAACCCAATAAGCCTTTTAGAAAGACGACTTTAGCTCTAACCCATTTAGAATGAAGAATTTGCAGCGATAAATTCGCTTAAGTCACTGAATTCAGAAGACTTGCAATCAAAGTACCCCCCGGGGGGAGGGGGTAAGGGGGAGCGTTTCTGGAGATTTAGAGCCTGTTATGAACTACGATCACTGCGATCTAGTCGATGACTCTCACTCCGCCGCGTCCAACCAGCTCTTCCACGCGGTCGATGAAGAGGCGATCGGCAGCGACCAGGACGTTCTGCGGCTCAAGTACGGCGCAGAACTCACCGGGCTCTTCCAAATCGAGTAGGAGCTTGCCTTTGCCCGGGGCTCCGAGCAGAATCTCATGGAGCTTTTCAAGCAGCGCCGTATCCGGACTATGAAGCGGAACCTTGATCCGGAGGGCGTCCGGCAGTTTGAGCTTCACATCCTCCAAAGCCTGAATGCTGGAGATGGCGAGTTTGGGAGCCGAGTCCTCTTCGCCACGCAGGACGCCACGCACCAGCACCGGAACGTCGATCTTCAACTTTTCGGCGAGTTTCTCGTACGACTGCGGAAAGGCAATCAGCTCAATCTTACCGACAGTATCCTCAAGTGAAGCCTGAGCATAGAACTCGCCAGAGCGCTTGGACTTGGCAACCTTGAGGCCAGTGATGACGCCTGCGATGGCGATCTCATTCTGAGGCTCTTCGTTACGGCCGCGGCGGAAGGTCTGCGGCTCGGGCTTCATCTCGACTGCGCTTGCCGTGTCCACAACCTTCATGTTGCGGAGCTTCTCGCGATATTTATCGAGAGGATGGCCAGAGACGAAGAAGCCTAGAACTTCTTTCTCATTCTGGAGGCGGGTATGCTCATCCCACTCGGGAATTTTAGGCAGACTGTCTTCGTTGTTGGCAGTTGGGCTGATGTCCGAATCGAAGATGCCGAAGAGTCCATGCTGTCCGGAAGCCTCGTCTTTCTGAGCCTTCTGAGCGCGCTCCATAGCTTTATCGAGTGCTGCGGCTACCTGGGAGCGATGGCCGAAGGCATCCATGGCCCCGGCTTTGATCAGAGATTCGAGGACACGCTTGTTGAGCCGGGAGAGGTCTACCTTCTCGCAGAACTCCCAAAGGCTGGCGAACCCGGACTTCCCTGTTGCCTGCAGCGCAGTCCGGGCAGCGATGATGGATTCGATTGCATTGTGGCCGACGTTCTTGATGGCCGCGAGGCCGAAGCCAATGGCCTTTCCTTTATCGGTGGTAATAGGAGTGAAGTTGGCGTCGGAGACCTGTACGTTGGGCGGGACGACAGGAATGTTCATCTCGCGACACTCGGAGATGTACTTGACGACGTTCTCGGGCTTCGAGGTTTCGCTGGTGAGCAGAGCAGCCATGAACTCAATGGGGTAGTGCGTCTTGAGGTAGGCGGTATGGTAGGCAAGGAGAGCGTAGGCAGCGGAGTGTGACTTGTTGAACCCGTACTCGGCAAACTTAGCCATCAGGTCGAAGATGTTGCCGGCGACGGCTTTCGGATGCTTGTTCTCGGCAGCACCTTCCATGAACTTAATCTTCTGCTTGGCCATCTCAGCTGCGTCTTTTTTACCCATGGCGCGCCGCAGCATATCGGCTTGGCTCAGCGAGAAGCCGGCTAAACGGTTCGAGATCTGCATGACCTGCTCTTGGTAGAGCATGACCCCGAGGGTTTCGGAGAGAATCGGTTCGAGCTCGGGAAGTTCGTATTCGACCGCGCGACGGCCCCATTTGCGTTCGATGAATTCATCGATCATGCCCCCCTGAATGGGACCGGGCCGATAGAGGGCGTTAAGGGCAGTCAGGTCTTCGACGGTGTTGGGCTTGTAGCGGCGAAGGACGTCCCGCATGCCGCCGGACTCGAACTGGAAGACGCCGGAGGTGAGGGCCTTGTGGAAGACCTGTTCGTAGGTGATGACGTCATCGAGCGGGACCATGGCCATATCGACCTCTTCACCGGTGGTCTGCTTGATGAGTTTCAGACAGTCGTCTATTACCGTGAGTGTCGTGAGCCCGAGGAAGTCCATCTTCAGAAGGCCCATCTTCTCGACGGCCTTCATGTCGTAGGAGGTGACGATAGCCTCGTCCTTCGTGCGTGTCACGGGAACGAGTTCGGTGAGTGGCTTGGGCGCGATGACGACACCGGCAGCGTGGACTCCAGCTCCACGCACAAGGCCCTCGAGCCGCATAGCGGTGTCGATCAGCTCTTTGATCTTCGGATCTGCGTCATATGCGGTAGCTAGTGGACCGTTGTCTTTGAGTGCCTGATCAATAGTGATGCCAATCGTCGTCGGGATCATCTTGGCGATGCGATCGACCTCTCCATAGGGCATCTCAAGAGCACGTCCGACGTCCTTGATGGCGGCCTTTGCAGCCATGGTGTTGAAGGTGATAATCTGCGCGACTTGGTCGCTGCCGTACTTACGCTTGACGTACTCAATGACCTCGCCCCGACGGTTCATACAGAAGTCGATATCGATGTCGGGCATCGAGATACGCTCTGGATTCAGAAAGCGCTCAAACAGCAACTCATTCTGGAGCGGATCAATATCCGTGATCTCCATGACATAGGCGACGAGCGAACCTGCAGCAGAGCCACGGCCTGGGCCCACGGGAATTCCCTGCTCCCTCGCATAGCGGATAAAGTCCCACACAATCATAAAATAGCCGGGGAACTTCATCTGTTTGATGCAGTCGAGCTCGCGGTTGAGACGGGCTTCATAGTCCACTAGAGTCTTCTTGAGGAGACCGCGCTCGCGAAGGTGAGCAATAGCGGTGTCAAGCCGTTTGCGAAGACCCTCGCGGCAGACTGCCTCAAAGTAGCTGTCAAGGGTATGGCCTTCGGGTACGGGAAACTCGGGAAACGGATTGTCGACCTTACTCAACTTCAAATTGCAGCGATCGATGAACTGCATGGTCCGGGTGCAGAGTTCGGGATGCTCAGCGAAGGTGCGGTGCATCTCCTCGGCCGACTTGATGTAGAACTCCTGCGTATCGAACTTGAAGCGGTTCGGGTCGTTCATGCTGCCTGCGGTCTGGACACACAACAGAATCTCGTGGGCTCGTGAGTCATCTGCGGCAACATAGTGACTGTCATTGGTGGCGATCAGAGGAATGTCGAGATCGCGCTCCATCTTGTACAGAGCCTCGCAAACGCCTTTGTCCGGTGCGAGGCCGTGATCCTGCGCCTCGAGGAAGAAGTTACCCTTCCCGAACATCTCCTCGAACTGGCCGGCGGTACGTTTGGCATCGTCGTACTTGCCTGCCATCAGATGCTGGTTGACTTCGCCCGCGAGGCACCCGGAGAAGGCGATAAGGCCCTCCGTATGTCGTGCTAGGAACTCTTTCGAGACACGGGGCTTGCGATAGAAGCCATGGAGCGCGGCCTCGCTGGTAAGACGCACAAGATTGCGGTAGCCGGTCTCGTTTTCGGCAAGCACAAGGAAATGCTTATAGCCGCCGCTCATCTCGCGATGGTCGGCAGTCTCTGAGAGGTAAAGTTCGCAGCCCAGGATGGGCTTGATGTCCTTCTTCTTCATCGCGTCGAAGAAGTGGACAGCGCCATAGATATTGCCATGGTCCGTCATGGCGGCGGCTGTCTGGCCAATGCTATTAAGGTGGGAGGCCAGCTTATCTACGTCGCAGGCACCATCGAGGAGAGAGTAGTCGGTGTGGAGATGGAGGTGAGTGAACTCTGCTGCCATAAGCTCTATTCTAGGCTTCGGGAGAATGGCTCGTTGCTGAGGAAAACAGGGTCTAATTAGTGCTGTATTAGAATCCAAAGCGAATGAGCGGACTCTTCCTCTTCGACTCTATTCGCTCTCGGTTTCGCCGTCGGAGCCTCGAGAAAAAACTGCGCTTGGCAAGCGGCTGGCCGATAGCCACCGGTGAGGTCAATCATTGGGCAGTCGTGGACGCCGATGAGGATGCGATGTCTACAGCAACTCCCTATCAGATCGAGGCGAGCTTCCACTTCCTTGTAGGAGGCGAATACTTCGGTGGGTACTTCCGTAGCATTGGCTTAGTTCGAAGAGAGGCCGAGGCAATGGCGAAAGGCAGTCCGAACGTCAATATCCGCTATGATCCTGCAAATCCCGACTCCGTTGTTGTTCTCGCTGAGGACAATGCGGACAATCTTCCATTCCGCCTCTTCTCCTACTCGCAGAACTCTTAGGATCGGACCAACTCTTCGGAAAGCTGGACGTATAGATCCACTGCCTCCAGAAGCTCTTTCTTGTTGATCTTCTCGTTCGGCGTATGCGCGACGTGAATGCTTCCTGGTCCAAGCAGGAACGGCTCCCCCCAAGCAGTTAGCGAAGGAATGTCCGTGGTGAACTTTGCGACCATCGTAGGTAGATTCCCGATCTTCCGCATGCGGACGAATGGCAGTTCAAGGCTAAAGCTAACGTCAGCACGGTCTCCGACCGTCCTGATGATTGATTGTTTTGTCTCGTCGGCAGGTCCCACCAGGCGAATCAGCAGATGTGCTTCCGCCTTGTCCGCAATGACGTTGGGAGCGCGCCCGCCTTCGATGAGGCCAATGTTGAGAGTTGATGGGCCAATCTCAGGCTCGACGGGCAATGGCATAGCTAGTACGTCGTTGAGCGCGCCGACGAGCTTATCGATAGCCGACTCGCCAAGCTCCGGATAAGCAGAGTGCGCCATTCTGCCCCTGGCTCGAAGTTCAACGCGAAGCGCACCTTTAGAGGCGAGCGCGAGGCGGTTGTCCGTGGGCTCACCGTTGATGAGGAAGCGCGACCCCTTTGGATGATCGTTGGCGACCCGCGCCCCGGCGGAGTCCCGCTCTTCGCCCACGACAAAGAGCAGGCCAACTTTGACGCCAGCTTCGCGCAGGCGATCCGCCGCAGCAACCTGAGCCGCGATGATCCCCTTTGCATCGCAGGTGCCGCGGCCATATAAAAACTCATCGTCTTCAGTGCAACCAAAGTATGGGGGTACGGTGTCCATATGGGTGGACAGCACCACGTCCGGAGTGATACCTGGAAGCGCAGCATAGACATTGAAACGCTCGCCTTCGCCACAGCCTGGTGTGGCCTGATCCGGCTGCGATACTGCCATACACTCGACGGCATAGCGTTGCGCGGTCAGGTACTCGCGGAGAAAGTCACCGGCCAGACTCTCGTGATAAGTGGTGGACGCTATATTGACGAGCTGTTTCGTAAGCTGAATGGGATCGATGGCCATGCTTCCAGCATACGATAAGCTTCACTGACCTCCGAATATGCTGGATGCCGATAAACTGAGTGAAGATGACGCAATCCACTTCCTCACAAATTCGGTCAATCGACGATCTTCGCAGCCCGGCAGGCAGACTTGAGGCTGTGTTGAACACCGGTCGCGATGACGCTCCCTATGCAGCGCTGGTCTGTCACCCTCATCCGCTCGGTGGCGGCACGATGCACAACAAGGTCGTCTACCACGCCATGAAGGCGCTCACCTCATTCGGGCTGCCTGTGGTTCGATTTAACTTCCGCGGTGTCGGACTGAGTGAGGGTACCTTCGATGAGGGCAAGGGCGAGCAGGACGATGTCCGCGCAGTCCTCAACTGGATCGACGACAACCTCCGGCGGCCGATCCTCTTCGCAGGCTTCTCCTTCGGCTCCCATGTGGGCCTGCGCGCCTGCTGTGGAGATCCAAGGGTAAATGGACTGATTGGCCTGGGATTGCCCGTCCATGCCGAGGGCAGAGACTACACCTACGGCTTTCTGACGCAGTGCCTCCAACCAAAGCTCTTCATCAGTGGCGACCACGATGCGTACGGGCCACGCGACCAGGTACAACGCGTCTTTGAAACCGCTGTCGAGCCCAAGCGTTTAATCTGGGTAGAGGGCGCCGAACACTTCTTTCAGGGAACACCTTCTTCACCTGGTCCAAAGCTGAACATCATGCAGGAGGCAATCCGCTCATGGCTTCAGGAGCAGTTCACCTTGGCCCAGTCCTGACTCAGGCGGCAGGTGGAATACTGTGCCCATCGGAGTAGGCGTGACTGAGAAAGGGATAAGGCTGCCTCTGTTGTACAGCAGTAGTAGGAGAGCCAAACCCCTTCGGTAGAGGACTGGAAAGCCAGTCCCTCATCGCCTTATTGCAAACATCGGGCAGCTCTTCAAAGGGAATATGGCCTACGCCCGGGATGACGATCAGGCTGGATTGAGGAAGGGTACGCTGCAGCTGACGACCCGAAGTAAGACCAACGGTTCTGTCAAGATCCCCCCATATAAGCAGCGTCGGCTTCCCTGCCAGATCAGCCAGTGCCGTCTGCAGAAGCCCCATATCCACCGACCAGCGTCGAACGATCTGCAGCACATGATCGATGGTGCCGGGAACATGCAAGCCAGCAGTGTAGCCATCGAGTGCATCGTCTGCAACTCGGTTTCGATCGCCGTACATCCGGCTCAACGCAGTAGACTTCAACATCCTCGGCAAAAAGGGGATCATGCGAGCGAACCAGCTGCCGAATCCGGTCTGGTAAAAACGGATAAGTTGATGTCCGAGATCGCAGAAGGGGTTCGCCGGAGCAAAAAGAATCAGCCTGCGCACCCGATGCGGATGACGTGCGGCCAGCATCATCGCCACAGCTCCGCCGTGCGAGTGACCGGCAACATCGGCCTCGTCGAGACCAAGAGCATCCATACATGCGGCCACGCGATCCGCCGTCGCTTCAAGTCCCGCATCAAGCCCGGGCACTCGCTCGGACTCGCCCATATTGAAGAGATCGACCGCATAAACGCTCGAATCGCGCGAAAGAAAGCTGATGTTCTGCCGCCAGTTCCTCGCCGAACCCACCAGCCCATGAAGCAACAGGAGTGGTCGTCCAGTTCCCGCGCGCTGATAGTGGACCTTTACGCCACCCACCAGGACGAAGGCCTCTTCGATCTCGCTATGTCTCCCCATTATCTTGCAACGCCCCTTTATGGAGAGTCACAGCGCCGACCAGTTGGCACGCCTGAATCTCTTCCTATAATGAATGTTACAGGAAGATTAAAATAAAATCTGATGCTTATTTGAAATGAATCAAGGAAACGTAGTCCCTGCACACCCACAAGAAAATGCATAGTTATCTGATTTGTAGAATGGGTTATGATTTTCTGTAGATAGCAGGCATCCACGATGTCCAATGGTGCAATATGGTTATAGGCATGTTTGGCATTTGATTTGCTATTAGTTCGTAGAAGTGAATGAATAACGCTGCCCAAACGCGTATTTTGGCCATCGCGCTCGCTTTGGCGACGCTGGCCGGATGCGTGCTCGCTGTAATGAACTTCGAGCGAGAGAGGGGCTTCGATGTCCCCACCGACGGTATTTGGTGGATAGAAGCACCGGGCGGCCTTCTGGCGGAACGCGTACCGCCAGACTCCCCAGGACAGCGTGCCGGCGTTCGGGCAGGTGACATCCTGGTTGGAATCAACGAGCGGCCAACCCTCCGCCTCGCCCCATTCGTTCGGGAGACGTTCCGCAGTGGCATCTGGGCCCATGCGACCTATTCCATCATGCGCCCAGTGCCTCACGCCACCGATCTAAAGGGCGCAGCCAAACTTGATATCCAGGTCATCCTCGAGCCAGCGGATCGATCTATCAATCAGGGATTGAGGTTCATAGCCCTGGTCTATCTGTGTATCGGAATCTACGTCTTGTTCCGACGGTGGACAGCACCCAAATCGACGCACTTCTACATCTTCTGCCTCGTCTCATTTGTGCTGTACTCCTTCAAGTACACCACCAAGCTTGACACCTTCGACTGGATCATCTACTGGGGGAACATGGCGGCTGCGGCGCTGCAGCCAGCTCTCTTCCTGCACTTTGCGGTTAGCTTCTCCAACGTCTCCTCCGCCGAACAGCGAAAAAGACTCGGCAGGCGGCTGCTGAGCGTCGCCCTCTACCTTCCAGGGATCTTTCTCATCGGGTTGCAGGTAGCAGCGCTCCACTACTGGTCTGCTACTGAAATTCTGCGTCATCGCCTCGATCAGATTGCGGTAGGCTACCTCGCACTCTACTATGTCATCGCTGCAATCGTCTTCCGCTTCCGCTACCGGTGGGCTGAATCGGCTCTGGAGCGACAGCAACTCAAATGGCTTACCCGCGGCACGCTGCTCGCCATCACGCCGTTTACACTCCTCTACGTCATCCCTTATCTCGCCGATCTCTCGGTGCCGAATCTGCTGCAGAAGGTTGCCGGCCTTTCTCTGATCTTCGTTCCCCTCACCTTCAGCTGGGCGATCGTGCGCTACCGCCTGATGGACGTAGATCTCATCTTCAAACGCGGAGTCACCTATACGCTCGCCACAGCGTCGTTGCTTGGTCTCTACTTCGGCGTCGTTGCGCTCGCCGCCGAGATGGTTCACACGCGCCTGCCGAGCCTGCGTATCTGGGGACTGCTAGCCGCCGTCATTGTCACGGGTCTCCTCTTCGATCCGCTCAAACGGGCCATCCAGGCGCGCGTCGACCGGCTCTTCGACCAGAAGCGCTTTGACTATCGAGAGACCTTGGTGGAATTCGGTCGCGGGCTGAACTCACAGACCGATCTGCGTGCGTTGCTTGACTCCATCGTCGAACGTCTGCCCCAGACCCTTCTCGTCACCCGTGTTGCCGTCTTTCTTGCAGCGGATGGCGATGGCTCCTCCTCTGCCCAGCATTTCGATCTCGCCGCATCCCACGGCCTCACCAATCTCCAGGCCACTGATCTGCGCGCCCTCGATATGCGGTTCTTCGACTTCGATCGTCCCGGTGCAAACAATCACATCTTCCTCGAGAATCCTCAGCAGGTGCTCCGCCTTCCCGAGACACAGCGCCACACCGCGGGACGGCTGGATCTCAACTACTATCTTCCCTGCCGAGTCGCCAATCACGAGGCCAGCGGAACCCGCACCGTCGCGGTTATCGGCCTGGGTCGCACCGACGATGGCGATTTCCTCTCCAGCGAAGACATGGAACTCCTCGAATCCTTGGCAAGCTACATCGGCATCGCCATTCAGAACGCGCAGCTATACCAGCGGCTCGAGCAGAAGATCACGGACTTCGAGCGCCTGAAGGAGTTTCACGAGAACATCGTCGAATCGATCAACATCGGAATCTTCGCCGTTGACCTCGACGACAAAATCGAGAGTTGGAACACCCAGATGGAGGTCATGTACGCGAAGCCTCGCATCGACGCCCTCCGTCAGCCTATCTCTGCCGTATTTCCAGCTGACTTCGTCG
This sequence comes from Edaphobacter sp., assembly GCA_025462645.1. Classification (GTDB taxonomy): domain Bacteria; phylum Acidobacteriota; class Terriglobia; order Terriglobales; family Acidobacteriaceae; genus Edaphobacter. The sequence goes on along the minus strand of JAOAPB010000058.1, from coordinate 101,614 downwards.
CTCGCTTCAACAGTGTGCGCGAGGAGCAGGGCACGCACACGCTCTACAAGTTCCGCCTCATGCTACCCACCGGAGAGGCCCGGATCGCCAATATTGCCATCGCTCCCTTGGTTACGCGTAACTTCATCACCGTCGGGCGCATCATACTGGTTGATGACATTACAGACCGCATCCAGCTTGAGACTCAGCTGGCTCAATCGGAGAAGCTCTCCTCTATCGGCCTTCTGGCGGCCGGCGTCGCGCACGAGGTTAACACTCCTCTGGCCGTCATCTCCAGTTATGCGCAGATGCTGACCAAACACATGCGAGACGATGAACGGCTCGCCCCCGTGCTCGAAAAGATCACACAGCAGACCTTCCGCGCCTCAGAGATTGTGAACGGGTTGCTCAACTTCTCCCGCACCAGCGGAACCGAGTTCACCAGCGTCGATCTCAACGAGCTTCTCCGCGATACGGTTGCGCTGCTCGACCATCAATTTAAAACTGCGCAAATTCATGTAGAGACCAACCTGGACTCCCAGCTTCCGCGTATTCATGGCAATCGGGGCAAGTTGCAGCAGGTCATCCTTAACCTGATGCTGAACGCGAAGGACGCCATGTTTGGGACACCGAACGCATCGCTGCGTATTGCAACCTTCACAGGCTCAGGCCGTGTACTCGTACGCATCCAGGACTCGGGAGGAGGTATCGAGCGGGAACACCTCCACCGAATCTACGATCCGTTCTTTACGACCAAAACGAAGCCGCAGCAGGGCGCTCACAAGGGCACGGGACTTGGACTCGCCGTCAGCTACGGAATTATGCAGGAACATGCCGGCAAAATCCACGTAGAGAGTGAGCTTGGCGTCGGCACTGCCTTCCAGTTGGAGTTCCCTGCCTCTGCCAGCCGAGCCGCAGTTCCTGCCGAGACGCGCACTGCCGATGCGCAGGAGTTTGAGAGGAAGTCGATTCATGTCTGAAATAACCGAGCTTGCGGCTGAATCTCTCCATCTGCAACGCATGGCTCATGTAGCCGGTAATCCACGGATTCTAATCATCGACGATGAGGCGGCAATCCGAGAATCGCTCGAAACTCTCCTGACGCTTGAGGGCTTCACCGTCAGCATGGCTGGGGATGGCACCGCCGGTATGGAGTTGGTATCGCGCAATGAGTACGATCTGCTTCTACTGGATCTTGCGCTGCCGGGAGAGAGCGGTATCGATCTCCTGCCGCGCATCAAGGAGACTCAACCCAATCTGCCGGTCATTATGATTACCGCCTTCGGCACCGTTGGGAACGTCGTCGATGCTATCCGAGCAGGCGCCGAGAACTTCGTTCAGAAGCCGTGGGACAACGAGAAGCTACTAGCCGACATTCGCACAGCGATTGCGCGACATCTCGCCGAAGAAGAGGTCGTCCAGCTCAAGCGGACGCTCAAGCAGCGCTATAACTTTGAAAATATCGTCGGCAAGAGCGAACCCATGCTGCGGCTCTTCGACCTTATCGCCCAGGTAGCGCCTAGCCGCTCGACGGTCCTGCTGCAAGGCGAGAGCGGCACCGGAAAAGAGTTGATCGCGAAGGCACTCCATGCCAACTCCCCGCGCCGTGACCGGCCCTTTGTTCCTGTGAACACAGGAGCTGTTCCATCGGAGCTGCTCGAATCGACCCTCTTCGGCCACGTGAAGGGCGCCTTTACTTCGGCAGTCACAGCAAAGAAAGGCCTCTTCGAAGTTGCGAATGGCGGTACCCTGTTCCTCGATGAGATCGGCACCATGACGATGGATATGCAGGCGAAGATTCTGCGCGTCCTGCAGGATCGCCGCTTCATGCATCTCGGCGGAGTACAGGAGATCCAGGTGGACGTTCGTATCATTGCGGCAACCAACGTCAACCTTCAAGAGGCCGTCCGCGACGGCCGCTTCCGCGAGGACCTCTTCTACCGGCTGAACGTCATCAGCCTTGAGCTCCCACCGCTTCGCGCACGCCGTGAGGACATCCCTCTGCTCGCCGCACATTTTCTCAAATTCTATGCCGACGAAAATGGCACAGAGACGCGAGCGCTCTCCCCCGAGGCGATGCGCATCATTATGGACTACGAGTGGCCTGGAAATGTCCGTGAACTGGAGAACGCGATGGAACGTGGCGTCGTTCTCTCCACTTCAAGAACCATCACGCCGGATCTGCTTCCCACGCAGCTCACCGGCAGCACCTACTCGGCGAGCCTGCTCGATCACCAGCCCGACGCCTCTCTCTTCGATCTCATGGAAGAGATTGAGCGCCGCATAATCGCAGATCGCCTGGAACGTTGCCATTGGAACCAGACTGATGCCGCGGAGTACTTCAAGATTCCTCTCTCCACGCTAAACCAGAAGATCAAACGCCTCAACGTCGAGATAAAGAAGCGTCCAAAAGACTAGAGCATTGGCTGAATCACAATCTTCAGCGAATCAGCCTGCGGATGCGAAGCCAGATCGATCGCGGTCACGGCGTCCTCCAACGAGAAGCGATGCGAGACCAGATTGGTCAAGTCAAACCCATTCCTGTACCCGTCGAAGACCATCTCTGTCACGTCATCCTGGATAGCGACCGACGCGCTGTAAGAGCCCATCAGCGTCTTCTCATCCACACAGACATCGGCTGGGTCGAACGGTGCCTCCCCATGCTGGGTTTGGGCGAAGAGAACCACACGTCCACCGGGGCGAATGGCATCCATCGCCACCTTGATAAGGGCGTTGCCGCCTACTGCGAGCAGCGCAACATCAGCACCGCGGCCCTCTGTCGCAGCTTTCGCAGCTGCCGCGACATCTCCCCTGGCATCGAGCGAATGCTTCAGGCCAAACTTCGCCGCGACGGCATGACGCTCTGCATAGAGATCGCTGGTAAGAACAGTAGCTCCTGTCCGCTGTGCAAGCGCAGCCAGAAGAATTCCAATCGACCCTTGGCCAATCACCAGAACGGTCTCATCCGGCCGCAACTTGAGCAGCTGGATTGCCTTGTAGCAAGTATTCACCGGTTCAAGAAACGCGGCCTGCTCAAATGGAATCTCATCGGGAATCTTCACCAGGCCACGCCGCACGATCCAGTCCATCACCCGGATGTACTCGGCGAAACCACCACCTGACGGCGTAAAGCCAGCCGTACAGCCTACCTTCTTGTAAGTCTCGCATTGGGCAAAGGTCTGCTTTCTGCAGTAATAGCATTCGCCACAGGGAATGTGGTGATAAGCCATCACGCGATCGCCCACAGCAAAGCCGATAACGCCTTTCCCCACCTTAACTATCGTTCCCGACATCTCATGCCCAAAGACACGCGGAGCATCGTGCGATCCAGTGTGAATCTTCTTGAGATCCGTCCCGCATATCCCGCAGGTGTGGATCTTCACCAGTACCTCACCCGCGCCGATCTCCGGCACTGGAATCGTCTCAACCCGCACATCGTCGATGCCGCGATAGACCGCCGCGCGCATCGTTACTGGAACTATGTGGTTTTGCTGTTGTTCGTTCAACGCTATCTTCAACCTCTCTGTCTATACCAGTCTAGCTGCGATTCGAGCTCCGCCGTAAGGGACTGAAGCGCCCGCTTGCTGTTGCCCGCAAGTTGGAACAATTTCGACCATAGGTGCGGGCGAACCGCAGCATGAGCAGCAAAGGCTGCCTCCCTGAATTGACCATCATGGGTAGCAAATCGACCGAGTTCCTGTAACTCGAACGTTGCGTCATCGGAGATGACCTTGATCGCGTGGAACTTCAAGCTATGTGCCTGCGCGATCCGGGCAACGGTAGCAGCTTCCATATCAACTGCGCTTGCACCATAGGATGTATAGAGCCGCAACTTTTCCTTTACGCTGGCAATAGTCGAAGTGCTGACCAGCACCTGCTTGGACTCCACGTCACCAAATCGTTCACCAGTCTGCGTATCCACGACCACACCCGCTGTAACAATCTCTCCCACTTGCAACTTCGGATCACAGGCTCCAGCGAGACCAATGGAGAGCAAGCTGCTCACCGGCTTAAAAGACATGGCCGCCTGTACCGCAAGGGTTGCACGCGCCGCTCCCATGCCGGCACAGGCAACGACAGCGAAATCATTGGTGTACAGGACAATTTTCCCGGGCAATCTGTGCTCCTGCCAACCGCGAACCAGAGGCGCGACCTCTCTCGGCAAAGCGGCAATGATGGCGGGGCACTCCTTCATGAAACAGATCTGCCATACGCAGGAGCGTAGCCGTTTGCGATAAACCACTCGATAGCGGACCGCATTGCGTTATAGATTGGCAGCACTTGAAACCCAAGCTCTCGTTCAGCCTTCTTCGAAGAGGCAAACATCATCTTCTTCCCCATACGAACAGCCTCCACGGTGGCTCGCGGCTCCTTGCCCAACAGCTTGCCTGTAATCGTCTCATCGAAGAAGGCGAAGGCCATGGCAACGGCATGAGGGACCTTCATGGTCGGCGACGGCAACCCGGTGATCGCGGACATCCGGTCGAGAATCTGCTTCAACGTCAGGTTCTCTCCACCAAGTATGTACCTCTCGCCGGGAACACCACGATCCAGCGCGACAACATGCATACGTGCGACCTCAGCGACATCGACGAGATTCAGTCCGGTATCGACATAAGCGGGAAACTTCTTGTTCAAAAAGTCGACGATGATTCTGCCTGTAGGTGTAGGCTTGGCATCTCCCGGGCCTATCGGTGTAGTGGGATTCAAGATCATCACATACTGCCCTGCCCTCGCAGCCTGAATGGCCTCCTGCTCCCCAAGATACTTCGACCGTTTATAGTGACCAATCATATCCGCGAGCGAAACAGGCGTCTCTTCATCCACAATAGATCCGTCCGACTTGAAGCCCATCGTCGCAACGCTCGACGTATAGACGACACGTTGCACTCCAACCTCGCGTGCCAGCTTGAGAAGCTCTCGCGTCCCATCTATATTCGCAGCGTACATCTGTTCCGGATCACGCACCCACAACCGATAGTCTGCCGCGACATGAACCAGAGCATCGCATCCCATCAGCGCCGAGCGCAGCTTCTCCGGCTCACGCAAATCACCTTTCACCATCTCGGCGTCAATTCCTGAGAGCGAATCCAGCCGGCTGGTCTGTCGCGTAAGCAATCGAAGGCTCGCACCTTCATCGGCATATCTCCTGGCCACATGGCCACCGACAAAGCCCGTCGCTCCCGTAATAAATACGCGCACTATCGCTCTTTCTCTAGATGCCTGATGCAGACGCACTTCATGAATCGCCGAATATGCCTACGATGTCCAGAGCATTGCGTTCCGAAACGAGATCAGTCCAGCTTTTCAGGTTCGATCTGGATATTCTGCTCGCCTGCTGCCTTCTTGGCCCAATACTTCTTGACCCACGCCTCGAAGGTCTTGCCCGCAGCCGTATCCCTGCCAGTGAAAGCCAGAGCAGCGATATCCGCATACGTCACGTTAACCTTTGTCTGCGAGTTTGTCGGGATGATGCGTACAAACGAGTCGCTGAGTGAAGAACCTGAACGACGATCAAAGAGGTATCCTTCGACCTTCGATCCGTCCTTGCGCGTGATGGTAACGTCGCCCCGATAGTCGAACGCCTTTTCCAGCGCCTCACGAACCTCGGTCTCGCTCGCCAGCTCGGGAACCCAACCCTCAAGTTGCTCGCGCTCCCGACCCGCCGCGACTTCGATCTCATCGGGATTGACATGCGCCAACTGTTCCAGCTTCGCCGCTTCCTGTGCCTCGGTCGCCATAACTAGTCTCCTGAGACTCCCTGTAGCTCTGTTGCTCCCTGCGAAGTCGCAGATGGGGTTGCAATCTGAACCAGCGGCCCGTTGTGGGCAGGCTTCCACTCATTCAAAAGCTTCATCGCGCCCTCATCCTCATACTTGCTGAAGAAGATCGCCTTCGCCGTCTGCAGCAGCCCTTTGATCGAGCCAAAGGTGTAGTTCACACCACTTGCCTCATAGCCGGAGTGAACCATGCAATTGGCGCACTGCGGATTCCCGCTCTCGGTGCCATAGTTCGACCACTGCACCGTCTCCATCAGCTCCTTGAAGCTGTCTGCATAGCCATCCTGCAACAGGTAGCAGGGCTTCTGCCAACCGAAGATGCTGAACGTCGGCATCCCCCAAGGTGTGCAGGTGAGATCTTTCTTGCCCATCAGAAACTCCATGAAGATGGGCGAGGCATTGAAGCGCCAGGTCTTCTTGCGGTTCGAGAGAATCGACCGGAAGAGCTTCTTCGAGCGCGCCCGGCCAAGAAAGTGCTTCTGGTCAGGAGCCTTGTCATACGTATATCCAGGCGAGACCATCATGCTCTCGACCCCAGCTACCATCAACTCATCGAAGTGAGCGCGAACGCTGTTCGGATCGGCGCCGTCGAACAGTGTCGTGTTCGTCGTCACGCGGAAACCAGCGTCGACCGCAGCCCGAACGCCCTCCATCGCAATGTCGTAACCGCCCTCACGGCAGACGGAGAAGTCATGGTGCTCCCGCTGTCCATCCACATGAACCGAAAACGAGAGATACTTGCTCGGCTTGAAGAGGTGCAGCTTCTCCTTCAGCAGAAGCGCATTGGTGCACATGTAGACGTACTTCTTCCGCGCAACCAGACCAGCGACGATCTCCGGCATCTGCGGATGCAGCAGCGGCTCACCACCGGGGATGGCCACCATCGGTGTCCCACACTCCTCTACCGCATTGAAGCAATCCTCAGGCGTGAGCTCCGCCTTCAGAATATGTGCCGGATACTGGATCTTGCCGCAGCCGGCACATGCCAGATTGCAGCGGAACAGCGGCTCCAGCATCAGTACGAGCGGATACTTCTTCCGGCCCATGATCTTCTGCTTCAAAACATACGTTGCAACCGTCCAGGCTTGCGAGACTGGCACTGCCATCCGATGTCTCCTCCATCAAAAAATATGCGCAACGGTCACGCCGCTGCGGAAACAACCGCTACGCTGCGGCTTCTTCAGCTTCCTTCTCCATTGCGCGCTTATATGTCGTCAGGGCCAGCAGCGGGAAGTAGTCCCGATACAGGTGATAGGCGAGGTAGAACACCCGCGGGAAGCCCGTTCCGGTATAGGTCGCCTCATTGTTGCGCCCGTCCGCAGACTCATCCCAATTCCCGTCTTCCCTCTGCTTCTCGATGAGCCAGCGAATCCCTTTGGCCACGGAGTCACTTCTCGTATCGCCAGCCGCAAGCAGGCCAAGAACAGCCCACGCCGTCTGCGATGGCGTGCTCGGGCCGATACCGCGAGTCGAGGGATCGTCGTAGCTGCCGCACGTCTCGCCCCATCCGCCATCGGCATTCTGCACCATGCGAATCCACTCCGCGGCCTGTTGAATCGCGGGCTCATGATTCCACATGCCCATGGCCTCCAGGCCCCGCAGCACAAGAAACGTGCCGTACAGGTAATTGACGCCCCAGCGGCCAAACCAGCTTCCGTCCGGCTCCTGTTCTTTCAAAACAAACTGGATTGCCTTCTCCACCCGCTTATCGCGGCGGTCATAGCCATAGTTCGCCAGCATCTCGAGGATGCGCCCGGTAATATCCACCGTCGGTGGGTCGAGCATCGCGTTATGGTCAGCGAAGGGGATGTACTGGAAGATCATCTTCGTGTTGTCGCGATCGAAGCTGGCCCATCCACCGTTCTTGCACTGCATCGCAAAGATCCAGTCCAGGGCTCTCTGCGATACATCGTGCTGATTGCGTTCCCGAGGGTGGGTCACGCAGTTCAAGGCAAGCAAAACCTGCGCGGAATCATCCACATCCGGATAAAACTCATTGTTAAACTCGAAGTACCACCCGCCCGGCTGGACATTGGGCACCTTCACCGCCCAGTCCCCCTTCTGCCGAACCTCCTTGGCGAGGAGCCAATCCGCTGCCTTCACCATGCAAGGATCAGTCTTGGAAACCCCGGCCTCGCCCAACGCATAGACCGCCTGCGCCGTATCCCATACCGGCGACACGCAAGGCTGCATGCGAAACGTCGGTGTCGGATAATGCGGTTCTCCCTCTGGATTATCGATGCCAAGTTTCTCAAACTCATCCATCGCGCGAATGAGCTGAGGATCGTCGACGGTATAGCCCAGGCAGAAGAGCGCAATGATCGCATTCAACATGGCCGGATAGATAGCGCCGAGACCATCTGATTTCTCGAAGCGCTCCAGCATCCACTTCTCTGCCTTCCGCAAGGCGACCTTGCGTAACGGACGGATATGTACCCGTTCCGCCCAGTGCGCGATGCGATCGAGTCCAAGGAAGATATTTCTCCAGCCAAGAATGCGCTTCTTATCCCACTTCAAATGCAGATGGGCATTCTTGCGCCCACCGACAAAGAGCTCGTCGATTCCCTGCTCCGGTGGAATCTTCTTGAATGGCTTCTTCGCATAAGCGATCGACAACGGCACGAGGATCGCCCGAGACCACGACGAAATCTCATAGATATTGAAGTAGCACCACTTTGGAAACAGAACGATCTCAGGCGGAACCGCCGGCACGGCATCGTACTCGTACTGCCCCATGAAGCACAGATAGATCTTGGTAAAGGTATTGCACTCCGTCACACCGCCATTGGCCAGAACCCAGTTGCGGGCCTTCACCATCACCGGATGATCTGGCGACCATCCCATCAGCTTCAACGCAAAATAGGCCTTCACGCCAAGCGAGATATTCGATGGCCCATTCGGATAGTTACTCCATCCGCCGTCTTCATTCTGGTGCCGAACGATCTCGTTGACCGCGCGCTCCATCCGGCCACGATCCCCCGTACCCAACAGGACGTGCATGAAGATGTAGTCGGACTCCAACATGGAGTCGGCTTCCAGCTCGCCGCACCAGTATCCATCCGGATGCTGCAAACCCAGCAGCCAGTCCCTCGCCCGGGCGATACCCTCTGTTACATACTCCAGGCCCAGATCCATCCGCCCGAAGCGCGGCTGCGCAGACTGCGTGACCGTCTTCGGATTACTTGAAGATTTACTCATGTACGACAAACTCTCTGATTGAATCTATGCGCCTACCGGGCTACCGGAGGAGCGGATGCAATAGCTTGGACGATCTCCGGAGGTAAACCGAAGCGTACGTTTTCCGGCATCACTTCAACTTCGTCAACCGAACCATATCCCATCGTCTGCAAGTACTCGACGACGTCCTTCACCAGAACCTCCGGAGCGGATGCACCGGCAGTCACAGCTACGGTATCGACGCCAGTCAGCCACTCCGGCTGAATGGCATCGGCCGTATCAATCAAATAGGAGTTTGTATCGAGATTCTTCGAAACTTCAACCAGGCGATTGGAGTTCGAGCTGTTGCGCGAACCGACAACTAGTACCAGGTCTGCGCCATGAGCCACGTTTTTCACTGCCGTCTGGCGATTCTCCGTCGCATAGCAGATGTCTTGCGCATGCGGTCCCACGATATTCGGAAACTTCCGCTTGAGCGCCTCGATCATGTAACGCGCCTCGTCCAGCGAGAGCGTCGTCTGCGTCAGGTAAGCAACCTTGTTTGGATCGGGAACCACCAGCGCCTCAACCTCCTGGACCGTCGAGACCACCTGTGTCACATCGGGAGCTTCACCCTGCGTTCCCTCGACCTCTTCGTGATCCCGGTGACCCACCAGCACCAGGGAGTAACCCTGTTTGGCAAACTTGATCGCCTCAACGTGAACCTTCGTTACCAACGGACAGGTCGCATCTACCACCTTAAGGCCGCGCTCCTTCGCCCGCTCTCGAACCGCCGGCGAAACCCCATGAGCCGAATAGATCACCCGTGCTCCCTCTGGGACCTCATCCAGCTCATTCACAAAGATTGCGCCCTTCTTCGCCAGGTCGGTCACGACATAGCTGTTGTGCACAATCTCTTTGCGAACATAGATTGGGGCGCCGAACGTGTCCAGGGCAATCTGGACGATATCGATGGCTCTCACAACGCCAGCGCAGAAGCCGCGAGGCTTGAGGAGGAGAACGCGCTTTGTTTTCGTCGTGGTATTACCGCCTTCGCTAATAGCGGTGTTGTCAAATATCGTTGTAGTCACGTATATAAGTATACCGCGTATGACTGCCCTTCGGCACGAAATTGAACCATCTCTGGTGCATCCGCTATTGGCCTATTGCATTGAACCCTAATAGTCCACGGGCGACCTCGGAGACGCAGAAAGGCCTTCTTCCTGCCGAGGAGAAGGCCTTTCTGTTGACTAAAGCTTCTGCGAGCAACCTGGATGGCCACAATGGCACTCCAGGGTCATCAGGTTCTTCGTATCTTTGCACTGAGGCGAACAAAACTTCTGCCCCTCCGGCGCCATGCAGTTGCAACCTTCCTTCGCGCATTTCTTTGTGGACATGCTTTCATCCTCCTGGAACCGGCTTCTTCTAGTCGGATGCCGTCAATCCTGACGGAGATGCGCGGTTATCGGCTGCTTTCGATCAAATGCTCGGCGTGTTTCAGGCTGGTCTCGGTCAGCTTCGCGCCGCTGAGCATACGGGCTATCTCTTGCGTGCGCTCGCTATCCTCCATGCGTCGAACCTCTGTCTGGGTACGCCCTCGCTTCTCCGTCTTCTCGATCAGGAAATGCTGATCCCCAAACGCCGCAATTTGAGGAAGATGCGTAATACAGAGAACCTGTTGGCCTCTGGACAGGGTCTTGAGTTTGCGCCCAACAGCCTCGGCCGCCCTTCCGCCAATGCCGATATCGATCTCGTCGAAGACCAGCGTCCGCGGCAGAACCGACCTCTTCTTCCTCCCCGCCCCGCCCGCTGCTCCCTCCTCCACCGTCACCTTCAGCGCCAGCATCACCCGCGACATCTCGCCGCCTGATGCAATCTCGTGCAGCGGCTTCAGCGGCTCACCCGCATTCGTCGCAATCAGGCACTCCACCTGGTCCCATCCATGCGCGGTCCAACTCGCCGGAGATTGCTCCATAGCGACGCGAATCTTGAAGCGCGTGCTCATCGCCAGGTCGTTGATCTGCGCCTCGGCCAGCTTCTCCAGACGCTTCGCCGCATCTGCCCGGCTGGCGCTGAGCTGCGTCGCGGCAGCCTGATAGACAGCAGCATCCTGAACCTCCTTGGCCTTCAACTCCACCAGCAGGGCATCCCTGTTCTCGATCTCTGCGAGCTTGCGCGTCGCCTCTGCACCAAACGCGATCACCTCGGCCAGCGTCTGCCCATACTTGCGCTTCAGCCGATCGAGCGCCGCCAGCCGATCCTCGATCTCCTCCAGTCGGCCCGGAGCGGCGTTGATGTTATCGGCGAAGTCGCGAACTTCGGCATCCACATCCTCGACAATCGCCTTTGCCGCTGCCAACTGCTGTGCGGGCTCCTGAAAACGGTTGTCATACCTGGCCAGCTCTTCCAGATGCTTCAAAGCCGCGCCCAGCGTCGTCTCCGCCGAGCTCTCCGATTCATACAGTGAATCGTGCGCGCTCATCGCCGCGGTGTAGAGCTTCTCAGCGTTCCCCAGCACGCGCTTCTCCGCTTCAAGCTGGACGTCCTCATCCTCGGCAACCAGTGCGGCCTGCTCGATCTCCCTGCTCTGAAAGCGCCACAGATCGGCCATCCGCAGGCGATCCTGCTCGGCGGATTGCAGCTCTTCCAGTCTGCTCGTAGTTGCCCGCCACGCAGCAAACGTCTCTGCGACAGCCTCCGTCGTCACACCGCCAAATCGATCCAGCAGCGTCCGTTGCTGCGTCTGATCGAATGAGGTCATCGTCTCTCCCTGCGAGTGAACCAGGGCAAGCTCTGGAGCGAGCTGGCGCAAAACCCCTACCGTCGCAGGCTGGTTATTGACAAACACGCGCCCCTTGCCGTTCGCCGCAATCTCGCGCCGCAATAAAACATGGTCTGCCTCACAATCGATCCCGTTCGCATCGAGAATCGCCGCCGCTCCGGGAGTCAACTCGAAGACACATCCCACAACAGCCTTCTCGGCTCCATGCCGAACCACATCGGCCGATGCCTTTCCCCCAAGCAGCAGCGCAAGCGCATCGATCAAGATGGACTTGCCCGCGCCCGTCTCCCCGGTCAGCAGGTTCAACCCGAGCCCGAAGGTAGCGACCGCACGGTCGATCACAGCATAGTTTTCCGCGCTCAATTCCAGCAGCATGTAGGCCTCAGGCAACGACGTATCGCGAGAATAGCAAACCTCGTGCTGAAAGATCATTTCACGAGCAATTCGACCGCTATGCTCCTAGTCGAAGATCACAGTCTTGTTCCCATAGGAGAGGATGCGCCGGTCCAGATGCCATCTCACGGCACGCGACAGCACCAACCGCTCCAGGTCGCGTCCCCGGGCAATCAGGTCCGGAATCTGGTCGCGATGCGAGATCCTCGCAACATCCTGCTCGATGATCGGCCCATCGTCCAGCGCCTCGGTCACATAATGGCTCGTCGCCCCAATCAACTTCACGCCTCGCCGAAAGGCCGCATGATAAGGCCGCGCCCCGATGAAGGCCGGCAGAAAAGAGTGATGCACATTGATGATCCCAAAGGGATACCGCTCGACAAAGGCCGGTGACAGAATCTGCATATAACGCGCCAGCACGACCAGATCCACCCCGGCCTCCTCCAGCAGCGCGAGCTGACGAGTCTCGTCTTCAGCTCTGTTCTCCGCGGTCATCGGACTATGCCGGAACGCGATCCCATAAAAGTCCGCCAGCGCCTTGCCATCCGCATGATTGCTTACGATCAGCGGAATCGTGCACGGCAACTCGCCCAGCTGATGCCGGTGCAGCAGGTCAGCCAGACAGTGCAGGTGCTGCGACACGAAGGGGGTAGGTCGACGCTTACATGGAGCTGCCACACCATGCGAAACTGATCCGCAACGGACTGAAACGCAGCCCGAAAGCCATCCAGATCGAACCCCTCCAGCAGCCATTCGACCCGCATGAAGAAGAGCTCTTCGTCATGGTCCTGATGCTGATCGGCATGCGTGATATTGGCCCCGAAGCTGTACAGCATTCCAGAGACAGAGGCGACCAACCCTTTTTGGTCCGGGCAGGTAATCAGAAGAACAGCGGATTCAGTCATGGAAAAATTCTCTCTCGTATGCGACCAGCATAGATTCTCTCTCGTATGCGACCAGCATAGAACGTTGCTTCGAAACGCATAAGGTCAAAGCTGCTCCAAGGCAGATGCCCCTGCCTGCCTTCGCGCGAAGACATAATTGTCACGCTCAATTTATACTGAGATCGATTCGGGCCTCATCCACCTCGTTGGAGCGGCACTGGAGATAACCATGAGCCTCACCGGACCACACGATGTTTCGCCTTCAGTCCCCGCGCCGAAGACGACCGCCAACACCCTCCTCCTCAAGAAACGGTCAGGACACCTGATCGCAGCACTGACTGCATATGATTTCTCTACGGCTCGTCTCATCGACGAAGCGGGAATCGATGTAATCTTAGTCGGGGATTCTCTTGGGATGGCAGTCCTCGGCTACGAAAACACCTTGCCCGTCACGATGGAGGAGATGCTGCATCATGCACGCGCCGTCGGACGCGCGGCACGTTCTGCCTTCCTCATAGCGGACATGCCTTACGGCAGTTATCACTCCTCCCTAAACGAGGCAACCAGCAATGCCATACGCTTCATCAAGGAAGCAGGAATGGCAGCGGTCAAGATCGAAGGTGGATCCAATCGCGCGGCATTAGTCGAGCATCTGACCCTCGCAGAGGTTCCCGTTGTGGGACACATTGGTCTCACCCCTCAATCTCTCCATCGTATGGGTGGATATAAGGTCCAGGGAAAGTCGGCACCATCGATGGAGGCTCTCACATCGGACGCCATAGCGCTTCAAGCAGCAGGCGCCGTTGCGCTCGTTCTCGAAGGCATACCACGGGAACTCGCTGCCCGCATCACCGCGGAGCTATCCATTCCTACGATTGGCATCGGAGCTGGCCCGGACTGCGATGGCCAGATTCTCGTCTTTCATGACCTCTTCAATCTCACCTTTTCCACGGCTGCGAAGTTCGTTCGACGCTATGCGGATGCGGCCCGGATGTTCCATGATGGAATCTCGCGCTATCGTGAAGATGTCTTGACGCGATCATTTCCCAGCGATGCCGAGAGCTATCACCTTCCCGGCAAGACACCAGGCGTCGTTGACAACTCCGAGTCGCCGGTCCTCTCGAAGGCATAGCCAAACATGCGCATCCTAACTACCATCCACGCGATGCGGTTAGCCTGCAAACAAGCGCGTCGCGCCGCAGGAGAAGATTCCACACTGGCTCTCATACCAACCATGGGAGCCGTCCATAAAGGCCATCTTTCGCTGGTCGACGCGGGCAGAAAAGAGTGCGACGTGGTGGCTGCGTCCATCTTCGTCAATCCCCTGCAATTCGGTCCAACCGAAGACTTCGCCTGCTATCCACGCTCCTTCGATGATGATTGCCGGCAATTGGCCAAAGCCGGAGTCGATCTCCTCTTCGCGCCCGAAGCACAGGAGATGTATCCGGCAGGGGCCACGACCTTCGTCGAAGTCGCCGGATTGAGCGAGCGGCTGGATGGAGCTTCGCGCCCCGGTCACTTTCGCGGCGTCGCCACGGTGGTGAACAAGCTTTTCAACATCATCGCTCCCGATGTCGCATACTTCGGGCAGAAGGATGCCGCGCAGGTAGCCGTATTGCGGACGATGGTGCGTGATCTTGATCTTCCCGTCCGCATCATCGTCGGTCCCACCGTCCGGGAACCCGATGGGCTTGCGCTGAGTTCACGCAATCGTTATCTCTCTCCGGATCAACGCATACAGGCCCTCGCGCTGTCTCGCGCTCTGCACGTAGTTGAGGAACTCGTCGACCGAGGGGAGAGGAGTTCAGTCGTTCTTCGAGCCGCGGCCGCGGAAGTCCTGAATCATGTGCCGGGACTTCGGCCCGACTATATCGAGATTGTGAGCTCCGACACCCTGGAACCCGTTGTGTCGGTCGCATCTGGCGCACTCATTGCGCTTGCCGCCTGGGCCGGGGAGACGCGACTGATCGACAACTTTAGGGTAGACCCAGCCAGTCATGACTAGGGTTGGAGACGCACCAAGGCAGATGCCCCGCCTGCACATCGCTGTCCTCCCGATTTACACTAACTGCAGGTGGACAAAATAACTATGCTCTGGAACCTAGCCCTTGCTCTGCACTTCCTCCAGGAAGACCCCTCTGCCGCGCCACCCGTGGCAGCCAACGGCAGCGCCCTCGCGGAGATGATTCACAACAGCGGCCCCGTAGCCTTCGCTGTGCTCATCCTTCTGCTCATCGCCAGCATCTTCTCCTGGGCCATCATGCTGTCCAAATGGAGAAGTTTCAGCAAGGCCCACCTGCAGGGCCAGCGCTTCGTCCGCGCCTTTCGCAAGTCAAGCCGTCTCAGTGAGATCTCAGCCGTCGCCGACCAGTTCAAGCCCAGCCCCCTCGTCGCCGTCTTCAACGAGATCCACGACGAGTACGAGCGCCAGAACGGCGGACGCGGCCTTCCCCGCAATCCCGTAGCTCTCGAGCGCGCTGCCCAGACAGCCTCCAGCGAAGCTCTCACCGCCATGGAGAGCCACATGACCTGGCTTGCCACCATCGCAGCCATTGCCCCATTCATCGGCCTCTTCGGCACCGTCATGGGCATCATCGACGCCTTCCACGGCCTCGGCACCGCCGGCGCAGCCACCCTGCGAGCCGTCGCTCCCGGCATCTCGGAGGCCCTCATCACCACCGCCGCCGGCCTCGTCGTCGCCATCCCGGCCGTCGTCGGCTACAACCAGCTCACCGCCCGTCTGCGCGAGTTCGCGTCCAAGATGGACGACTTCGGCCGCGAACTCCTCAACGCCATCGAGAACGCCGCCATGGTAACCCCGCCGTCCCAACCGCAGCCGGAAGAGCCGCGCCGGAGGGCCTTCTAGCAATGGCCTTCTCCTCCAAAGGACGCACTCAGACCGCGCTCGCCGAGATCAACATCACTCCGCTGGTCGACGTCGTCCTCGTGCTCCTGCTCATCTTCATGCTCACTGCTCCCGTGCTTCAATCCGGAGTTGAAGTTGCGATCCCGAAGACCCGCTCCGTCAATCAGCTCACCGAAGAGCGCATGGTCGTCACCATCGACAAGGAGCAGAACGTCTTCCTGCAGGACAAGCCCGTCAACGTCAACGCCCTCCCTTCGTTGCTCAAGAGCACAGGCAAGGGCGACCCCGCCAAGCGCATCATCTATCTTCGTGCCGACGAGCGCGTCCCCTTCGGCGCCTTCGCCTCCGTCATGGACGCCGTCAAGCAAGCCGGCATCACCAACATCAGCATCGTCACCCAGCCGTTGCAGAAGTAGGAGAGTGTCATGGCCACTCACCTCACATTCACCCGCGACGACGACCCCACGAGCGAGAACCTCCGCGGCAACTTAGTCGGCTCCCTCCTGCTGCATCTGCTCATAGCCGGGGCCATCTTCGGTTCAGCCCTCCTCTTCCACAAGAAGTCCAGCAACTGGGGCGAAAACGCGATGAACGCCGGAGCTATCCAGGCCACCATGGTCTCCGCGCTGCCGCTGCCACCCAAGCAGCGAGAGCTCGACACCGGCGTCCTCACCTCTGAGACGCCCAGCCCCGCGCCGCTCATCGCCGAAGAAAAGACTGAGCCGCCGCCGACTCCCAAAGAAGTAACCATTCCCGAGAAGATCACGAAGCCCCTCAAGACGGCTGAGAAGCCAACTCCCGCGCCACCGAAGCACCCACAGCCCGCGCCGCCGCAACCCACCAAGGCCACGACTGGCGAGACCGCCGGCATTCGCATCGCACAGGCCACCACGGAGATCAAGAACGGCACCGCCAGCATGACCGTGCAGGATCGCACCTTCGGCGACCGATTCTCCTACTACGTACGAATCGTCAATAAAAAGGTCGCTGACAACTGGTACACCAAGGAGGCCGACCCCATCGCCTCCAACGGCAAGAGCGTGACCCTTATCTTTGATATCAGTCGCGACGGCATGCCCTCCAACCCTCGCGTCGGTGCTACCAGTGGCTCACCCAGCCTCGATCTCTCCGCGGTGCGCGCCGTACAGCGCGTCGATGGCTTCGGCCCGCTTCCACAGGGAGATCACATCACCGTCGAGTACACCTTCCACTACCACCTGCAGTAGTGCAACAGCCTATTTCAGAAGTACTTCTCTTGATTCCTATTAACTGCAGCACTCTCCTGTCCCTTCCCACGCGTTTTGCGTCTACCATAGAAGAGATGATGCTCAGTCCAGCACGCAGACCCCTTGCCCTCCCTGTGCGGCAATGCAAGCTCTTGCTTGCGATGTTGTTGCTCGTCGGTACCTCTTCCCTCTACGCGCAGGACTGGTTCAAGACCGAGACCTCCAGCGGTGCCGCCAGCATCCGCATCGCCGCCGTCGACTTCAAGCCCACCTCCGCCGATCCGCAGGTCGCTTCGCTGAAGAGCACCTTCGACACCACGCTCTTCAACGATCTCTCCAGCGCCGGTATCTTCGACATCGTCTCCAAAAGCATGCTGCCGCAGTCCACTCCCGGCTCTCCCTCAGAGATCAACCTCCAACAGTGGTCGGTCGCTCCCACCTCCGCCGCGATGGTGGCCTTCGGTGGCCTCGGTGTGCAGAGCGGCAAAGTCACCGTCAACGGCTTCCTCTTCGACGTCAAGAACACGCAATACCCACAGGTGCTCGCCAAGCAATACAGCGAGGACGCCAGCGAAGACTCCGCTCGCCAGATAGCCCACCGCTTCGCCGACGAGATCATCTTCCGGCTCGGCGGAGGCGTCCCGGGAATCGCCGAATCCAAGATCTACTACGTCAAGATAGCCGGCGGAGAGAAAGAGATCTGGCAGATGGACTACGACGGGGCTAACCAGCACGCCATCACCCATCTCGGCACCGTCTCCATCTCTCCCCGCGTCTCGCCTGACAACACCCGCCTCGCCTTCTCCTCGCTCGGCCGCGACGGCTTCCAGATCCGCATGTACTCGTTGCTCCTCAGCCGCATGGTCAACTTCTCCGCAGCAGGAGGAACGAACCTCTCGCCAGCCTGGTCGCCCAACGGAAAAGACATCGCCTACTCCTCCTCTCGCTCCGGCGATCCGGAGATATGGATCGCGGACGCCAACGGCGGTACCGCCCGGCGTGTCACCAGCTTCCGCGGCCCCGACGTCTCCCCTGTCTTCAACCCGAAGACAGGCGCGCAGATCGCCTGGGTCAGCGGGCGCACCGGCCTGCCCCAGCTCTACGTCATGGACTCCGATGGCTCCGCCGTTACACGCATGACCGACGGAGGCTACGCCACCTCGCCCTCGTGGTCGCCCAACGGTCAGTTCCTCGCCTTCGCCTGGAACCGCAAGTACGGTCCCGGCGCCCCCGGTGGACAGGACATCTATGTCATGGAGGTCGCCACCAAGCGTTGGATTCAGGTCACCCACGACGGTGGTCGCTGCGACTTCCCCTCGTGGTCGCCCGATGGCCGCCACATCGTCTACGCCAACACCGCCGACGGTCAGCCAGGCCACATGAAAGTTTGGACCATGCTGGCCGACGGAACCCAGAGGCGGGCTCTTACCGGCACCGGCGCGGACATGCCAAACTGGAGTTGGAAGTAAGTGTCGTAACTGTTGTGCGTTTCCTGCGAGAGAGCTCTCGCAGTCAACCTTGGTCTTTGATTCACTACCGATAAGCAGGAGATATCTCGATGAATGCAACAAACCCCAGACTTCGCAAGGCCTTCGTGCTGGCCGCTACCGCGATCGCTATCAGTGTCGTCACAGGCTGCCACAAGAAGAGCAGTGGCATCAACCCAAACAGCCTTGGACCCATGCCTGCCGCTCCTGCTGCCGCACCCACCGCGACGATCACGGCTGAACCCGCCGCCATCGATCTCGGCCAGTCTGTAGTGCTCAACTGGCGCACCCAGAACGCCACCTCCGTCACCATCGATGGCATCGGAGAGGTTACCCCCAACGGCACGCAGACCGTCGCTCCCTCGAACTCGACCAACTTCCATCTCACCGCCAAAGGCGATGGCGGAACGACAGAAGCCAGCGTCCGCGTCACCGTGCGCGTCGCCGCCGCTCCCGCTCCTGTCAATGACGGCGATGCAGGCAGCGAAGCAGCCTTCCGTCAGAACGTTCATGACGTCTTCTTCGACTACGACAGCTACGATCTCCGCCCCGATGCTCAAGCCTCCGCCACAACGGCCGCCTCCTACATCAAGGCTCATCCTGGCCTCAAGGTCGTCATCGGCGGCTACTGCGACGAGCGTGGCTCGGCGGAGTACAACCTCGCGCTCGGCGAGAACCGTGCCAACGCCGCCCGCACCGCCCTCATCAGCAGTGGCGTCTCCGCCAGCCAGCTTCGCGTCATCAGCTACGGCAAGGAGAAGCAGTTCTGCACCGAGGAGAACGAGGCTTGCTGGCAGCAGAACCGCCGTGCTCAATTCACCATAGACAAGTAGTCTTCGCAATTCCACCCCAGCTCAGCCCTCGCGCATCCTCTTGCGCGGGGGCTGGCAGCTAGAAAGAAAGGCGTATACATCGCGCCGACGATCAAGATGATCAAGACATTCAAGACGATCGATTCAACGATCAAGCTCAACCTCGCTGGCAAACTGGTTAGGCTCGCTCCTGCCGCGCTCCTTGCCGCCGTCCTGCTCGCTCCGTCTCCGGTCTTCGCCGTCAGCAAGGAGATGGTCCAGCTGCAGACCCAGGTGCAGCAGTTGCAGGACGCCGTCGCCCGCCTGCAGCAGTCCAACGACGAGCGTATGGGCGTCATGAAAGACCTCATCCAGCAGAGCGCCGACTCCGTCAACAAGATGTCCGGCACCCTCGGGACCCTGCAACGACAGATGCAAACCCAGCAGGACGCGCAGAATGGAAAGATCGACCAGGTCTCCGGCCAGATCCAGTCCATGAACGATTCGCTCGACGAGATGAAGGCCCGTCTCACTCGTCTCGAGAAGCTGATGCAGGATATCCAGAGCCAGCAGCAGTCCATGAGCGCCACCATGCAGAACGGCCCGCAGTCCGGCGGTCTTCCCTCCAGTACATCTCCTTCCAACGCCGCTCCCACCCCCGCTCCGGAGATGCCGGCCACACCGCCTCCGTCCACTCCGGGGAAAAAAGGGAAACCGGCCCCCGGAACCCCACTCTCTTCCCTCTCTTCGCCAGAGCCGCCAGCGCCCGCAACCCCCGCCGCACCCCCGGTCGATGATCTCTACAAGACCGCCCTCGGAGACTACATGGCTGCCAAGTACACTCTGGCGGCCTCCGAGTTCGCCGACGTCGTGAAGTACTACCCCGACCATCCCCTCTCCGGAAACGCCTACTACTACCAGGGAGAGATCGACTACCGCGCCGGCCGCTACGCACCCGCCATCAAAAGCTACGACAAGGTCCTCGAGCAGTATCCCGGTAGCAATAAGGTCCCCGTAGCCCACCTGCATAAAGGGCAGGCCCTCCTCGCTGAGAAGCAGAACGATGCCGGCGTTCGTGAGCTACGCTCGCTGATCCAGCGCTTTCCCAACTCTCCCGAGGCGATGCAGGCCCGCAGCAAACTAAGCGGCATGGGCGTCCCCGTAACCCCCCGCCGCTAACCATCCCACAGATGTCGTTTCTTGCGTAGCTGCTTCTGCGTCTCTACTCTCCTCAACCTCCCCCCAAACTCAATATCATCTCTGAGCGGAGCATCTGACAGTCCATCGTCAAAACGCGCAGTCGGAAAAACCTCGCCTCATCTTTCACCGATCTCGCCCCGCTCAAAAAAATCGGCATCAACCTACTTGACTCACCAAATGCGAATTACAATCGGCTGCTTAAATAATTGCTTTTAGCAACTATTTACGTTTACACTCTTTCCATGTCGGTCAGCATCAAGGAAGAGGAACAGATCTCTGCAGTGCGGGAGTTCAATCGCTTCTACACGGCGCGGCTAGGCTTGTTGCGCAAGCGGCACCTCGACGGAGATTTTTCGCTCACAGAGGCTCGCATCCTGTATGAGATCGGAGCCAGTCCCAGGCTGACGGCTTCCTCCTTACGGGAGACGCTTGGCCTTAATGCCGGATACATCAGTCGAAGCCTTGCACTGTTAACCAGGCGAAAGCTGGTGCGCCAGACGCCATCAAAACAGGACGGCCGTGAGAAGTTGCTTACGCTCTCGCCTGCGGGAGATAGCACCGTAGCTTGGCTGAACGAACAATCGGCCCTACAGATACAAGGGCTGCTGGCTAACGTCAATGCAACTGACCGCGATGCCCTGCTCGACTCGCTTGCGAAGATTCGCTCCATCCTGAGCGAACCTAAAGGGCGCTCCGTTCGAATCGTTCGCTTGTCCAAATCCAACGACGATGCGATTCGATTGCTGCAGGAGTATTACGAGGCGGTTAGCGTCGTCCAGCGGGACACCCCCGAAGCAATCCAGAAGATCATCGATGACCCCGGTTCGGGCGTTTGGCTCGCCCATCTGGATGAGAAGGCTGTTGGGTGTGTCGTCCTGAGAAAGCTCGGCTCCGTCCCGTTCGCCGGGGAATGCAAGCGTCTCTATGTGCAGCCTGTAGCCCGGGGGCATCGCATTGCAGACAAACTGCTGGACGCTCAGGAGGATTTTGCCCGCAGCAAGGGTCTGCGTTGGATCTATCTTGATAGCTATGATGATCTGAAAGTTGCCATAGCTCTGTATCGGAGACGTGGGTACGTTTCATGCGAACGCTTTAACGACAACCCACAGGCAACAGTCTTCCTTCGCAAAAACATCAGGCTCCGGTCGTGAAGCGTTCGGCATCATCTCGGCACAACTGTTCCCGTGCAAGAAGTACATAAAAAAATAGTTACGGCAATACCCCGGGCCTGGGAAGAGCCGTCAATTACGCAACCCTCGCATCAGTGTCTCCACCTCCCCACGCTCCTCCCCGGTGGGAGGCAACAACGGCAATCTAGGCCGTCCCCCAAAGTACCCATTCAGGTCGCAGCCAAACTTGATGCCCGGTATCCCCAGCGCAACTTCAACCCTCTCCACCGCAGCCTGCAGCCTCGCCTGCTTCTCCTGGACAAGTCCAAAGTCACCATCCTTCCAGGCAGCGAGCACCTCGTAGCAAGCCTGCGGAGCAGACGCCGCAAACCCCGGCATCAAGCCAATCGCCCCCGCCTGCAAGCCATCAAGCATTCCAGCCGTATGGGAAGACAGGATCTGAAACCCAACCACCTTCGACCGCGTCTTCATCGCAGGCTTCGGCGGCGCAACCGCCAGGGCAGCTCCACCATCGCTCAGCGTGTTGGCCGCGATAAACGTCCCCGCTCCCTCAGCCCCCCGCTGAGCCAACATCCTTCCAGTCACCGCTGCGAACACCGGCGTCACGGTCACCTCACGCTTCACCCCCGCCGTACCAGCCTTCAACCCCTGAATCCGCTCCGCCCCTCCGCCATCGATCAACCCAATGATCTGAGGATGCCCAGCGAGTTCGACCACCACATCCTGCGACAACGAAGCATCCGGACTATAGAGCACAACCGGCGCACCAGCCCGGTCGGCGACCGCCCTGAAGTAGGTAAGCAGTTCCTTCGTCTTCGTACTACCCCGAAGAAAAGAAGGCTGCCGCACAAGAACCACATCGTAACCAGCCTTGGCAGCAAACTCCACCAGCCCAAGCGTCTCCACAACGCTGTCACGCGATACCCCGGCCACCATCACCTTCTCCATCGCAGCCGAGTCGATGGCAGACTGCAGAGCCTGCCGCGTCTCCTCCTCGGAGAGCATGGTGGGCTCACCCTGCTCACTCAAAACCACCAGTCCGGCCACCGGTGTCTTCGAATAGCGATCCGCGTTATGTTCGAGCTTCCGCAGATTGAGGCGTCCGTCCGGATAGAACGGTGTAGTCAGGGGCAGTAGAAGTCCTTCAAGCAGCATCTCTCTATTCTAAATAGCCAATCGAGAAATAGAGGAATTGGTATCGGAGCATGGTTCAACCGAGGACCTGATTCATAGGTCCTCGGTTGAACTGCGCTCTAGACCACAGCCAGGCGGTCCGCATGAAGCGTCTGCAAGGCAACGACGCTCAAGGTTCCCTGCTGCAGCGAAGAGATACCCTCGGCTGCCGCCTTCGCCGCCGCCAGCGTCGTGATCGTCGGAATCCGCGCCAGCACCGCCGCTCGTCGAATCGCCTTCTCATCGAAGAACGTATCCTGGCCACTCGGTGTATTGACGATAAGGTGGATGCGATCGCCCTTGATCAGGTCCACAACATTCGGACGCCCTTCCTTGACCTTATAAACGCGCTCCGGTTGCAGCCCAGCCTCTTCGAGAAGAAACGCCGTCCCATGCGTGGCAACCAGGTGAAATCCCATCTCCACGAACTGCCGCGCCAGCGACACGACGCCTTCCTTGTCGCGGTCGTTCACACTCAGGAAGATCGTTCCCTTCACCGGAAGCACCTGTCCCGCGGCGATCTGCGCCTTGGCAAACGCCTCGCCAAAGTTGTCCGCCACGCCCATCACCTCGCCAGTCGACTTCATCTCCGGCCCAAGCACTGTATCGACTCCCGGGAACTTGCCCCACGGAAACACCGGCGACTTCACAAAGTAATGCGATCCCGTCTCAAGGTCCTTGCCGTTCGCCACCTGTTCCGGCAGCAACTCCTTCAACTTCCGCCCGACCATAATCCGCGACGCAATCTTGGCCAGCGGTATCCCCGTCGCCTTCGACACATAAGGCACCGTCCGCGAAGCCCGAGGATTTACCTCGATCACGTAAACGGTCCCACGCTGTATCGCGAACTGAATATTCACCAGTCCTCTTACGCTCAGCGCCATCGCCAGCTTCCGCGTGTACTCGCGAATCGTCTGCAACACCTCCGGCACAATGTCGACTGCCGGCAGCACACACGAAGAATCGCCCGAGTGAATTCCAGCCTCCTCGATATGCTGCATGATGCCGGCAATCACCACATCATCGCCATCACACAACGCATCGACGTCCACCTCAGTCGCATCCTCCAGGAAATGGTCGATCAGCACCGGCCTCTCCTGCGAGAACTCGATCGCCGTCGTCATGTAGCGCACAACAGCCTCGTTGTCATACGCAATCACCATCGCTCGCCCACCCAGCACATACGACGGACGCACCAGCACCGGATACCCCACCCGATTCGCTCCGGCAACCGCCTCTTCCACGCTCGTAGCCATCGCTCCCTCGGGCTGCGGAATCTTCAACTCCTCGATCAGCTTTCCAAACCGCTTTCGATCCTCTGCAAGATCGATCGACTCCGGCGAGGTCCCGATGATCGGCACCCCTGCCTTCTTCAGCGGCAGACTGAGGTTCAGCGGAGTCTGCCCACCGAACTGCACGATCATCCCGATCTCCGCACCCGACGAAGCCTCATGCTCATACACGCCAAGCACGTCCTCCAGCGTCAGCGGCTCGAAGTACAACCGGTCGCTCGTGTCGTAGTCCGTCGAAACCGTCTCGGGATTGCAGTTCACCATGATGGTCTCGTACCCGTCTTCACGCAGCGCGAACGCAGCATGGCAGCAGCAGTAGTCGAATTCGATTCCCTGCCCGATCCGGTTCGGTCCGCTGCCAAGGATCAGAATCTTCTTGCGGGTCGTCGGTGCTGCTTCATCCTCCTCGTCATAGCAGCTGTACAGATACGGCGTATAGCTCTCGAACTCTGCCGCACACGTATCCACCAGCTTGTACACAGGCTGCACCTCAAGCTTCTTGCGCAATGCGCGAACCTTCGCTGTACCCTCTGCTCCAGTCAGCCCCCAACCCGCAGCCAGTCGTTCATCCGAGATCCCCATCCGCTTCGCCGTCCGCAACTGGTCAGCACCGACCTCGTCGATCGACACCCCACCAATAGCCTTGATCTCATCCGTAATCTGCTTGATCTGATACAAGAACCAAGGGTCCATCGATGTCATGCGAGCAACCTCGCGCACCGTCATACCCCGCTCGAACGCATAGCGAATATAAGACAACCGGTCAGGATGCGGAGTCACCAGCCGCTGCGTCAACCGCCGCGGCTCGATGTCATCGGCCGTAGCCTTCTTACCCGTCTCCAGCGACCGTACCGCCTTCATCATGGCTTCCTTGAAGGTCCGTCCAATCGCCATTACCTCTCCGACCGACTTCATCTGCGGTCCCAGGCCCTCGTCCGCGCCGGGAAACTTCTCAAACTGCCACTTCGGAATCTTCACCACCACATAGTCGATCGTCGGCTCAAAGCACGCCGGCGTCGCCTTCGTAATGTCGTTCTGAATCTCATCCAGCGTGTACCCCACCGCCAGACGAGCTGCGATCTTCGCAATCGGAAATCCCGTCGCCTTCGATGCCAGCGCCGACGACCGCGACACCCGCGGATTCATCTCGATCACCGTCATGCGCCCGTTTACCGGATTCACCGCGAACTGCACATTGCTCCCACCCGTCTCCACGCCAATCTCGCGGATCACGCGAATTGCAGCATCCCGCATCACCTGGTACTCGCGATCCGTCAACGTCTGCGCCGGAGCCACAGTAATCGAGTCGCCCGTATGCACGCCCATCGGGTCGAAGTTCTCAATCGAGCAGATGATGATGACATTGTCGTTCAGGTCGCGCACCACCTCCAGCTCGTACTCCTTCCATCCCAGCACGCTCTCTTCCAGCAGACACTCATGCACTGGCGACAGGTCCAGCCCGCGCGCCAGGATCTCCATCAACTCCTCGCGGTTGTACGCAATCCCGCCGCCCGATCCGCCCAGCGTGAACGACGGCCGAATCACCACCGGGAATCCGATCTTCGCGGCAAACTCCAACCCATCGCGAATATTGTTCACCAGCGCCGACCGCGGCATATCTAGCCCGATCTTGGTCATCGCATCCTTGAACAGCAGCCGATCCTCAGCCTTTTTGATCGCCTCAAGCTTCGCGCCGATCAGCTCAATGCCCAGCTTCTCCAGAACGCCCGAGTCCGCCAGATCCACCGCAAGATTCAGTGCCGTCTGCCCACCCACCGTCGGCAGCACAGCAAACTTAGCCGAACTCCCCAGAAGATTCCGATCCATCATCTCCGTCTCGACGCGAAGAATCTCCTCCAGATAGTCCGTATTCAACGGCTCAATATAAGTCCGGTCCGCCACCTCAGGATCGGTCATGATCGACGCCGGGTTCGAGTTCACCAGCACTACCTCATACCCCTCGGCCTTCAGCGCCTTGCACGCCTGCGTCCCCGAGTAGTCGAACTCCGCCGACTGTCCAATCACAATCGGCCCCGAGCCGATCACCAGAATCTTCGCAATGTCATTCCTACGCGGCATGTCTCTTCTTCTTCCTCAATCGATTTCTTTGTGCCGAAAAAATGCGCGACCAAAGCCGCGCCTTTTAGCTTTTATCTCTTGAACTCTTCCATCATCTTCCGGAAGTCCTTGAAGAGATAGTGCGAGTCATGCGGCCCCGGACTAGCCTCCGGGTGGTACTGCACGCTGAACATCGGATCCTTCTTATGCTTCAGCCCGGCCAGCGTCTGGTCATTCAGATTCGTATGCGTCTTCTCGACCGTCTTCTCATCGAGCGACTCCGGATCGACCGCGAAGTTATGGTTCTGCGCCGTAATCTCAACCTTGCCCGTCTGGTGGTTCATGATCGGGTGATTCCCGCCATGATGGCCAAACTTCAGCTTGTAGGTCTTGCCCCCGAGAGCCAATCCAAAGATCTGGTGCCCCAGGCATATCCCGAACAGCGGAGCCTTGCCCTGCAGCTTCTGCACATTCTCGATCGCGTAGTCCAGAGGCTCCGGATCACCCGGCCCATTCGAGAAGAAGATCCCATCCGGCTCCATCGCCATAACGTCCTCGGCCGATGTCTTCGCCGGCACTACCGTCACGCGGCAGTTCTCGCGCGCCAGCATCCGCAGGATGTTCTCCTTGATGCCGTAGTCATAAGCCACCACATGCATCTGCTTCGCCCCGGCATCAATCGCGGGTGTCAGCAATGTATCCCCCGTCTGATTCTTCGGCTCGCTTGCGTCCCACTTGTACACTTCCTTCGTGCTGACGGCGCTCGCCAGATCGGTGCCTTCCATCTTCTTGATCGCCCGCGCCTTCGCCACCAGCGCATCCACATCGAGATTCTCGCCGTTGGCAATCACGCCGCGCATCACGCCATTGGCGCGCAGATGCCGCACCACAGCCCGCGTATCTACCTCCGCGATCACCGGCACCCCGTAGCGTTCAAGGTACTCATCGGCCACCTGCGTCGAGCGCCAGTTCGAGCTCATCGGCGAAAACTCGCGCGTCACCAGCCCTTCGATGTAAGGCCGCTTCGCCTCCGCATCGTGCGGTGTCGTCCCATAGTTTCCAATATGTGGGTTGGTAAGAACCACAATCTGCCCCGCGTAGGAAGGATCCGTGAAGATCTCCTGATAGCCGGTCAGTGATGTATTGAAGACCACCTCGCCAGAGCATTCTGCTCGTGCGCCAAAACTCTTGCCGCGAAAAATGCGCCCGTCTTCCAGCGCCAGTATTGCCTGCATTGCCTCTCCTGCTTGGAGTGGATTTAATAGATTCTATCAGTAACTACGCCGTTGCACGGTGATTGTCCTCAATTCCTTGTTGGCAATAAGAAAGCCCGGCACAATGGCCGGGCCTCTGTGAACGACAACTTCAAAATCTAGCGCCTGTGATGACGATGGTGCCGGTGATGGCGATGATGGCGACGATGCCCTTGAGCATTCGCCGGAACAGCCAGGCCTGCCAGAACGACGAATGCGACAACACTAAGAAACATGGTGCGGATCTTCATATTCTCCTCTTTTTTACTGCCTGTCTCCTGCCCGGACGAGCAGGGCTTCAAGCGGTTTGTCTCTCAGTAACACGCTTTCAATCTGAAATGTCGTCCTGTCCGTCCACACGACGCAAATGATTGCTCCAACCTGGTCACCTCACTCGATATCCACCAGGACATCCTCGCCTTCGATCCGCACCGGAAACACATCCACCCGTTCGTGCGCTGGATACTCCGCAAGGCCTGTCTTCACATGGAAGGTCCACGAGTGCCACGGACACACGACGCACTCACCCTCGACCCAACCCTGACCCAATGGTCCCCTCCGATGCGGGCAGACGTTATCGAGGGCCGACAGCTCTCCATTCACATTCGCCAGGCAGATGCCAACACCATCCACCTCAGCCTCCATCACCTTCCCTGCCGTAGGAGCCTCAGCGACCCCGCATAATCTAACCCACTGCGCCACTAAATCCTCCGCTATCCTCTATGCTAACTGCTCTGCGCCAACCGCCCGACTCTTTCTACCCACCCCTTGCCGTTGCATGTCCTTGCTGTTGTTGTTGCCGTTGCACGTCCTTGCTGTCATCCTGAGCGCAGCGAAGGATCCCGAAGGTCTTCACTCACCACAACCACCCGGCTCTTTCTACCCACCCCTTGCCGTTGCACATCCTTGCTGTTGTTGTTGCCGTTGCACGTCCTTGCTGTCATCCTGACCCTGAGCTTTGTCGAAGGGGAAGGATCCTGAAGGTCTTCACTCACCCCAACAGGAGAAAGCCCAGTCACAGGTGCTAAAGTTCTTATAGAAACCTTCATTCATGTCCCGCCCCGCCCAAAAGCCAGCCAAGCGAGCCTCGCATCCCTCCTCACCACCTGAGACTGTCAGTCATATCTGGCTCCTCAAGGCCATAGCCTTCACCGTCCTCGCCGCTTTTATCTGTGGATATATCACCCTCTGCCTGCTCTTCTATCAAGGCCAGTGGCAGTTGGTCCTCTACCCCCGGCGAGCCGCCACAAAGCCTCAGAACACTGAAAACTCCTGGATTCACTTTGGCCCCGATGAGTCCGCCACTCCGCAACTCACCGGCATCTGGCTCCCCGCCGCCCCGGGGACACACTACGCCAATATCACCATCCTCTTTCTTCCAGACGGCGATGGTGCACTCTCGGACTTCAATCCCACGCTTAACCGCCTCCACGATCTCGGCCTCAACATCTTCGCCTTCGACTACCGAGGCTACGGCTACAGCGCCGACACCCACCCCAATCAACGCAAGATGACCCAGGACGCCGACTCCGCCTGGAACTACCTCACCACCTCCCGCGCCATCCCCGCCCGGCAGATCGTCCCCTACGGAGCCGGCCTCGGAGCCGCTCTCGCAACTCACCTCGCCGCCATCCATCCCGCCATCCCCGCGCTCATCCTCGACTCACCCAAAGGCGACCTCCTCGCCACAGCCCTCCGCGATCCCCGCTCCAGCCTCCTCCCCGTGCGCCTGCTCTTCCACGAGCACTTTCCCCTCGCCCAGCCGCTCGCCACCCTCCCCCAGCCAAAGCTCCTCATCTCCACGGACAAATCCGGTAGCGCCCCCGCAGCCTTTCGCACTGCATCCGACCCCAAACTGATCGTCGAGTTCGCCTCTCCCTCCGAGACGCTCTACAAACAGACCCTGACCCGCTTCCTCGACCAGTACCTGCCTCTATCTCCTACTCGCGAACTCGTGCCTTCCCCGGTACCCCTCCATTAGAGAGCCTCTTGCCCGCCTGCTCACGCGCTACCCTCTCCTAAAGGACTTTTTATGACGAAATGGCTCAATAGCCTGCAACCCGTGGGGGCGCTGCTGCTGCGTCTCGTGCTCAGCTTGTCTATGATCGTTCATGGCTACCAGAAGGTGGTGCCGCACGGCGCACTCAATCACTACGGCCACTACGTCGTCACGCTTGGCCTTCCCTACTGGCTGGGCTACGTCTCGGCATTCACCGAGTTTGTCGGAGGCATTCTGGTGGCGCTGGGACTGCTCACCCGCTTCGCCTCCGGTCTGATCGCCATCAACATGCTGGTCGCCCTCGCCACCGTCGGGATCCATCAAGGCTTCGGGATCTACAACTACATCGCGGAACTCGCCGCAATCGCCATCATGCTTCTCCTCTATGGAGCAGGTGCCATGTCTCTGGACCGGAAGATCGGCTTTTCATAACAGCGGAGAATCACCGATTTGTGCAGTGTCGTTAAGGAGTGAAGGCCCCCGATACAGTGGGGGCCTTACATAGTAGGTGGGGAGTTGCATTGCGGATAGGGGAAACCGGAACCGTGGGAACTGCTGGTCCGGCACTTGCTTACTACACTCGATAAGACGCCGGCCCGAGAGAAAAGTTGTCTCGTTCAGTACATTTTTTTGTAGATGAAACATTTCCGATATCCTAAAAACAGGATTACTAAAACTTCCCACTAAAACAGTGTCTGTTAGTGAGACACATCTCAACCGGTCCAGCCCAAAGAGAGCTGTCAAGGCTCCCCCGCCGGGGCGAAGTTCAATAGCTCTTGGAAACTACTTATAAATCAATAGCTTATATAGAAAAAAGTCCTTTGGACTTTTGGCATATTAGTTTTGCTTCATTTGGTAAAATAGAACTTAGAACAAAAATGAAAGGCCCAGCGCTGATGCTGGGCCTTATCTCCTTCAGAATGACGAATTTACCCATAAACCCTGTAGATACACGAATTTACAAAAGTAAAATTTGATAACGTATTGAAATAAAATGGTTTACATCCACCCCCCCGGGGGGGGTGCCCCAAGGAGGGCGTAGCAAGGTTCTAGATCTAGATAAAGTTAAGAAACTCTTCCGGTCGTACCTTCGACCCTGGGAATACCAGGTCAAGGTTTCTAGATTCGAGGGTTTTGTAGGTGGCCTCTCCCAGAACTTGTCTAAAGTCCGTGGTAACAGCCAGATCTCGTCCTTCGTTCAACTGTTCGTTGGAGAGTCCCGGCCACTTCCCATACACCTTTCCACCCTTTACCCGTCCTCCGAGCACAAACATCACATTCGCGTGCCCATGATCCGTCCCACCAGTCCCATTCTGCCGAGCAGTCCGGCCAAACTCCGACATCGTCACCAGAACCAGATCCTCGGCGTCCGGCCCCATATCCTTCCAGAAAGTCGCAATCGTCTCTGAGAACTCCTTCAGTCGGCCGGCCAGCTGCCCATTCGCGCCGCCCTGGTTCTGATGCGTATCCCACCCTCCAATATCGGAGAACGCTGCTTCCACCCCAAGATTCGCCTTCATCAGTTGCGCAACCTGCTTCAAATTATTGCCAAACGGAGTCTTCGGATACTCCACCCCAGCCGCCGGCTGATACTTGGAAGGATCAGCCGCCTTCATCATCCTTACGGCTTCAAAGGTCTCCTGCCCGGTCCCATGCAGCACCGAGTCCGAGCTCTCATCGTACATAGCCTGAAACGCATTGCTGATGGGCGAGGTCTGCGGCCCTTTTCCCCCTACCGAGAAGTCCGCCAGGTTACTCACAGCAACCGCCGGTAGCTTCCCCTGAAGCATCCGCGGCACCTCTGTCCCTAGCGCTACTGCCCGAAACGGCGATGCCTTACCAGTCAAGGCCTCGGCTTGTAGCGCCCGATTCAGCCACCCATCCACCGTAACCTTCACCCCTGGCGTGCCGCTCTCCATATAGTCCTGTGCATCGAAGTGCGACCGCGTCATGTCCGGCGACCCCGCCGCATGGACAATAGCCAGATGCCCCTGGTCATACAGCGGCTTGAACGCCGCCATCGATGGATGCAACCCAAAAAAACCGTCTAGATCCAGAATCTGGTTCTTCTGAATAGCAATTGACGGTCGCATCGCGTAGTAGTTCTTCTCCTGATAAGGAACAACGATATTCAAGCCATCCGCTGCACCCCTTTGGAACAACACCACCAGTTTCTTCTTATTAGCAGTCGCAGTCGTCATCTCCGCCATTACGCTTCGCGTCAGAAAACTCGGGATCGTAGAGGTCCCCACCAGCGCCAACGCGCCACCCTTCATGAAACCCCGTCTCGTGATTCCCATCGAATCTCCTTCGCGCTACTAAATTACAGGTTATAGCCGCAGCCTACTCTAAGAAACGCTATCTGGAGCAGGAAGTTTCGTGCGAGGCATAACCCTCCTGCTGGACAATAGATCATTGAGTTTAGCGGCACTGAAACGAAGATCCAGAGCCCTATCGACCGATGGCGGCAATATTTATCCGACCGCAGAACCACGGACTTTGATACCGCCGCATTAGATGTTCATCGCAAGAAAATTTATCAGGGCGGCGCCTAAAAAACATAAAAAAGCAAATAAATCTAAAACGCCGCAATCTCCACCATGGCCCGGTACAGATCCTCCGGTTGAGGCAGTATTGCATCCTCTAACACTGGTTGATACGCCACAAATACATCCATCGCAGCCACCCGCCGCACCGGCGCATCCAAATCGTGAAATAACTCCTCTCCAATTCTTGCAGCGATCTCCGCCCCATAGCCCCAGCTCAGCATATCTTCATGCGCCACAATTACGCGGTTGGTCTTCTTCACCGACTCTGCAATCGTCTCCCAGTCATAGGGCAATAAACTCCGCAGATCGATTAGCTCAACCTCTACGCCTTTATCACGATGCAGCTTCAGAGCTGCCTGCAGCGCCCGAGGCACCACGGCCCCATACGTAATTACTGTCAAGTCCTTACCTGGTCTAACGATCTTAGCCTTGCCAAAAGGAATGCAGTAGTTTGGCCCTGGATACGCAGCGCGTCCAAACGTCTCGCGATAGAGTCGCTTGTGCTCCAGAAATAGCACTGGGTCATCGCACCGGATTGCGGTGCGCAACAATCCCAATGCATCAAGCGCATTCGACGGCATCACTACCCGCACGCCTGGCGTATGTGTGAAGATGCTCTCACCTGACTGCGAGTGATAGATCGATCCTCCCGTTAGGTAACCACCGATCGGAACCCGCATCACCAATGGACAACTGAACACACCATTCGAGCGCCATCGTATCAGCGCCAGCTCGTTTCGCATCTGGTGCATCGCTGGCCATATGTAGTCGAAGAACTGGATCTCTATTACCGGCTTCAACCCGCGCACCGCCATTCCAATCGCTCGACCCACAATGTTCGCCTCTGCCAGAGGTGAGTTCCAGACCCGGTCGTTGCCAAACTCCGTCTGCAGTCCAGCCGTGAGTTTGAATACTCCACCTTTACCCTTAATCTTGCCTGTCCGTAGCGCCTCGTCCCGTGTAGCATCCGCTACATCTTCGCCAAAGACCACGATGCGCTCGTCCCGTCGCATCTCGTCCTTCAGGCAGCAGTTGATCAGATCCGCCATCGTCCGTTCGGTCGTATCCGCCGTAACTTCAGGATCTAACGCAAAACGAGCATCCAGTGGGGATAGATCTTCCGAATACACATGTCGCATAATGGAGTCTACCTTCGGCAATGCAGCCATTACGGCCTTGTCCGCCGCCCGCTGCACTTCTTCATCCACCTGGCGTTCCAACCGGTTGATCGTATCGGCATCCAGAATCCCTTCGCGTAACAGCCACAACTGCATCCGCGAGATTGGATCTTTCAGTGCATCCACTTCCAGCTCCTCCGCCGAGCGGTACAACCGTTCATCATCACTCAGTGAGTGCGAATAGGGCCGAATCACATGTCCATGTACGAGTGCCGGTCCTTTACCTGATCTACAGTAGGCCACTGCCTCAACCATCGCGTTGTAGCTCGCAATCGGGTCAGTCCCGTCAATCTCGGCAAAGTGGAAGTTCGGAAAATTAGCCACCAACCGCGAGATATTCCCGCCAGGAGTATTCGCCTCCACCGGAGTAGAGATCGCGTAGCCATTGTCCTCCACCACGTAGACCACGGGCAGCTTCCCATTCGAAGCTGTATTCAGTGACTCCCAGAACTCCCCCTGGCTGGTCGACCCTTCCCCAATTGAGACGTAAACCACTTCATCCCCGTGAAACTTAACATCTTTGAACTCGCGGTAATCTCCGTCATGCTTCTTCGCAGCCTCGGGATGCTGCGAGAAGTATCTTCCCGCCTCTGCACACCCGATAGCATGAAGGCACTGTGTGGCCGTAGAAGAAGAGGGGCTCACAATATTTAGCTTGGAGCTTGACCAGTGAGACGGCATCTGTCTCCCGCCACTGGCTGGATCATCCGCAGCACCTACCGCCTGCAGCAGCTGTTCCTCAACAGTATTGCCCAATGCCAGGCAGATGGCCCGATCCCGATAGTAAGGAAAGAACCAGTCATATCCCGGTCGCATCGCCATTCCGGCTGCCACCAGCAACGCCTCGTGTCCTGCGCACGATATCTGAAAGAAAATCTTTTGCTGCCGCTTCAGTACGATCTCGCGATCATCCGTCCGCCGTGACAAATACATCAGTCGGTAGAATTTCACCAGCTCGTCACGAGTAAGCGACGTCCCCGCAACTTTTTCAATCATCTTCTTACGCTCATCCACACTGGTTCCAGACTGACGGGTCATACACCTATCCTCAAGCAGCGCAATAGACTCTGCCGAACAAGATTGTACCGGGAAGCGACAGGAAATGACTCGTCATTCATCCTACTTTCCAGCACACGCAACTCTCAGCCAACTAAACTTAGACGCAAACTCTTTATTTACATGTCTGACCAGTCGAAGCAACAACTATGTCCTTCGCAGCGCAGGTCACAGGTATCGCTCCCATCTTCGCTACAATGCTGATTACCACGCTATCCTTCACCGAGCTCCAGCTTCCATTTCATCTCCTCATTGAGACGACACTTTTAAGAAAAACCTTCCGGAGCCTGCTTTTATGTCGAGACCGGCATCGCTGACTCGCAAGACGAATTCATCGCAAACAACGTTCCTGTTATCTCTCCCTTGAGATAACCGCCCTTGGAGTGAACAAGTTTCAGGTCAGCGACTCTGATGGAAAATCTTCTCCGCTTCGGCGGAGATCTTCCAAAAACTTGAAAGGGAGGACGGCTTTTAGGTCGCCCTCCCTTTCATCACACTGTTCTTCTAAACAAACAATGGGGCCAGTACCAGCGTAATCGTAGCTAGTAGCTTGATCAACACATGCAGGCTTGGCCCAGCCGTATCCTTGAAAGGATCGCCAACCGTATCACCGACGACAGCCGCCTTATGCGCCTCAGACTTCTTCCCGCCGTACTGTCCCGTCTCGATAAACTTCTTCGCGTTATCCCAAGCCCCGCCACCGTTATTCATCAACATCGCCAGTAGAACACCCGAGATTGTCCCCACCATCAACAGCCCAGCTACTGCTTCCGCCCCCGCCAGATTTACTGGAATGCCGCCAATTGCCGGAACCGGCAGAATAGTACCTGGAGCATAAATCGCCGAGTTTGCCTGATAACTTGCACTAAAGTTGCGGAAGATAAGCCCGACTACAACCGGCAATCCGACCGCGAGCACGCCCGGCAATACCATCTCCTTCAACGCAGCACCTGTCACAATATGCACGCAACGAGCATAGTCGGGCTTTGAAGTCCCTTCCATAATTCCGGGATTCTCCTTGAACTGCGCCCGAACATCCTGCACAACCATCTGTGCCGTTCGCCCTACTGCCTTGATTGCCAATGAACTGAACAGGTAGGTCAACATCGCTCCCAACAGAGCACCAACAAACACCGGAACCTGAGCCAAATTAATGTTCGTAAAGCTCCAGCCCGGCGGCATATAGCCGCCGGCATGTGCAACCTTGTCGGTCACAATTGCTTTAATCTCTTCAAGATAGGCAGAGAACAACAGGAAAGCTGCCAGCGAAGCAGACCCGATTGCATACCCTTTCGTTAGCGCCTTCGTTGTATTGCCCGCCGAATCCAGCTTGTCGGTCCGTTCGCGAATCTCGTGGGGCTGGTGCGACATCTCGATGATACCGCCAGCATTATCCGTAATTGGACCGAACGTATCCATGGCCAGAATGTAAGCCGCACAGCTCAGCATCCCCATGGTGGCAATCGCGGTCCCATAGATCCCCTTTGCGTAATCGCTGATTCCCGCGACAGCAGCCAATCCTTGCACGCCGAAGTAGTAGCTCAATAGCAAGGCAGCCGAAATCACGATCACTGGCAAAGCTGGGGTTTCCATTCCTACAGCCAGCCCGCTGATGATGTTCGTTGCCGGCCCCGTCAACGAAGCCTCCGCAATCGACTTCACCGGGCGATAACGTGATTCTGTGTAGTACTCCGTAATCCACACAAACAGAAATGCCGTTCCCAATCCAATTATCCCGCATCCGAGCAACCACAAGGGTTGCACCAACGGCCCATTCAACATCAGATAAACAGCACCGGCAAACCCTGCCAACGCCAATGCCGAAGTCACATAGAACCCGCGATTCAACGCATGCATCGGGTCTTCTGCTTCCGTTGTCTTCACAACAAACACACCTACGATGCTCGCAATTAGGTTGATCGCATGAACGATCAGAGGAAACAAAATACCCTTCACACCAAACACCGGAAACAGGGCAGCACCCAGGATCATCGCACCCACATTCTCCGCTGCCGTCGACTCGAACAGGTCCGCACCACGACCAGCACAGTCGCCTACGTTGTCACCTACCAGATCCGCTATTACCGCCGGATTTCTCGGATCATCTTCCGGAATCCCCGCCTCTACCTTACCTACTAGATCTGCGCCCACATCGGCTGCCTTCGTATAGATTCCACCGCCGAGCTGCGCGAATAAAGCTACCAACGAGGCTCCAAAACCAAAACCAACCAGCTGGTACGGAACTACCTGGGGGTTCTGCAACCCGCCAAAGAACAAAAACAGCGTTCCCACCCCAAGCAGAGACAGAGCCACCACCACCAATCCTGTAACCGCTCCACCTCGCAGAGCCATCTGCAAAGCCAGGTTCAAACTCGACCGTGCCGCCGAGGCCGTTCGAATGTTAGCGCGAATCGAGCAGTACATTCCCGTATACCCCGCCAAAGCTGAGCACACCGCACCCACCAGAAAACTTACCACTGTCTTCAACGCATTCGGCGCAGTCCTGTCCGACATGTGGTATCCAACGAACACCACTATCGCCAGCACCACCGCAATCATTCCGATCGTCTTATATTGTCGCCGTAGAAACGCCTCAGCACCCTCCCGAATCGCATTCGAGATCACCTGCATTTCTGCTGTTCCCGTGTCGGCCGCAATCACCGCCTTCGCCAGCATCAGCGCAGCTACCAGTGCCAGTACCCCGACACATAAGGCAATCCACAGCCATATCCGTCCATCATTTCCATTCACATACGCAGGCGATAACGAAACCTGCTCTTGAACCGCCACAGCCAAAAGGCCTACTACCTGCATGCAAAGGTCTCCTTTAGAACGACAGACTTCAACCTGCTCCACAAAGGCGGCAATTAGAGCATGACAACTCAGACAGGGTCAATGTATCGCTTGTGGAAGTCAACACTCTTCTCTCTTCCTAGCACTAAACCGAAGTAATACCACATCACTGCCCTAACTCTACAGGCCTTATCGAACCCCGCCGATGTGCACACCAGCGCAAACAATGAGGTGCAGTCGTGTTCGTTCTGTTCAGTTTCCTCTTTAAAACTCTCCTCCCATCTACCAGCCGCATCTCGTTGCGCGCCAAGCTCACCATTCTGTCGCTTACCATGACGCTTCATCTCAACGCCCAGTCCAACCCGGAATTCGATTCGAACACCATTTTCCCCCACCGCTATATCGTCGTCTATCGTAACGCGACCGTTCCTGGCGACGCTGAAATCCGTGTACGTTCTGCCGGAGCTCTCCTTCTCCAGCGCCACGACCACTTCGGGATCGCTTCCGTCCAATCCCTCTCCTCAACTTTTGATGAGGACGATGCCGCCACCATGCGCCGCCTCTCAGCCCAGCCAAACGTTGAGTATGTCGTGCATGACCGCATCGTTACTGCCCATCAACTCCATGTCCAACCCATCTTCCAACCCACTTTTAGTGTTGTCATTGGAGCTCATCCCTCGCCGTCGCCGTACGATACCTTCTACACCGCTTCACCGCAAGGTTGGGCCGTCCAACAGGTCGGAGGCTACGGCAATAACGTTCCCGGTGGACCCGCGCATGGCCCATGGGACACCACGCTGGGCAAAGGCGTGCGTATAGCCATACTCGATAGCGGTGTCGACGCGAATCATCCTGACATTGCTCCCAACCTGTCTCTCAACTTGACCGAAGTCGATCAGACCGATCTGCCCAGCGTCTGTGATGACGGCACCCCACAAGACCAGCAGGGCCATGGCACCTGGACTGCCTCCCTCGCCGCGGCTGCCCTCGGGCCTGGCACCGGCCAGGTCATAGGAGTCGCACCCGCCGCCACTCTGCTCAACATCAAGGTTCTCCAGCGTATGCCCGCCTCCAACCCAGGCAATGCAGCCACCATCGCCAGCAGCTGCGCCGCAGGTCAGGCCAGTGGTCTCCTAAGCTGGGTCATCCAGGGCATCGAGGACGCTATGGCCAACCATGCAGACGTTATCTCCCTCTCTCTCGGAACGATCATCGATCTCACCACCGGCGAGGGCGCCGGAATCAAAGCCGCCTTCGACAGCATTACCTATGCCGCCACACAATCCGGAGTCGTCGTAGTAGCGGCCGCAGGTAACGATGGATATGACCTA
Source organism: Edaphobacter sp. (assembly GCA_025462645.1). Taxonomy (GTDB): domain Bacteria; phylum Acidobacteriota; class Terriglobia; order Terriglobales; family Acidobacteriaceae; genus Edaphobacter. Next base: position 63,258 of record JAOAPB010000058.1, on the reverse strand, counting down.
TCCAACCCTCGTTACATTGAGATCCCTGCCCAGTCGCGCGGCGTTCTCGCCATCGTTGCCTCCACCAACCCCGCCTGCGCCCAGAACACCGCCGCGGGAGCCACTTGCACTCCAGGCCCCGTCTCCCTCGCTTACTACAGCAACTATGGACTCCCACTCAACGCCCTGGCGGCTCCTGGAGGCAGCTATCCCTCCAGCGATGGCCTCGCAATCAGCGGCTTGGTACGCGGAGCCTGCAGCTCCGGCAAGGCCTCCACCGACGACGGTCCGCCTACGGACTCCTCCCACAGCTTAGCCTGCTTCAACCTCGGTCACACCGCATACGTTCAGGCAATCGGTACCAGCGCCGCTGCCCCTCTAGCCGCCGGAGTAGCTGCTCTCCTCCGCGCCGCGCACCCCACTTGGGATGCAGTCCATATCATCGCTACCATGCGCTCTTCAGCCATTCCGTCACCCCAACTGCCAGTCCCCCAGGTTAATGCCGCCAGTGCACTCATCGCGCCATAGTAAGCCTAGTAAAGACTCCCCACTCAAGCGCACGATGTTGCGAGCTATTTCTTCAAACTTACTCGCCGTTCTCATACGCACCGCAAGAATGTGTTAGCGAAATGGGCCTGTGTTTTTTCGGAGTTCGTTGAGGGGGTAGAAAGTGCCTCGCCAGATAACTCCTCCCAGTTTGAGCGTCGTGAACATGGAACGAAGGAGTGAATAAACGAAGAGCGCGGCGCTTATCGGAAAGAGCACCGCGTACCAAGGGGAGATTCGGCTGTGCCGGTTCGAAAGAATGTAGAGTGAGCCCACTGAGGCTAGGCTAATGATGGCCGGTAGCCGTGTAGCCGGAAGCACGAGAAAAACTGCCGGCGCAATGCAGAAGAGGCTGAGCCAAATGCAGGCAAGCAGAAGAAGCGAGACGTGAAAGCGGAAGACGGCGAAGAGGTTCTTCGTCATGACGTTCACAACGCCGATTGCTCCTGACGCCCAGTGGAGAGACACCATGCCGGGGGCTATGGCGACGCGTTGGCGAAGGCCTGCGAGTTTGACATGGCGGGCCAGTGTGAGATCTTCGAGGATCTCCATACGAAGGGCATCAAAACCGCCCAGATGCTGGTAGGCGGAAGTACGCAGGAGGTTGAAGGCGCCGATGCCGACCACGTCTCGAAGCGCTCGAGGATTCGCTACGCGCCATGGACGAGTAGCCCAAAGCCCCATGACTTGAAGGTATCCAAGGAGCATTCCTTCGCCGAGAGCCTTGATGATGGGTGTGGGTAAGGTCACGAAGTGGTCCGCTTGGGTGGCTATGGCTTGAGCAAGTGACCTACGAATGGCTTCGGGGAGGAAGAGGACGTCGGCGTCGGTAAAAAGGAGATAGTCGGGTTTGTGGATAGCTATGGTGTGGCGGGCGGCAAGAGACATGGCATGGGTCTTGCCAAGCCAGCCAGCAGGGAGTTCCGTGATATGGATGACGCGGAGTTTGGCAGGGTGTTGGGTGGCGAGGGCATCCATGAGGACACCGGTCAAATCGGTGGATCGGTCGTCGACGGCGATGATCTTGAGGTTGGGGTAGTCCTGATTGATGAGGGATTCGAGGCAGGCTCCGATACTGTCAGCTTCGTTGCAAGCGGGGACGATGACGGTGATGGAGGGGGTGCCGGCGGGGGTGAGATTGTACTGGGGCAGGAGGAGGTTGGGGATGCGGGGGAGGCCACGGGCGGCGGTGATGGCCTTCCAGAGCCATGCGAGAGCGATTAGCCAGGCGAGGAGCTTTAGCGGAGTCATGCTGCGGGAATGGCCTCGTTCGCGTGCAGTGGCGGGGCGTAGCGGGAGCCGAGGAGGAAGATGACGGAGGCCAGGAGTAGGGTGATGAGGGTGGAGCCCAGGCCCAGGTTGAGGTTGGAGCGGTCGCTGACTGCTCCGATGATCCGAGGGGAGATGGCATCGCCGAGGGCGTGGATGATGAAGAGCTGGCCGGCCATGGCGGTGGCGCGGATCTCGGGGCGAACGGCGTTGACGGTGGCTGCGTTGACTGGGCCGGTGCCGAGGAAGATTAAAAAGATGGCTACGGCCAGGCCGGGGAGGGTCAGGGATTTAGGTCCGAAGAAGCAGAGGAGCGCGGGGGGGACGGCGAGGGCGGCGCTGATGGCGGGGACGAGGTAGAGCGCCTTCGAGGTCTTGCGGGACCAGCGTTGCGCGATGATGCCTCCGGTGATGGTTCCTCCCAGGCCGGTGACGACGGTGATGGCTCCCATCAAAAACGCGGCGCTGGACTGGCTGCGGCCGTCTACGCGCTGGAGGAAGGAGGGCATCCACCAGGAGATGCCTCCAAGAGAGAAGGTGACGGCCGCATAGCCCAGGATCGAGGCAAGGTAGGCCTTGTTCCTGAGGAGGGTGAGGACGGTTCCCTTCTCCAGTCTGGCCTTCTCGTGCTGGCTGGCTCCGCGCTCCGGCTCCTTCATGAAGAGGGCGATGAGGAGGGCAATGAGGACGCCGGGGACCGCGGAGACGATGAAGGACATGCGCCAGCCGTAGTGTTCCCCGACGGTACCGCCTACGAGGTAGCCGAGGGCCGCGCCTACGGGAATCGCTACGTTGAAGATGGTGAGGACGCGGTTGCGCTGGTCTTCAGGGTAAAAGTCGGAGAGGAGCGCGGGAGCGAAGATGCCGAAGCTGGCTTCGCCGACTCCAAGGGCGGCGTGGCGGATGTTGAGCGAGTCGTAGGAGTGGACCGTGGCGGTGAGGAAGTTGATCCCGCTCCAGAAGAGGGCGGCGATGACGATCATTGGCTTGCGGGGGAAGCGGTCGCCCAGCCAGCCGGTGATGGGCGAGGTGAACATGTAGGCGAGCATGAACCAGAGGGTGAGAGAGCCGATCTGCTGGTCTGTGATGCGGAACTCGCCTTTGACCTGCTCCTGAACACCGGGGAGGATGTAGCGATCGATGTAGTTGACGAAGTTGAGAGCGGTGAGGAGGACCAGGGCGGTGGTGGCTCCGGCTACGGAGGCGGCGGAGCGGGTGGGTTTGGTCGCAGAGGCCATCTATTGGGAGAGGATAGCAGCGGATTGGCCTTCGTGCGATTAGCGGCTGAGAGGCAGTTTGGGTAGAGAAGCGGGTTTCTCCACTGCGCAGTGCGATCAAACCGCACTGCTCCGGTCGAAATGACAGTTCCTGGGAAATGGAAGGGAGTGCGGTTCGCGCGATTGATTGCTCCTCTTCATGCTTGTTCCCAGTGTTGATTGCTGCCTGGGCATTGAGGGTGGGGAGGATTGTTGTTGGGGTCTCTGGCTTCGGAGTTGGTGCGGGGTCATCGCGCTTGGGTTGGGTCTCGCTTGCGAACTTTTCCTGGCTTGCGAACTTCTCCTCGCTTGCAAACTTTTCTAAGAGCGCTCCGATAACGCTGGTGCGTCGTTCGGGTTTGGCGACCTCCGCGCGGGGAGCGAGAGTGCCTAGCTCGGGGTCGCTTACGATCTCTTCCACGGTTCCTTTGGTCTCGGTTGCAGGGCCGCCCTCGCGCTGTAGTCGGGGCAGGTTGAGGCTGGCGATCTGTAGACCGTAGAGGAGCAGCCCGGCGCGACGGGGGTCGATGTCGTTGGAGGCGATGCGCTGCAGTACCTCGCCTATGGAGGTCTGGATGGCGGAGCGGTCCTCGGGCATGGAGAGGTCGAAGGTGGAGCGACGGCCTCGGCGTTGACGCGGGTTGACGGCTGGCCTCCGGGTGGTGTGGTGGTAGTAGCAGAGTTCCTCGTTGCGGAGGCAGGCGCTGCCGCAGCGGTGGCCGTCGGTGAAGATGTGGCGGCACTGGTAGCGTTTGGGTGTCTCTTTGTTCGTCTCGATGATTGTCTGTTTCATGGTTCCCTCCCCCACGGGGTAAAAACGTGCAAGTATTCAAAAGAAAAGACCTGAGTCTGGACTTCCGGATCAGGTCTTCTGCTCCTGCGTTTAAATGCGAAAGCCCGGCATGAGCCGGGCTTTGTGGTTTTTCTTCCTATTTAAATACTATCAGGGCTGTCAAGCTTTGATTGTGGAAAACCGATGCAACGGTGTGTCTGGTGATCCAAAGAGCCGCCCTCGAAACTAGTACCTTATTCGTTAAGGTATGGGAGGAAGTCGTCATCACCCGCGTCAGGTGAGCCTCTCCTGGAGTGAATACTGGAGTGAATGCATGCCGTTCATCAGCATCACGCGCTTAAGAGTTCGATCAATCCGCTTCCTACCATCCTTCGTGTTGTATACCTTTCGGTCTGTACGTCAGGTCAAGAGTGCTGCCGGTTTCCAGAATGGATGTCTCCTGACAGATCGAAGCTGGACATTCTGGACCATGACAGCTTGGGACAATCAGGAGAGCATGAGGCGCTATATGACCGCAGGCTCTCACAAGGAGGCGATGCCGCGGCTTCTGGACTGGTGTGATGAGGCCTCCGTTGTGCATTGGGATCAGACGCAAGCTGTTCTGCCGTCCTGGACGGAAGCAGATCAAAGGATGCGTGCGAATGGACGTGTGTCCAAAGTACGGAACCCTAGTCCTCAGCATGCCACTTTGAGTTATCGGGCTCCGCGTGTGACACGCGGTGGGCCGATCCGGCCAGCAGGCAAGTAGACATCTGCTTGATCGAATCTGCGATGGCTATCCCGGACTGTACACAACAAAGCTGCAACCAGCAGACTCGATTTGCGGTCAAGGACCGCATCGGTATCGAACCGCAACGCTGAGTAAGGCACACCCGTTAGGGAAGGATAGCCGACCATTCGGAGGGTTCCGATCAGTCGACGAGTCTTCTTGCGAAGCCGCACATCCAAAGTGATAATGAGCGACGTCCTTCAGTTCGTCCACCGGCCGGCAGGTACGCTTCGCCGCTACGTGCGCGAGATTCTCTGGGTCCGCTCAGAACACTCCCGAGTACAGGTCTTACTGCCGGAGACCACCCTTACCCTTGTCCTACGGCAGTCCGGCGCGGCATCCCTGCACAACCAGAATCTTCCTGACACCATCGTCTCCGGTCTGCAGAAACGAACCCGCATGGTCGAGCATGCGCCCGGCTCCTCGCTGATTATCGTTCGGTTCACTGAGGTTGGGGCCCCGGCCATCCTGCATGACCGCGTGGATCTTCTCTACAACCGGACCGTACCGCTCCACGACCTCCTGCCCCAGCAGCAGATTGACCGTATCCAGAGCGCCCTCGCCGACACTCGCGAGATAAGCCGGCAGATCCCGCCCGTGGAGCGCTTTCTCACCGATCGAATTCGCGCACAGGACGCAATTTCCCCGCAGATTGAGGCGGCCGCACAGATGATCCGCAACTCCCACGGCCGGTCTTCCATCGCGGCGGTTGCGCGCCACACTGCCATGAGTCAGAGCGCGCTCGAAAGACACTTCCGTGCCGCAGTCGGCGCTACGCCCAAGAAACTCAGCCGTCTGGCCCGTTTGCAGCATGTCTGCCAGTTGTGGGATACCGGAAAGACTCTCACGGAGATCGCCTTTGAAGCCGGCTACTGCGATCAACCGCACATGGTGCGCGACTTCCGCCTCTTCACCGGCACCTCCCCGGAGGAGTTTCTTCGCACTGCCTCCCCTCACAATCTGCCGACTTTTTACAAGTAGCATCCGCCCTGAATTCGCTACCTTCAGGGACATGAGACCTCTCCTTCGCAGTGCCCGCATCTCCACGCACCCCAACGCGGGAAGTCACCTCTCGCTCGCGCTGCTCCTCTGCCTCGCGGTTCTTGCCCAGCCGCTCCGTTCCCAAGCCATCCGCCCAGAGGAGAAACCCATGAAGCACTACGCCCTGCTCTTCCACACCTCACGCACCCTCACTGCCGATGAACAGAAGCAGCGTGGAGTTGAGATCGCTGCCTGGGTCGAACAGGTCATGAACATGGGAATCACCCTCGATCCGCGCTCTCTGGGAGAGACGGCGGTGACCTTCTCCTCAAAGGGAGACGAGGTCATCCCCGGGAATGGCTCAAGCGATCCCACGCTCTCGACCATCGTCTTCTTCGACTCCCCAACCCGGGAGCAGGCCGTACACATCGCAGGAATTCATCCGGGTCTGCACTATGGCGTAACCGTCGAAGTGCGCGAGTGGACCTCCCCTCGACCGATCACGGCCAAACCATAAACCGGTAGCTGGCCGGGCGATGCAATCTCTCGGCGCGACGCAACCTATGCCAATGGGCATCAACCGATCGTTTCACCGGCTATGAGGGGAAGCAAACCATGAAATTCGTCGTACTCGGTGCAACGGGAGGCACCGGTCTCGAGATCGTTCGCCAGGCCATCGATCACGGCCATTCCGTCACGGCATTCGTTCGCTCGCCCGAGCGGCTGAAACCATTTGGCAATCGCATCACGATCAAGCAAGGCGATCTGTTGAATAGTGCCGAACTTGCAAAAGCCATCAGCGGCCACGATGCGATCCTGTCGGGACTCGGCCCCCGCGTGCCCATTGCGAAAATCGATGCAAACCTTCTGCGGGACTTCGCCACTGCCCTGACAACTGCCATGCACCATGTCGGCGTTCGCCGCGCTGTGATTGTGTCAACGGCATTCCTGTTCAAGGATTCCATCGTGCCGCCAACCTATATCTTCGGTCGCCTGTTTTTTCCTGGCGTAGTCATCGATGCGTCCGGAATGGAACGGACCTTTATGGAAAGTGGCCTCGATTGGACCATCGTGCGCCCTCCCCAGCTTACCGACAAGTCACTCACCGGAAAATATCGCGTCCGGCGAGGCCATCTACCTTATTTCGGCTTCAACATCTCGCGTGCGGATGTAGCCCATTGCTTGATCAAGACCGTTGAAGATCGTGCATCCATCGGAAAGATTTTAGGCTTAAGCAATTGACATCGAATCTTTAGGGGCCGGCATAGTCGGGACTTGGGGGGGTTATGGTCTCTTCAGAAGCTTTACTGACTGGCAAAGTCGATTCAGAGGCTCCTCGAATCGACCTGGCGAGGTCGAGCAGTTGCTAGCTTTTCACGGGCTCGTCCGGATGACTTGCCCGCTGTCGCAGAAGCCAGCCCACCGCGAGTGCGTTGAGGATAGCAAAGGCAAACGGTCCGTAGGTCTTCGCCGGATCGTGCGCAAGCGCGCCGATGATGCCGTCAAACGTTTGCACCACCGTCATGGCTATTCCGAGAAACGCGATCGCCGTACGGGAACGAATGCCGATCGCGATCAGTACCGTCAGCAACAAGGCGACGCTTCGCGAAGCCGCATACCGGGCGAAGCTGTCGTCGCTGCCAGGGCCGAGTAGACCTGCAAGGGAAAAGCCAAAGCTTACGCCAGCACTGAGAAACGTCATGAGGGCGCAGCTCCAGAATCGCTTTGTCATCGAGTCACCTTTCGAAGCTCTTATCTTAAATAACAGTACCGGATTGGTGGCACACGGGGGTAATGGCTCGCACGTCGAGTGCGGGATTTAGATGGAAACGGTGGACTTTTCTTCCTCGAGCAACTCTTCTTCGGTGCTCCGTTCATCATTCAGAATGCGCCGGGCCCTGGGGGCGTCGAATTCGTTCTCCCACTTGGCGATGACTATGGTCGCCACTCCGTTGCCGATGAGGTTCGTGACGGTACGCATCTCGGACATGAAGCGATCGACGCCGAGGAGCAAGGTGATGCCTGCAACGGGAATCGAGCCGACGACTGAGAGTGTGGCGGCAAGAGTGATGAAGCCGCCGCCAGTGACTGCTGCCGAACCCTTGGAGTTGAGCATGAGGATAACCAGCACGAAGGCTTCTTCGCGGAAGGAGAGATGGGTGTTAGTCGCCTGTGCGATGAAGAGGGCGGCGATGGTGAGATAGATCGAGGTGCCATCGAGATTGAAGGAGTAGCCGGCAGGAATGACCAGGCCGACGACGGATTTTGAGCAGCCGAGGCGTTCCATCTTGATAATGAGGCGTGGGAGAACCGTCTCCGAGGAGGAGGTTCCGATGGCGATGAGAATCTCCTCGCGAATGTATCGCAGGAACTTCCACAGATTGATTCCCTGCGAGTAGCAGATAAGTCCCAATGCGATGAAGATGAAGCTGAGGCTGGTGAGATAGACGCACAGGAGGAGCTTGCCGAGGGCGAGCAACGTGGCGAGTCCGTATCTTCCAATCGTGAAGGCCATGGCTCCGAAGGCTCCGAACGGAGCGAGTTCCATGAGAATGGCGATGATCCTGTACATCATGCGGGACATGGATTCGCACAGGCCGACGAGGCGGTTGTCGTCATCCAGCGAGATGAGCGCCAAGCCACAGAGAATGGCAAGTAGCAATACCTGGAGCACTTCTCCATTTGCGAAAGCGCTTCCAAAGCTGTCCGGGACCATGTTCTGGAGGAAATCGATGAAGCCGTGCTGCTTCGCAGCGTTGGCATACTGGGCCACGGACGTGATGTCCAGCGTCGCTGGATTTACATTCATTCCCTTGCCGGGTTGAAAGACAGATGCAACCGCCAGGCCGATAAGCAGGGCGAAGGTGGTGACAACCTCAAAGTAGACCAATGCCTTGATGCCGACGCGGCCGAGTTTGTGGGTGCTGCCGATATTTGCGATTCCGATGACGACGCTGAAGAAGATGATGGGCGTAATCATCATGCGGATGAGCTTGATGAAGACGTCGCCCAGGGGTCTGAGATTTTCTGCCCAGCGAGGCGCAAGGATGCCAACGAGGACGCCCAGAATAATGCCGACGATGACCCGGAAGTAGAGCGTTTGAAAGAAGCGTTGCTTGACGTGGGCTGTCATTCTCGCGAGCTCTCCTCGGGTATTATCTTTCACTGACGCCTGCGGGTTATCGACCAGAAGGCGCTCGGCCGAGAATCACTCACGCAGAAGAGAACGTTTAGGACTCGAGGTGAAGACCGAGTTCTTCGCACTCCCCCCTCAACCGTGCACTGACCTGCGTTGCTCAGAAGCTGAACAAGCCTCCGATTCTCGCTACGCGAGGTGAGATGAGGTTCGTTACTACGCCGAAGGTTGAGGCGCCGGTGAGGTAGTTTGTGCCGACTGCGGCGCTGCTGTTCAGCAAGTTGAATACCTGGAAGTTTGCCTCGAGGTGATAGCGATCATGGATGGCGAAGACCTTTGCGGCTTTGATGTTCCAGGTGCTGACTACGGGGCCTCGGTATTGCCCGAAGGGTCCCATACGTATGGTAGTCGATCCCTGGACGAGCGACGAGCTGTTGAAGGCCGCGAGGCGTTGTCCTGCTGTGCCGGATTGTGCGCGATAGAGAGACGAGATCTGGAAGCGCCTGGGCAAGTTGTATACGACGCTGCCCCTCAGCTCCCAGTTCCAGGTATCGTCGGTCGGAAAGGCATCGTCGTTGGGACTACCGGCGATTCCTGCGGTACCTTGCAGCCAGCGATGGTCTTTGGTCATCCAGTACGATGCGAATCCATTCCAGCGCTTGGAGTATCTCTTGTTGATGGCAACCTCAAACGTGTCGTAGGTATCCGGCCTGCTCGACGGAGTGTTGACGACTTCGTTGGCGATGGCGCCTGAGCCTTTGGCGTAGGTGTACACCGTGACCGGGGTACTTGCCCCGTTGAAGATGTCTGTGAAGGTAACGGGAACGGTGTATGCGTGTCCCACGTCGATTCCGTTTCCCACAAAGGTAGCTGACGGATTGACCAGGCCGGCGTTGGTGGCCGAGTTGTACATGTTGAAGATGCTGTGATGGACGTAGGTGAAGTTGAGAGCGACATTGGGGACCAGCTGACGCTCTGCCTTGAAGGTGTACTCGTGTGTCTTGTCCTGCTTGAGATTTGGATTGAGGATTTGGCTGGTTCCTCCGGTCGCGGCCGAGGGGGTGAGATTGGGCAGAGTGGCTAGAAATGCCGGAGTGACGTCGCACTTATATTCCACGGGGGCGAGGGGGGCCGTCGCTGCGCACGGACCCGTCCAGTTAAAGGTTTTGCTTTGCTGGGCGTTCGGATTGAAGGTTGCCGCAAAGGTATCTCCCATCGTGTCGCCGAAGAGTCCGAACGACGCTTTGAGGACGGTCTTTCCGTTGCCTGCGATGTCCCATGCAACACCTACTCTGGGCACGATGTCCTGCCAGGTAAGAATGTCCTGCGAAGGAAAGGTCTGCGCCGGGAAGAGGGCCGCGAATTGGCCGGCCGGTTTGTCCTGGGATGGATAGAAGGAGCGGTAGCGCTCGGCCCTTATCCCAAGATTGATTGCGACACGCTTGATGGACCAGGTATCCGTGAGGTAGATGGATTGACTGTAGAGACTGTTGATGGAGGTCGGGAACGGGTAGTTATAAACGACGATCTTGTTTGGCGCGCCATTCTGAAATTGCAGCAGATAGTTGCCGCTGGGCTTGTCGGCAAGAACGCGTGTGCCGGCGAACTCCCAATCGTTCACGGTGCCAAGGCTGAACTGGTGCGTGCCGCCAAGATGAGGCTTCGCGGGAAGGAAGCTCGCCACGACGCGCATCTCATAGCGATTCTGCGGCTTGTTCTGGGTGAAGGGATAGGGGCCGGTGAAGAGTTTGTTACTCAGCTCCTCCTGGCTAGGGGAGCCAGCGAAGTCGCTGCCGTTGGTGAAGCCATACGCGCCGATGACGCTGGCCGGCTCCGACGTGTAATTAACGTGGTAGCCGGCGTAGCCGAAGACACCGTCGATGAGGAACCGTGGGCCGATGGAGCTGACCACTTCTCCATGCCAAGCGCTGCCGGGTTGGAGTTCGTACTGGGATGACGGCAACGGGACCGATGGAGATGCGCTATTGGCCGAGAGGTACTTGGTGCCGTGGAGTTGCGAGAAGATGAGTCTGGTGCTGGGCTTCACCTGGTACGAGACCTTGTAGTTGTACTCAGTAAGGGCGGTCACAATCGCTGCGGGTTTGGAACCGGCGCAGTTCCAGCATCCGTTGGCGTCCGGCGCTCCAATGAAGTTGACCTGGCCCTGGGTCACGGCCTGTTTGCTATAGCCGCCATAGAACCACAGCTTGTCCCTGATGATGCGGCCACCGAGATCGCCGCCGTAGTCGTAGTAGCCGGTACCTTGCAACGGATTTCCGACCGTGAGATTGTTGGGCGGGGCTGCCAGTGCAGGGGTGATGTTGTTCCCCTGGAAGCCAGGATTTTCATAGTCGCCCTGGAAGTCGCCGTGGAAGGTGTTGCCTCCGGACTTCATGACCGCGACCTGGGCGACTCCGGGGAAGCCCACCTCGGCGTTATTACCGCTGGTCTTGAACTCCACCTCGGCGAGAGCGAGGGAGTCGAGATAGACCGACGAGTCGGCGTCCTTGGCGGTCACGGTATTGATCCCCTCCACCTGAAGGGTAGGCTGGAGGACGACGCCATAGGTGACGACGGGTTGGCGATTGGCGAGGTTGCTATCGCCGACGTCCGGCTTGCCCTGGAGGCTGACGCCGGCGGCCATCGGCAGGAGTTCCTGCAAGCCGAGACCCTTGGGCGCCTGTGCGATCTCCTCCTGTTGCAGGGTCGCGGTTCCCGCAGTGGACACGGTATCGACGACTGGACCGGAGGTGGTGACTTCGACTACTTCGGAGACCGCGCCGACCGTCATGGAGGCGTCGATCTTTGCGGTGAACCCAATGGTGAGGGTGATCCCGTTCTGGACCACCTTGCGAAATCCCGTTGCCTCGAACGTGAGATTGTAGACGCCGGGCGCGGGGAGATCCACGAACTTATAGCTACCCTGCTCGTCGGTGGCAGCCATGAGTTTTTGCACCTGCAGCGCCGGACTGGTGACGGTGATTCTGGCGTTAGGCACGACTCTGCCTCCGGAGTCGGTGAGTATGCCAACGATACCTGCGCTCTGATTCTGCGCTTGCAGTCCAGAGGGACCGATTCCGCCCAATACCATTCCCGCTACTACCAACAAACGAGTTGTGAGAGAAGTTCTTTGCATCTCATGCCTCCTGAAGGCGTATCTATTCAGAGCCATACGGTGCCGTTACCACCGTGAGGCAGTAGAGGCACGTCAGACACAGCATTTGTGGCCTGCCTCGGATTCAGGCAGATCTACTACTTGAGCTGGATGGGTTGGACCCAGGCTCCATCTCCCGCTGAGTCCCATACTGCAAATCGAATCCACTTCTTGCCAGTGGCATCGAAGGGGATGTCGAAAGTCTTCTTGCCGAAGGGCGTGGTGTCGGTGAGGTCGATGATCTTTCGATCCATCTTTGTCCCGTCACTCCAGACCAGCTCGGCAAATTCGAGGGGAAAGGTGTACTCGATGGTCGCGTGGTAAGAGCTCTTGCTGCCCGAACCCGCGACGCTCCAGTCATGGAAGAGAACTTCCCCGGTGGTGCCGTAGAAGTTGCCGGAACGAATGCCTTCGACGACGGGAGTCCAGCTCTCGTTGTAGAGCGGCACGCGGTCCAGCTTGAGGTAATTGACGGCGAGCTGGGGATAGGTCTCGTCGTCGGGCCGCTTGGTATAGGTGTCGCCTTCGGTGAGCATGTACTTCACCTTGGGAGCCCAGTTGCTCATGTCGTCGTTGGTGCCGAAGCAGCGGACTTCGCAGAGCCGCTTCTCGGAGAGGTCCACAGGCAAGGACTCCCACGATGCGCCGATGAAACGGTCACTGAGGAAGAAATCCTTGTCTTTATACGTTTCGGGGTAGCCTTCGGAACTCTTGGTGCGCGGGTGTGCCGTCCAGAAGATGCCTTGCTCCTTATCGACCATCTTCAGCACGTCGTCCGATGAGCCGAGATGATAGACGTGACCGTAGACGGGATCCTGCTCCTCGAAGGGCTGGCCGGCGGGGCGGGGTTCTGCGTGGGAGAAGTAGACCGGCTTTGGGGTCATGAGATACCAGTGGCCGCCGAGATAGGCGTTGGGCTCCTCGGCCGGGATGACCAGAAAGTCTTTGTCCGAGAGCCGCTGCGATGCTTCGAAGTAGACCTTCTGCTCCATGAAGCGTTTGGGGCCCGGGTCGCGAATATCTGAATCGTCGTGGAAGTCGCCGAGGTAGATGACGTTCACGCCGAGGGCGTGAAATGCCGGGACCCAACTGGGTTGATAGTCGAGCGTGCTGCGATCCCGCAGCATCTCATTGAGGTCGAGGTGAAAGTGGCCGGTGACGACCTTGAAGCCGGGTACGGGCTTGAAGACGTCGCCGTGGGTGTAAGCGAGGACGGCCTGCTGGGTGGCGCGGTCGCCGCGGGGGCTGAGGTAGTAGTAGACCGCCATGCGCTGCATCGTGCCGGGAGGTGCGTTGTAGAGGGCGTAATTTTCGACCTGCTCATGCGAGGTGCCGACGCGACGGGTCCACTCCTGCTCGGAGACGCCCCACGGTGGGTAGCCCTCGCCGATCTCGGGCTGCATGGCTCCGAGCGAGAAAGAACTTCCGCTGTCTTTGCGGTAGTAGACGTAGCCGAGATTGACCTCGTTCTCTCGGGCGAAGAAGAACTTGTGCGGCGGCGGCAGCACGGCGATCGACCCGGCGCCGACATCGAGGATCTCGAGACGGTTACGGGCGCGCATGTTGACGGGCTGCTTGTTGGGAGCTCCGCCGAGGCTGTTCTCCTGCCATGCACGCGCGGTATCGCGCCACACAATCCTGGTGTCCGGGCTAAGGCTGAAACCTTTCAGACCAGCTTTATAGATGTAGGCGACGGAGGGTTCCTCGGTTTTGGCGATCGCCTCCTGGCGAAGCAGGTTGGACCCTTTGTAGGCGGTGAACTGGAGGTCGCCGGCAAAGACGCCCAGGGACAACCCGCTGAACGAGATGCTCGCTCGATCTCCGGTGCTTGTGACCGTGCAGTTGCTGGACCTATAGACTACCGATGCGCGCTTGATCTCTTCCGGAACGCGAGGGAGGTCGGTGCTGTCGTGATGGCCGGGCATGACGAGGGGCGCATCCCAGAAGGTATTCCACTTCCGGATGTTCTCCTGTTCGGGGGTGTCGATGCCCTGAGCTTTGAGCAGGCTGCGCTGAACGCCGGAGATGCGGCGCCTGCCGGTCGTGACTTGAAACTCGGGGCTGAGATCTTTCCCAAGGATGATCCACGCTCCTTTGGTGTCGCGGGCCCCAAGTTCCTCGACGACGGGTTGACCGTCGCGGAGGGTGAACTTCGCCCGCAAGATGTCGCTCGATTCGCCCGGCCAGGTCAGCGTCAGGGAGTTGCCGGATTGTTCCGCCTTGATGCCATTGTCCGGTTTGTAGTTCTGCAGGTTGCAACTCATGGTCTGAGCCGACGCGATACCAGAAACGAGAGCCAGACCCCACATCAGTTTAGAAATCACCATTCCCATCCCTCCAGGTTTTGCCTGAGCCAAGCGGCGGCAGGTTCCAGCATTTATAGGTGAAGTCTCTCCCCGCGTGAGATTCGCAAGGAGAGGCTTTCGTTGAGCATCCCAACTGTAGCGTCCCAACTGTAGAGGAGTTTTTGAAAATTGCACGAAGAGACAAGTGAGACACATGTTTGAAACGTGTTTCTCGGGAGTATTACGAGGGTAAACAGGATACTTCCGTTGAAACAGCCCGGTCATCGACGTTTGAGGCGGTGTATGTGACGGCGACGCTACATGCATCGCTACATGCATCGCCGCCAGGCGCGGGGATGCATGGGCAGCGAAGATCCCAGGGGTCAGGATCGGATTTCACGGCCCCTGGAGATTGAAGAGTAACTGGGGATATCAAAGGAATACAGTTCCAATTGACAGTCGCAGTATGAAAGTGGTATTCCGCATGGATGCTGACAGAGGAGAAGGTCGAACAATCCGGGATTTTGTTCGCCCAGATCGACCGGATCCTGCACAGCGATGAGTTTCGGAGCTCGGACGTGCTGCGTCGCCTGCTGGCCTATCTAGCGGATAAGGCGGTGTCGGGCGAGGCCGATCAACTTAAAGAATATGTCATTGCGATTGAGGGTCTGGGGAAGCCGTCTTCCTATGACCCTCAGCATAACTCCGCCGTGCGTATCCAGGTTGGACGACTGCGACAAAAGCTGGGGGAGTACTACCGCATCGAGGGCAAAGACGACGAGATCATAATAGACCTGCCGAAGGGGCGCTTTCGACTGACGTGCCGGCATCGACAATGTCCGCCCGAACCGGTCGCACTGGTGGAGTCGCCTCGCACCATCGTCTCAGAGCCTCTACCTGCGGTGGAGCGAAGAGCTTTATTCCAACCCATGCCGCTGGCGCTGGTGGGTGGCCTGCTGCTGATGCTCGTTGCGGGCGCCTTCTTTGGGCTCATGACATGGCGCGCGATGAGCGCCACGCTGGTCGATGGTCTATCCCCGGAGTTGGGGAAGCTCTGGGCACCCTTTGTCAACTCCAAGCGGCCGCTCATCATTTCGATTGAAGATCCCCTGTTTGCCGAGGTGCGTTCCAACCCTGGGGTGTACTTTCGCGATCGGTCGATGAACAACTGGAAGGACGTCATCAACTCGGCTGCGGTGAAAAGCCTGACGGGAGCGTTGAAGCAAACGGACATCCAGCCAAGCCGCTACTACACTGCGTTCGGTGAGGTGGATGCATCGTTCATGTTCGGAAGGCTGCTTGGTCCCCACGAGCAGAACTTATCTCTGGTGAGGACGAGTCAGCTCTCGTGGCAACAGCTTGCAGACAACAACGTCATCTTTGTCGGAGTGCAGAACCTCTTCTTCAACCAACTAAAAGGAATGCCGATCGAGCTGCAACTGGTTCCGGAGCTCGAAGGCATTCGCAACATCAACCCCGCGCCCGGCGAGCCGGTTCTCTACCAGGACAACTACTCCACCGCTCCGACGGAAGAAGGCATGATGTATGCCCTGGTGACGCACCTGCCGGGGCCGCTGGGACACAACGATGTCGAGAGCTTTACCAGCGTTCGTTCGGCTGGGTATGTGGCGGCTGTCCGATGGTTCACGGACCCGAGCTTCGCGCGGCTGCTGGTGCCGAGGCTGGAGCAGGCAGTGGGAGGCAAGATGCCTCGGTACTATCAGGTGCTGCTGAAGGTAAAGTTCAAAGACAATGTTCCGACCGAGACAACTTACGTGCTGAGCAGGATCCTGCGCTAAGAATTCGTTCCTTATTTTCAAAAAACATGGAAGGCCAGCTCTCGCCGGTCTTCCATGTAAATTGTTTACTTGTTGTGAATACGTGGTGGCCCGGGGCAGAGTCCAACTGCCGACCTTCGCGTTAGGAGTGCGTTCGATAAGGGTTTGCACCGAGTTGCACAAAAGCGTAACAAAACGAATAAGCCATGGCTTTACATATAGTTATGTGACTTTAGCCGACGCGGGCGGTTGCACGCAGACGCACGAAACCCCACTTAAAAGTATCCCCAAAGTATCCCCAAGCAGCTATGATGGCGATACGTAAGACGAAGGGGGATCCGTGGCAAGGGGACCAAAACCGCAGAAGATTCGTGGGGTGTACTGGCGCGAGGATCGCAGTGCCTGGGCAGCACAGTACCGGGCAAACGGTAAGTTAGTGCGTAAGGTTTTCGGACCAAATCCAGAAGACCGACAAAAGGCTATTGCATGGCTGGAGGACGCCCGGTCGCTGAAGCGCAAGGAGGGTGTTGACGCGCTGCCCATAAAAGCAACGGAACCTATCCTGACTATTGCCGAAAAGAAGGCACTGCGAGAAGAGAAGACCAGCGGCGTGACCGTCGGGGAGCTATGCGACGATCTCAAGGACTACATCGCCAAGCATCCCACTCAATACAAAGATCAGGTCAATCCACCTAGGCGCCTGGATCGGATCAAGGAAGGTCTCGGAGATCGACCCGCTGCTGACCTCAAGCCGCGTGAGGTCGAGGCTTGGCTGGATGGACTCACCAATGGACACACCCAGAAAGCCAAGGACAAAGGGAAGCCGCTCGCCGACGCTTCCGTCAACAGATATCGAGTCATGCTCAGCGCTGCGTACAAGCGCGGAATCAAGAACGAAAAGGTCACGGACAATCCGGTCAAGGGTACATCCCAGCGCAAACTCAAAAATGGCGTGATCCGTTGGCTGAAACCGGAAGAGGAGAAAGCCGTCCGCGCGGCCGCCCAGAAGCGTATTGATGAGTGTGACAAAGCCGGTCATCATCAGGAGGGGAATTGGGAACGACACCATCTGTGCGAGTTCGTCATCTCCCTGCAATCCGGAATGCGCCGAGGGGAGCAATACGGGCTAACCTGGGCCGAGGTCGACTTCAAACACAAACAGATCCACGTCAAGGAATCGAAGAACGGCACCGAACGCTACATCCCCATGCTTCCCGAGGTTGTCCAGTCGTTCAGGACATTGAAGATAATGAAGCTCCAGCGGAAAGATCGGAGAGAGGGAGAGCCGAATCAATCACCGGAAGACTCCTGCTTTGCTCTGGCAGATCCGAAGAAGTGGTGGGCCGCCGTGTTGAAAGAGGCGAGGGTGAAGAACTATCGCTGGCACGATAACCGACACACGTTCTGTTCGCGACTAGTCCAAGCCGGGAAGAGCCTAAAGGTTGTTCAGGAGCTTGCCGGTCACCGGGATATCAAGATGACCGCACGATATGCCCACCTCGACCACCAGTCCAAACGAGAGTCGATGGAAGATGCCTTTGCGGCCTGAACCCTATCACGGCACGGTTGCTTCCCTTCTGACAACCAATCAGAATCGAACTGATGACCTCCTCTTTGCGAAAACGCTGAAAGACTAATTTTCAACAACTTAGATACACGGAATGAATCACCTATAAGCGGAAGGCAATCGATAGAAATTCTTATTGGACCCAGATTGGACCCGAATTGGACCCAGATCTGGGTTTCGAGAAACCGCAAACTTCAACGCAGCATGACCGACCATTTAAGCTATCTCTGCATGGAAGTTTTCAAAAATGTCTATGGCCTCGTGGGGCTGGCTCGCAGATGGTCTTTGGTTTTTCCAGGGATCAGTTATGGATGAGCTATAAAGCAAGATGAGGCGGTAACTGGACTAGACCCGCGACCTCTGCCGTGACAGTATTCCCAAAAGACGTAACCCATTGGAAACAGGCGTAGTGGATGGCAACCTGAGCGCCCTGTGGAACCCTTGGGAAGGGATATTGAACCCTTGTTGAACCCGCGTCCTCTGTCGATTCGACCTCTGCCCGGGAACCTCTGCCCGACCTCTGCCTTTTCACCCAAATCGCTTCTGAAGAAGTGGAACTCGCGTCCGTGAATCACATTTCACAGTAGTGGCTTGATGAGTGCATTGCCCTGAATGCGCCAATCCAGATCTCGACACAGATTCTCTCCCATTCCCTCAAGAGGTCTGTCTCGGCGATCTACGGACGCGCAGCGCTGATGGGCTTGCGCAAATCCGCTGAATACCTCGCCGGCCCAAAGGCATGCCGCCTCCGGCGCGGCGACAGCGTGGGCGCGAGAACGCGTTTCAGTGGGACATGTAGCGCGAACAAGGGCCTGCGGAGGCCAGGCTACTCTCCCGACCCGGAACTTCTAATCGCGCGCACAAGAGTGGCGGAGAAAATCGTCGCGGTCGCGCACTAGCGTTGCGCATTGAGAGCCAAATTGGCGGCTTCTAGCGTTCGAAGACCACCTTGCCCTTGTACAGAGTCATCGTGCACTTCATATCCTTCAGTTCTGCTGTCGGCACGCTGTACGGATTGCGGTCCCACACTGCGAGGTCGGCCCATTTGCCTGCCTCGACGGTCCCTGTCTCTTTTTCAAGAAACAGTTGACGGGCTGCCCACGCCGTATAACTCCGCAACGCCACATGCACGTCGACGGACTCTTCTGTGCCGAAGGGGTGCGGGCCGAAGGTGCCCTGGAGCGGCTCTCGTGCTACCGAGGCCCACAATCCAAGCCGCGGCGCAAATGGTCCCACGGGATAGTCCGAGCCATTCGCAAAGATCATCCCCATCCTGCGATAGGTCGCGAATGCATGACGTGCTGCGATTGGGCGGGCCCGAAGGCCGCAGGCAGAGAGTCGCCGAGTATGTAGAGGAAGACACCCTGCGTCTCGGGGTATCCAGCGTCGTACTTCGTTTGCAGCTCCTGCATGACTTTGAGGGCGTGCGCGCTCGGTTCGTGCTCGTGGATAATGGCGTGGCGCAGACCGGTCGGCGTTCATCCCTACACCCGTATCTGCCACAGCAATACATAAGACTCGTCCACCCTTTTTCCAATCGGTCGTTCTACGAATCCTCAACTGCAATCTACCGCCGGAGGGCATAGCATCGAGCGCGTTGCCGACCAGATTGACCATTACCTGGCGCAATTCACCTGGACGACTAAATATTTGGGGGGCGGAGTCGTAGTCTCGCGACACCTCAATTCCCAGGGCACTGCATCTGTCGTGGTGAAGCAGGAGCGCATCGTCGAGGATCGTTGCAATAGAAAGCCAGACCAGTTCTCCGCGGCTGCGGTAGAAGCCCAAAGCCTGGGCAGTAATGTGGGCGATGCGGGATAGTTCGCGTTGGGCCGTTGCGAGGTAGTGTTTTCCTTCCTCAGAGAGGTTTTCGTTCTCCAGAAGAAAAAGAAGATTAGTGGCAGCCGCGAGCGGGTTATTGATGTCATGCGCAATGCTGCTAGCCAGTAGGCCAACGGCAGCCAGGTTGTCAGCGATTCGCATGGCCTTTTCCGTCTGCTTCCGAACAGAGATGTCTCGTGCAATCTTCGAAGCGCCGACAATTTCGCCTGAAGAACTTCGTATGGGAGAAACAGTCAACGACACAGCGATCTCCGTGCCATCCTTACGGCGCCGCATGGTTTCGTAATGGTCCACACGCTCTCCTCTGCGTATCTGATCGAGAACTGCGATCATGCCGTTTTCGCCGCCAACGCAGGCAAGCCGGAAAATCGATTGGCCCAACATTTCCTGCGCCGGATATCCAAAGATGCGCTCAGCACCTCTATTCCAGCTGGTGACCACGCCTTCTATCGTCTTAGTGATGATCGCGTCGTCGGAAGATTCAACGATTGCCGCCAGCAGTTGCAACCATTCAAATTTGGTTCTGGAGATGATAAATTCCTCGGAAGAACCAACCGCACCCTCGCGAGATGCATCATAATCGGCGGGCATTGGATACACGGCACGTCCCTCTACTCTTTCAGCCCAAAGCTCTACGTAAAACGATCCTGGCGCGTAGCAAGCGAGACTTAGTGGCCGCAACAGAGAGGCCTGCGAGCTCGGCGCTCGGCGACTTCCTTTACGGAACGGTCGCTCAATTGATGAATCTCAACCACATTTCTCAGAGTTGGTTGCGGACGGCAGATTGCTCGTCTCAGGCGCTCGGCTCGTTCGTGCCTTGCATAGTGCTCTTCAACATCCTTCGTCTGATCCGTGATTTCCAGTGCCGCCAGGTCCCACCGTCTTCTATCTCCATAGAAGTCTCGGGGTGAGCGCGCTTCCTACGTAGAGTCATCAGCGCCGAATTGATCGCGATACGCGTGAGCCAAGTCGCAAATTTCGCCCTGCCATCGAAAGTATTCAAATGAACATAGGCCTTCATCCACGCATCCTGAATCACGTCTTCTGCATCGTCTCCGTTTCCCATGATCCGACACGCCATCTTGAATGCTGTATTCGAGTGCCGCGTCCACAGCTCCGCAAAGGCCGGGTGATCCCCTAACTTAGCCGCCGCAACGAGGACTTCATCGGTTGCCGCACGAGCAACGAGTTTCGCGTCTATTTCGCCTTGCAATCTGCGTGTGTCCATGAAAGACCTTCGTGTGAATCCACGGAGCTCGAATCTGCAACCCTTCGGTTTCTACCTTGCTTGCACCAAGACTGCCTCGCGATAAGATAAATGCACCTCCTTTCCACAAATTGAGATAGCTCTCCGTCCATCTGAGCCAGGGCCCTGGCACGAGGGTTCCAGCCTCATTCAACTATTCTTTGCCCTCTGTTCCTTGTTGAGTACCGCTCCGAAGATACCGAGTTATCTTCTCAATCGATGGGTCTCCACGCGCGGCCCGACCGGTCGCACCCATGGATGAACATAAGGGTGAATGTATTCCGCTCGGTCGACCCACACTCGACCCCATGGACGGCGATCGATAAGAATCGTGTGTGCAGGCCATCCAAATCCGGAGCCTAACCACCATCCCCATCCACCGAATACCGCGCCAATGGTGATTGCTGGACCAAAACGAATTGCACCCGCAATCGCGAACCCGGGGCGCGGCGGTGCGAAGACGACGAGCGGATCATAATAGGGCACATAAAGTACATCTGGATTGACGGGAAGGATCTGGATATAACCTCCATTCGCGATCACATTGATGTATCCATTTGTGGTCAGATAACCGTAGCTCCTCGCCCGCTGCCGCATCCGCTGTACGGCATCCATCACATCCGGATGTTGCGTTAGGACCGCATTGCCGAGTTGTTCCGTCCATGCCGGGTCGCGTGCCATCATATCCAGCACTGATGGGAAAGGTAGCAAGGCCAGGATGCTCGGGTCCCACTGCAAGTGGTCGGCCTGAATGGCCTGGGCTAAGGCATCGCCCTTCAGATAACTGTGCGCATCAGCCCATGCCGCAGCCTCGGGGATCTCGCTCCAGTAGGTTGAAGCGGTGAGCACCTGCGCAAGCAAAGGGTCCGGATATAGTGCGATGTGAGCCACTAATTGGTCCAGTTGGGGCGGCGTCAGGGCGGCCGGCTGCGCCAACGAGTTCACCGGCAGACAGACAAGCATCAGCGCCAAACATAACAGGAACGACATCCGAGCGGAAGGCGTCCTTTGCTGTTGTGCATGGCGTGAGGTGCTTTCACCGCTGCTCTTGATGAGAAGGTTGCTGCCGATTTGTAGAGGGACCAGAATCCGTAATAGTCGTGCCTGCGCGTAATTCACGGCGACTCCCTTCGTTGATGGTGAAATTCGTGAGAACAAATCATGGAATTGCGTCCTTCGCTTTGTGCCTGCTAGAGATCGAGAATGACGAATCTGCGAACCGCGTAAACAGCGCGATCAACACGATAGCGGGGCCTCTACCTGGACGATGGCGGCGACGATGCTTGACGACTAGCAACCCTCCATTCTTCTGCTTCTAGTCCACAATCCGGATGCCTGCTTCATCGAGGTGAGTCAGCAATTCTGCCGGATCCTGATACACCCGATAAGCCCCTACCTGTTCTAGTTTCTCTTTCCCATAGCCTCCCGAAAGCAGCCCGATCCCCAGACAGCCAGCTCTCCGGGCGGCCAATAAATCCCACACACTGTCGCCGACAACCATCGCTTTGCCGATGGGGACATTGAGCCGTTGTGCTGCAGCAAGAAACAAGTCGGGATGCGGTTTAGCGCGTTGGACTTCCTCCCGTGTGATGACCGGGACCTCAGGGCCTATTCCTAATCTTTCCAGCGCGGGTCGAGCGCCTCCGGGAAGTCCGCTGGTTGCGATCGCATAGGGGACTTTGGCTCTACTCAGCTGCTGCAACAGTTCGCGAGCGCCCGGTAGGGGCTGGACCGCTGCTTGATACCGCTCGTAAACCGCGACATGTCGCTCCTGAAGTTTTTGCGCCTGTTCTGAAGTCACCCGATGTCCAATCTCCCGGCCGAGAGCCTGCACGAGCAGACCGCCACTCATGCCGATGCGACGATGAATGCGCCACACGGCAAAGGACAGGCCAAGTTCTTCCAGCGCCTCATGCCATGCAAGGACGTGTTGGTAGACACTATCAATGAGCGTGCCATCGAGATCGAAGAGCAACGCTGGACTCTGAGAAGTCTCCTGAGTCATCGGACCGGTGCTTCCTCTCCGCAGATATACAAAGGAGCGCAGGTCCTAATTTCCGGGAGCCTCGAGCTTGCTCCTTAGCTTTTCAATCTCGGTCATGCTCTTCTCGTAATCGATCAGGGACGAAATCACTGAAGAGAGTTGGTGAGCCGTCTCCGCATTTTTCTCCAGATATCGTGTATATGTGTCGGAAATCGGTCGGGTCTTGCTCTGTTTCAGATAGTTGATCGCAGCTGTGGTATTGGTCGATAGCTGCTTCACCAGGGGCAGCATCTGCTCTACTGCCTGTTTCTGTAATTCCGAACCTGAGTTTTGAGCCTTGTTCAACTTCTCGATGATAAGGGCCAGGTTGTCCACGTGGCCCTTCACTTTGGCGAGCATCAACGCGTGGTCGACCCAATTTTCGTCTGTACGGATAAGCATTTGGGTGCTAGTGGCATCCCTCGCCAATTCAAAGGCCTCATTGTTTGCATCTGCGAGAAGCTGCGTCAGCTGTGGGTTCTCATCTGTGGTCGCGTACACAGTCAAGGGGAACAAGAGTGGAAGGATAACGATGAGAGCTGCTATGACAAAAGGCCTGGTTTGCCGACGCACGATTTTCATATTAGGACTCCTCTCGTCCCTGTTTACCCGCGGACCACTCGCAGACTCAGCGGGAAAGTAATCCTCGCGATGCCGCTGAACAGCAGACTAATTCCCACCAAGGTGCCGACAGCCCACAGCGAACTTGATGGCCAATGGAAAAAGATAAGGCCCGCAAGCAGGAAAGAAGCCAGACCATCGACTAGAAACCAAATCGCGCCGGGCAGCCCTCGAAGACGAAAGAAAACGGCAAGTTCGAAGATCCCTGCGACCACGATATAGAACGCAAGGACAAATGTCAGCGTGACCACTCCAGCAACGGGTAACACCAGCATGTAAAGAGCGGCAATGAGATAGGCTATCCCAATCAGAATCTGCCAGAGAACGGCCCCGGCCCCGCGCTCCGACCATGCATAGACCAGATGAGCGATACCAGCAAACATGAGCAGCCACCCAAAGAAGACACTGGCTGCGATGCCAGCAAAGAACGGCAATGCGATGGCCATCAGTCCCGCAAGGAGAAGGAGAACTGCCACAAAGATGGACCAAACCCCAGAACGCGTATAAGTGGCGAGCATATTCAAGACTCCTTCTGTGAAAATTGGCACTGCGTTTTATACGACACTACAAATCCCTCAGTTCGATGCAACACCCTCGTGGTAACGCTCCATACAGCACAACGGTTGGTCCGCGATAATTTCCCAGCTACGAGGATCGAGGTGGGAATTTGTCGAACATCTTGTCCACTGCTTTTTCAAGCTTTTTTGTATCTTTGTCCGGCTTATCCGAAAGCTGGTCGTGCGCCAAACCCCGCCATATAAGCTGCTTGGTCGAAGTGTCATAGATATCGACGACTAAGGTCCCTACAGGAACTTTCTCCACCGTTGTCGTAGCCATACCTCCGCCCCACCCATGCCATCTCCAGCCCCCACCCAATCCGTCGTAGAAGGTTGTATATGCGGCTTGGTTTCTCTTTATCGCGACGGCGGTCAACGTGACATCGCCGCCTGCGGGCGCCAGTTGCCATCCCTTCGCCTGAAGGTCATGATCTACCGCGTCGCGAATACGTTGCTCAAAAAAAGGATCGGTGGAGCGGACATGTCCCCAGGAATAGGTGTGATATTGATTGAAGTTGACGGAGTGGTCATAGTCGGTTTCCACCTTCTGTGCCAATGCCGGAATAGAGAAGAGAACAACAACTAGGGCCAACGTGACAGAGACTCTTCGAAGGATATTCATGCAGGGACCTCCTTGGTCGGGTGTATGTCGTCTTTATGCTTATTTCTGTCGGCGTAATTACCGTTCACAATGCTTCTGCTGTTTCAAGAAAGCCAGAATTGTGACGGGACTCTAATACGATGGCGATCGACGATTACGTTGCTTTAAAAGGCAAACTCAAACAAGATGTCTACCTACTGTTCGCTGAGTTCGAGCTTGTTCTTTAGCTTTGCAATTTTGGTCATACTTTTCTCGTATTCAAAGAGGGACGAAACTGTGGACGAGAGTTGGTGGGCTGTCTCTACGTTGTCATGCAGATATTGGGTGTATGGGTCGGTTTTCGGACGAGACTTGTTCTGGTTCAAGTAATTAATCGCGGCTGTCGTGTTGGTGGCTAGTTCCTTGAGCAAAGGCAGTATTCGGTCGACCGCCTGCTCTTGCAATTCAGAGCCGGAAGATCGGGTTTCACTTAGTTTGGCGACAATCCGTGCCATGTTGTTCACATGGTTTTTGACACGATCGAGCATCTCCGCATGAGTCTGCCAACTCACGTCGGTCCGAATCAGCGACTCCATCTCATCGGCGTCTTTGGCTAGTTCAGCTGCCTCCTCTCTGGCCTCACCCAAAAGCTGCGTTAGCTGCTGGCTGTCTTCCCGCAGAGCGAAAGCCCGTCCCGACACTGAAAGCAAGAGGAACGTCACTAAGACCGCCCTGGCTGCATAACCCTTTGTTATCGAATCGATCCGCATATGGAGCCTCATTCTGTCTGAGGTGATGTAGCGACTACCGTTGGGCTGATTCGTCGATCGTCGCTACCTTGTATAGGTATACCTCGTGTGCGTATGGGGATGGTCTTCCTCGCCTCATGAGAACTTCATGTTGAGAAGCATTAGAAAAAGGAGACCTTGATCTGGCTATCGACAGACGTGATCCCGGGAGCGAGCCACGCTGTTCGTTCAGCCTCTTGCTTCTCGGCCCAGGAGCGCACCTTGCCCTTGAGAATTGCCTTGCTTCCCTGCACCTCAACGGTGATGTTGTTTGCGTCGATCGACGCGGAGCGAACCAGCGCATCCTCGATCTTCTTCTTCAGGTCAGTGGGCGACGCGTGCGGTTTCACGACAATCAAATTGCTTACGCCCTTGGCACCCCAGAGTGGCCGCACAGCGCGTTCAGCTTCCCCCCTTTGATATTGCCACTCCACTTCACCCTTGAGGGTCACCCAGCCTTTGTCGACCGTGACTTGAATCTTTTCAGCCGGGACACTTGCATTCCACTTAAGCGCGTGAACTGCGGCAGCCGCGATATCGGCATCGGTACGCTCTCCGATAGTGCGTACCGTTATATCGTTGGCTACGGCAGTAACTCCGGCCACACGATGGGCAGCCTCCTCGGCTTTCCACTTTTTCAGGTAGGTGTCCACCGTTCCTGTCAGAGTGACGACACCGTTTTTGACGGCCACACCGATTTCATTTGCCTGGACGCTATGGTCCCAGCGAAGTTCGGCGAGTACATCTGTCTGAATCTCTTGGTCCGTACGAGCGATCGTTGCTGTTGTTGTCATGTCAACTCTCCTTCTGATTTGCATGCTCGATGAGGCATGCAGTTTTGCGACTTCCGGAAGATGTTAGGGTGCTGTACCTCTGAAAAATAATTCGTCATAGGTTGGGGTAAAGCATCCTGTTTGATGGTTAGAGCGCCCATTGCCTTTGGAGACGCTTCGATCTACCTCAATGGTCGTAGATGCAGATCAGACCGAAGTCCTGTGAGGGTGCAGGGCCGCCGCCAAGGAAAAAGGAATCTCACATGAAGCGGCAAAATAGTGGTGGCGCCCGGATGACTCTTCGTCTCCCGGGGACCCGAGTCAACGTTGTTCATGTTCCTTCTGCTTTTTAACAAAGGCGGAGATTCTGTCACGGAGATGGGAGAACATCGAACTAGTGTCAGCCTTACCCTTGATCGCTGATTCGAGGCTTGAGATTTCGTCATCCAAACCTTTGTATTCCGAATCACTGCTCAGATAGCCAAGCAGTCGTGACCGGTTGGCCTCATTCTTCGCAGTCTTGAGCAACGTCAGCGCTATGTCCTTGTTCTGGCGTTGAGAGTTGGCCGCGTCGATTGCGGCCTGGGCGAGGAGCAGAGGGAGCGGGATGACATGATCCACCATCACGAGGGTGTTGATGGCAGTGAGGAGCACTTTTCCCGCGTCCTGATTTTTATTTTGATCCAAAAGTTGAGCTGCCTGCTGTAAAGCTGCGGGATACGTGGCTAACGGAAGAGATGTAGTGCGAATACGTAACTCACTGACAAGTGATGCGAGTAATATTCGAGCTATCGGTAAATCTCTGTGCTTTGTTGCATCCGTGGCCCGTTCAACGATTTGATCGATCACCTTTGGATCGACGGGAGCAGTATCGATTACCACAACGTCTACACTGACGGGGATGAGCGCCGACGCAGGGTTCCTCGCAAGAAGAATGTTAATTTTCCCGGTAGCACGCTCGATCAAAGCCAGGGCATCGTCCTTTTTGTTCGCCGTAATCGATTTGATTGCTTCTCCGGTTAGCCCGACAGCGGCGATTGCCTCCTGGTCAAGCGTCTGCTTTGCCTCGTTCTCATTTTGCTGTCGCTGCGTCTCGATTTCAGGGCGAAACTGCTGTTCAGCTTCCTGATGCTGTTTCTGGAGATCCGATGTGGGGGGCGACGAGGCCTTCGCAGGTTTGGTTGTGCCAGTTTTTTCGTCTGGCTTACTTGAATTGCAGCCCCCCACAACAAGCAGGCATAACACGACAAAGATGGTGAACCCCGCCTTCGTGAGTGACGCGTTAGACTCCGTCTCGTTGCGCATGGTTGCGCTCCTTAATGATGAACTCCCGGTTCTTCGCCCAACCTGACGTTGGCGCGAGATGAGAAATGGACGAAGCAACGCCTATCCGACTGACGTTGACTCCACGCCGGCGACTCGCCAGCACGACTAAACTCGTTTCTCGGCATGTCGTTGACGAACTATTCAGGCCGCCTGTTTCGTTTTGTCCGAAGAGGATTTGCTATCCGCCTCTATCTGAATCTGCCGCCGTTTAGCCTGTCGATCCGGAACCGGGATAGTAATTTCCAGAATCCCGTCGTGAAACTTTGCCTTTGCCTGTTCCGGATCCACACCTTCCGGCAACGGAATTCGTCGGTAGAAGAACCCAAACTGCCGTTCACTCCGCCGAATCTCTCCTTCTGTCGCATCGCGCTCAACTTGCCGTTCTCCCTGAAGGACAAGCGCATCGTCCTCCACCTCCACTCGTACGTCATTCGGAGACAGCCCTGGGAGCTCTGCAAGAATGCGGTATTTTCCATCCCGTTCGGAGATCTCGACCGTAGGGGTCCAGGCAATACTGGCGCTTGCTTCATCTTCTGACAAGAATGGCTGGAGGGCGCGGTCAAATTCGTCCGTCATTCTTCTGAAGAGAGAAAATGGAGTCATACGAAGCATCTCGAACGGAGAGAGCGGGAGGCCGATCGGGCCTGGCCGGCTACGTCTCGTGGTGGCGTCGTCACCAGAGCTCCTGACCAACTCTGCACGTTGCGAAGAACGTTCCTCTTCTTTGCTCGTCGTTTGTGTTGGACTGCTATGTTCGTTTTCGTTGCCATGTTGACACTCCTTTCTTGGGTTTTACTGTGGGCTTCTTCGTTGAAGAATCGTCCAACGGAAACATCGAAGCACCTGGGGCCGCCTCGACCGCTTCATACGAATGCTGTGACAATCCAGGAAGGCTTTCTTCAGGTGAACTCTTTTATATGGGATAGCAGCGACTCGAAATCGCAGGGACCTACATGTCGGTTGTCGTTGATGAAGAAAGCTGGAGCGGTGCTGACGCCGCTCTGGCCGGCGTTCAGAATGTCCTCGTGCACGCGAAGGGCATGCGTGTGCAGCATCATGTCGCGATTGAAGCGTTCCATGTCGAGGCCGACCTGAGTGGCGTACACCTTAAGGTGTTTGTCCGAAAGAGCGAGCTGATGATCATAGAGGAAGTCGTGCATCTCCCAAAATTTGTTTTGGGCGCCCGCCGCCTCTGCCGCTTCTGCAGCATGATGGGCGCGAGAGTATGAGGTCAACGTGAGGAAATTGCGAAAGACATGGCGCAGCCGATCGCCAAGGGTTTCGCGAAGTCGCTTTACGACGGAGCGGGCTTCGTTGCAATGGGGACAGGCGTAGTCGCCGTATTCAACGAGAGTGACTGCTGCGGAGTCAACTCCCCGAATGTGATCGCGGTTCGTTACCGGAGTGGTGAGTTGTGTCGAAGCAGCCATCATCATCGCCAGTTCCTCAATTTCATTGCATGGATGCTAGCGAGAGAGGAGCACAAAAACAATTACCCGGGAGGATAAAGATGTGATCGGAAGGGGGCTCTACAGGGGACTTAGATTGAGTCGGTAGAACGTTCTAAGACCTTTGGAGTAGATATGTTTCGTGTTTGTTGACCGGAGCCCGGTCCCGAGCGGCGGCGCGGTGGTCAACGTGCCGCCGCATTAGGGGTGGGAGTTAGGGATTTGCTTCGTGAGGATCATCCTGGCCGCGATATTCCGCGTCAAAGAAGGGAGCCTCCACGCCTAATAGCGATCGATCAAAAATGAGGCGAACACCCGTGAATCAGAAATCCGGTTGTCGAAGGCATTGATGTCCGATAGTCTTACTTCCCCCTGTAGCGGCAAACCGGGAGTGGCGGTGAGTGAATGCGTGATCTCCTAACACGGGCCGTTTCGCTTTCTTCTCTCGAAAAGTGCGTTGCGGCTGTTATCGGAATCGTCTTTATTCACGCCACCTTTCGCGTGCTCGAACAAACATTGCCTCGGCGCTTTGGCCGCGCCGATGCGCGTTATAAGGTTCGCAAATTCGTCATCTTTTCCGGATACTTCTCGATTCTCCTTTTCCTCGCTATTCTCTTTGAAGATCGCTTGGGCCGACTCAGCTTTGCCTTCGGCGTCGTAGGTGCGGGGGTAGCAGTAGCCCTGCAGGACGTGCTGGCCAGCATTGCGGGCGCCTTCTCGATCGGGTTTTCAAGGCTGTACACCATTGGAGATAGAGTTCAAATCGGCGACACTCGTGGTGACGTTATCGACATCGGGCTCCTGCGAACCACCTTGATGGAAACGGGGAACTGGGTCAGCAGGGACTTGTACAACGGCCGGATTGTTCGCATCCCTAACAGCACCGTGTTGAAAGGGTCCGTTTTCAACTACTCGCACGGATTCCGGTTTATCTGGGACGAGATTAAGGTGCTGCTCACAGCCACCAGCGACTGCAAGCTTGCCAGGGAGATGCTGCTTCGTGTAGCCAAAGAGGCTATCGGCGAGTACTTGCTCGAGGCGCAGACTTCGTGGAAAGCGATAAGTGATAACTATCGAAGCGCAAACCCTCCGTTACAGCCTACGGTCGCACTTGTTGTAAACAACGGATCGTTGGAATTCACGGTGAGCTACGTGGTCGACTACACGAAACGAACTGCCATGCAAGATCAGTTGTTCACGAGAATTGTAGAGGAGATCGCGAATTGCACAAGCCTGCTCCAATGGGCATTACCGGTTAGTACAGTCACAAATCAGCAGGGCAGTCCGTACGCGATCGACGAACATCTGTCATCTTCGACCCACGGAGCGGACCACGCGGCGGATGCCCGCTAAAATCCCTCCGCCTGCACTTGACACCCTTGCCGGCGATCAGGGGCCTGTCCTGCTCCTGAAAACAGCTCGCGCTCCATAATTGATGCAAAAGGCGAGCGGAAACCGTTCGGTTCTCGTGGGCTATAACCAATAAGATCATTTATGTCATGCTTGGCGTCCTTTCGAAGGATGCGTGCGTATAAATAAACATTGCCAGCAAGGTGACATGGACAGAAATACAACCACAGAATCGGTAGCTGGTTTACTTCCTCACGATGAAAAGACCAACCGATATCGAAAAGACGCGCTGGCTGCGGGGGCAGGTGAAATTCGTACGCAACCAGTTGCGAGACTTCTTCGTGGAAGCCCCGTCCGCGATGGCACTTCTAAGTGGACCCGATCACCGGTTCGTATTTGCCAATCGAGCTTACCTCAAAATGGCTGGTCGCGGGCGAAACGAGATTGTTGGGCAGTTCCTAAAGGACGCTCTTCCGGAGCTGGTCGATCAGGGCTTTCTCGATCTTCTGAATCGGGTCTACCAGACCGGTGAAGTGTTTGCCGCCTCCGCGCGCGAGGTGAGTTTGACGCGTGCTGGCAAAAAGCAGACCATCTACGTCGACTTTACCTACTTTCCGATGCGCAATCATGCGGGAGAGATCGAAGGGATACTCTTTCAGGGCATCGACGTGACCGATCACGTGTTGACACTTTTTGAGTTGGAGAAGCGGGTTAGCGAGCGTACTAGGAAACTCGAGCGAGCTGAACGAAGTATGCGTGCGCTCAATCACGAGCTCATGCTGGCGCGCGACGAGGAGAGTCGACGGATTTCACTTGAATTACACGATAGCGTGGGCCAGTTGATTGCCGCGCTGCAGTGGAAACTGGTGTCGGCCCAGGGAATCGTAGACTTTCAGGCAACAGTGGCTGGTTATATCGCCGTATGTCTCGGACTAGCTGAAGACATTTCTAAAGAAATTCGTACTATCTCCCATCTTTTACATCCACCGTTGCTCGATGAAGCGGGACTGTCGGCTGCATTACATAGCTATATTGAAGGCATGAGAGAAAGAAGCGGACTGGCCGTATTTCTGGAAATAGATTCTGATGTAGGGAGACTTTCGCAAGATCTCGAAATGGCCGTATTCCGGATTGTTCAGGAAGCCCTGATGAACATCCATCACCACGCCCGGACAAGCGAGGCTTTCGTTCGCATTCATCTTGTGTCGTCATCGTTGCTAGTCGAAATAGAGGATCGAGGTCAGGGAATTGCGGACTTCACCTCTCTTGATAGGCAAAAGATGGGAGTAGGCTTGAGGGGAATGCGGGAAAGAGTTCGACGTCTTTCGGGGCAATTTCAAGTCCTATCAGGGAAAAAAGGAACGACAGTGAAGGCAACCTTTCCGGTGCCGGGTGCAACAAATTGAAATTGTAACGTTGCATGCCTAAGTCCTCTTGTACGCCTGAGCCGCCCTATCCCAAGAGGCCCGTTATGGCTGAAAATTCTCTTTTTATCACCGTCCTGATAGCCGATGATCATTCTGTAGTGCGAGAAGGGATGGTATCGGTCATCAACCGTCAGACGGACATGCATGTCGTCGCCGAAGCGAGTAACGGACATGAAGCCGTCGAACACTTCCTGGCTACACTCCCGGATATTGGCCTTCTCGATCTGCGAATGCCCATGGCCGATGGCATCGACGCAATCCGTACCATCAGACGTGAGGTTCCAAGTGCGCGCCTCGTCGTTCTGACTTCCTATGAAACAGAGGAAGACATATACCGGGCTCTGCGAGCGGGCGCCCAAGGTTATCTCTTCAAGAGCTGCGGGAAAGAGGAATTGCTCGAATGCATTCGTGCGGTGTCCTGTGGTCGGTCATGGATCCCACCCGATGTTGGAGCTAAATTGGCAAAGCGGGTTCTGGCCCCGGACCTCACCAGGCGAGAGACTGATGTTTTGGGGGCACTGTCCATCGGAAGAAGTAACAAGGAGATCGGAACGCTCTTCGACAACAGCGAAGCCACGGTCAAGGTACACATGACACATATCCTAGAAAAGCTCTGTGTCTCGAGTCGTGCAGAAGCGATCAGCGTAGCAACAGGACGAGGTCTGGTTCGTTGTTAAGAACAGCCACCCGACTGCCATTGACGCGGATTTTCCGAATCCTATGTGATCTTACAGTTAGATTGACTCGTGCTCACCCCTGATCGCGAACCTCATTCTGAGATGGCATATGCCTTCTTCTCCTACATCGGGGCGGCCGCACGGGGTTCCTGCCGAGTACTTCACCGACAGTTACGTCTTCAATTGGAGAAATCAAACATTCCGAGCAGACCTCATCCTCATCCTGCCCATCGCCGTCTGTCTTGGTACAGGGTTATGGCTCCATCATCCTGCTGCTGGAATGATCGCAGCCAGCGGCGCCATGACGGTAGGCTTCGGCGCTAAGCAGAGCATCGACGAATCCCGCCTGCTTCCCATGCTGTTTGTCACACTCGGAATGGCGTTCGCGGCTTTCCTCGGCGTGGTCATCGGCCATACAAACTTCTTCCTCGTTGCAATGGCGGCACTGTGGGGATTTGGATACGGAATGCTTACGACGAGGGAGGCTGGATATAGCTGGGTCGGGCAACAGTGCGTCATTACTTTTCTTGTAGCCTCAGCATTTCCTGCTTCCGTTGAGGCTGCGGGAGACCGTGCCCTGCTTATCTTTGCAGGAGGAGCGCTTCAGATTCTCTCTTCCGCTATTCTGCTTCGCGCCTATGGAGAGTTGGGTACCCATTTGGCCTCCCTAGCTCGATATATTCGCGAAGAGGAGGTGGCCTTGCAGGCGGCTGTGCTGGAGACGGCGCAATCGGTGAAACAGCGCAAAATCCTAAACTCCGCGTTGCCCTATTCGCTGCTGCTGGCGATTACTCTGGGCGTTACCACGGAAATCTACCGACAGTTGCAATTCCCCACCGGATATTGGATCCCGATGACCGCATTCTTGGTACTAAAGCCTGGAGTCACCGACACAGTGAATCGTGCCGTGGCTCGTGTGTTAGGCACGCTCGCCGGGGCTATCTTGGTAAGCTTCTGCATCGCGCATCTGAACCCCTCACCTGTTGTACTTGCATCTTTCACCTTGCTGTTCGCATGGTTATCCTATGGCACCCTCAATGTGAACTACGCCCTCTTTTCGGTCTTTATCACCGGATACATCGTCTTCCTGCTCTCACTCGCAGATGTTCCGGGACCTGTGATTGCGCAGCGCCGAGCCTTATGCACCGCATTGGGAGGCTCGATTGCTCTCATCGTGAGACTGGTCGTAATCTCCCGTCGGCTGAGTCTTTGGAAGAGGGCAGCAGCTAGTGTTCATCAGAGGGTTTGACGTTTCGAAGTTATTCCGGATAGATGTCGGCCTAAGGCGGCGAGAGCCTCTTTCGTTTGCGCGTGGATGGCCTCGCATACGTCGAACTGCAACAGCACCAGCACCGACCCGCGCGACATGGTTTCAGCGGATTGCATACCTCGCAGCAGTGAAAACTTTTGGTGCGCAACGCGGGTACAGATAGCACTAATTAGGGCGTTCCTCTCGTTCTTGGAGCGTCGCGGGTACAAGCCAGTACAGGAACGACCCCAGCCCGCCCCGCAGCAGTGGGGATACATGTCCCAGACTGGGCAAAAAATCATTTCACTAACACCATTGCGGCGGCGATAGCTACGGCGGCAACCTTGCTCGTGGATCGAATCGACCGAGGCCGATCACCTCCTGCCTACAACCAAAGTCTTAGTAGCTTCTACGACGCAGCGCGTATATGGTATTACGCCTCATCTCCGATGTTCACCTCCCGCTGACGATCAATTGTTTTTCTCTGGTTCGGACATTACCATTTCCTACATGCAGACTGTCGCAGCCGGCTTCCATCGGCTGGATTGCCGCGAGAGCTCAACCGGAAGCCGCGACGACAGAGCGCAATCAGTTGGGTCGGCGGTCTTGGAGACCGCCTACCAGATAGGAGTGCCATGACAGACACGCAGGCGAAGCCCACTCTCGAAATGCAACGGAATCGTGCTGAACAACAAGCCCGCCCCGAACTTGACAAATGGCGGAACGAAGCTGAGCAGCAAGCACTGAAAACGTTGGACAACGACGCTATCGCGGCCATCGAACAAACTGTGCAGGCTACCTACTCGATCGCGGCGGGCAAAACGGCCGACGCCCTGAAGGGCATCGAGGAGGCAACAGGAAAAGTCAACATTGTGCTGGCTCGCAACCCGGAGCTCGCGCTTATCCCGGTGAGCGTCGAAGCCCTGATCATCGATACAGCACCGCGAGACATTGATGACATCGAGAAACTCGCAGATGCCGCGGACAAGGCAATCTTGGTGGACGATTTCCCGACTGCCCGTGCGCTGCTCGGTGCTCTGAGGAGCGAAGTCCGCGTCCGCACCTACAACCTGCCGTTGGGCATATATCCGACTGCTTTGCAGGAAGCAGCGCGCCTGCTTGATAAGGACAGCCAGGCCGCCAGCATCGCGTTGCTTGCGGCACTCAAGACTCTGGTGACAGTTGATCAGGTTACGCCTTTACCGTTACTGGTTGCGCAGGAGGCTATCAATCAAGCCCAGACGTCGGCCCAAAAGGATAAGAATGCAGCGCAGAAGGTTGTGGGAACAGCAGAGTTCGAGCTTAATCGGGCGATGGCACTTGGATACGCGGGGCAAGATCCGGAATATCAGGCGTTGAAGGACGACATCTCGAACCTAAAGAAGCAGCTTAAGGGAACTGAAGATACCACCTCGGCTTTCTCAAAGCTCAAGGCACGACTGGGTACCTTCCTGAAACGAAAGTCAGATCGTCGTACCAGTTCCACGAGTGAACAAGCGCCGAAAAAAGCTGCTTAGAGTTAGCATGTAGGGATTTGAGCTGCCGTGGTGCTCAAAGAGCTTACGGAAACGGCCTCTATTATTTTCAAAGGACGCCGCTCTCGTCGAAGTAGTACTAACAATTCGGCGCATCTGCCTTCAGTGGGCGTAGTAGCGTCAGACGGCGCGTCGGCGCACAGTTGTTGGGTGATCGTTTGGAAGACACGCGCAAGTTGGACGGCTTCCGTCGCCTGGATCACCTGACCCGCACCATCGAAGAAGATCGCGATCCGTTTGCAGATTCTAGTGCCGCGGTGCCGGGCTTTTCGCACGAGCGAAAGATCTCCGCTTCGCTTGCAGGAAGAACCGTGTTCGATGACCGCGGATCGAAGAAGCCGGCTGTCACGCTGCACTCAAATGCCGCTAAATAGCCCTACAGAACATATTCCGGTATTTGAGTACCGCGTGACACGTGACAAGGGCGATCCGGTAAGGTCGTATGCGTCTGTACGACTTTGTGGTGATGCCGGACCTTATCACCTGGAATCTCTGATCCCGCATCCTAATCCGGTAGTGACTTATTCGGGCCAATACGAAGGAGAACCTATGGCTGACGCGAAAAAGTGTGAAAACCCTGCCTGTACCTGTACCTCGCCCAAGGGAGACCGATTCTGCGGCGCTCACTGTGAAGCCTTGAAGGGAGCGGTAGAAGTGGTATGCCAATGCGGCCATGCATCCTGCGGCGGAGATGCCTTGTCACCCGCAACCTAGGTGGCAATCGTTCCTTGGCCGTGTAGACCACATTCGGCATATTTTCAATCGTCTTCTTGAGTGCCGGATTAGCAGTGATCGCATCCTGCCGAATTTGATAGGCATAAGAGACGAGGTCTACCTCTGAATCATCCTCCCCATCGAGAAGGCCGGCCTTTTCGTGGTAGAGGTCTGTGACGGCCTTGTTGTGACGATCGTCATCGAAGAAAGACTCATCCGTGCCGACAACCTCAGAGTTTGCGTGAAGGCGAGCGCGCACCTTTGCCCGTAGGCGAATTATGCGCTCGATACCTTCCGCCGGTAAAAAGCTGTAGCAGAGAATCTTGTCCGACCTCTGCCCGATACGATCGACACGACCCGCACGTTGAATGAGACGTATGATTGTCCACGGCAAGTCGTAGTTGACGATGATGAAGCCATCCTGGAGGTTCTGTCCTTCACTGAGGACATCAGTTGCTATCAGAACACGGAGTTCCTTTTCCGATGGAATTGCCTTCTTGTTGCTGATTGGGCTGAAGCGGTACACCAAGTCAGTGAGATTCTCCGAATCCCGGTTGCTGCTGCGCTCCCTTTAACTCCTGCGCTTATCAATTGCTGGTTCAGGTATTGCACTGTGTCGCTGAATTGGCTAAAGACCAGAATCTTCTCCGTCTTGTGTTTCTTGCTCACGAGGTTAACGAGCGCATCGAGTTTTGAGTCCTTCTTCGGCTCCCAAATAGCGCACTTGTCGAAAATCTGCATGAGCGCCTTGGAATCTTGGAGAAGATCATCACCAAGCTTTGAGCGGAAGAGGCCGGGACGAATCCACTTGAAGCGCTACCGAAAGGCATTCGCATAAAGCGCGTAGACTTCTGCCGCTCGGACTCTGAACTCGTCAACAGATCATAGGTGGCCGGTCACACTGCCAACTTCATCAGGTGTTCGCATAGCCATTGTGTCTACATCAGACAGTGACGTGTCCAGGAGGCCGGCGTCCTGGGTTCCGATGGGAATATCCAAGCCGCTTTCTATTGCGTGAAGGAAGATAAAGTTGCGGAGGATGTGCCGTTCGACTGAAAGCAAGAAGCTGTGTCCGCTGCTCTCCAGGCGCTTGAACAGATTACTGCGACAGAATCCCATCAGCCGCGTACCTGCGGCGGATAGATTTGCAAGAATGACAGTCTCAGCATTCGTCGCCGCGATTGGGGGCTTGGCAGAGACAAAGTTGCCCAAACCATAACGGGGCAGGCTAAGACCGTTGACAATATCGACCACGGGCGCGGAATAGAGCCTGGCATATTCATCGTTCGGGTCATTGTCATCGACAACAAAAGGGAGCTTCTTCGGTAGCTGATCAGGGAAGTACGATCTGCTGCCGTCATTGAATTCGAGATACCTGCGGCTGTTGTCTGGGTCTGTCTTGGCGTAGTTAGTCTTGATGAATCCCCTTGTGCGCCGAACCATATAGAGGCGCATGAGGTCGCGCCAGTCGTCAGGGTATTGGCTCTTCTCGAAGGCAGCAAGCGTGTTTGCCCCGCACTGATAGCGACCTCTGAATCGAGCACGGTCAACGTCACGGAGCAGACGTTCAGGACCAATCTCAAGCTCTTTGTCAGGAGACACAAACAAACGCAGTTGGCTGGCAAGATCGAGATACTCTTTGTTGAATGGCGTGGCTGAGAGCAAGATACACTTGCTGCCGGATCTTTGGATGTATTCCAGAATCGCCTTATAGGTCTTTCCCTCTCGGTTCCTCAGGTTATGACTCTCGTCCAGAATTACCAATCGGTAGGCACGCAGTTCTGGCAATTGCTGGAGCACCTTGGAGTACGGGAGAACCTTACAAGACGGCACACGATAATCATGGCAGTAGTCTTTCCACATCAGCTCAAGATTCAGCGGGCAAAGGATGAGAGTTTCAAGAAGCAACTCGTCGGCCAGAACTCGCGCGAGCGCCGTCGCCATGAGGGTTTTACCGAGTCCAACGACATCGGCAAGCAGTACCCCTCCCCGCTTCTGGACATGATGAGCTGCGATCTTGACCGCTTTTTCCTGGAACTCGAAAAGCTGATTTCCAAAGTCCTTCGGAATACCATAGCGAACGATTCCATCTCTCGCTTCTTGGGAGAGATGATAAGCCATCTTGACGTAGATATGGTGCGGGGGAATCGGCTCGGGTCTAGCCCAGCTTTGGTCGATGATGTCGGCTATCTCCTGCGAGATATCCAAGCACCATTTGTCGCCCCAACGGTCATTGAACCATCTCGCCAGCTTGTCGCACGCATCGTGATCTGTGATGTCTACATTTAGCTCCCCCCGCTTGGAGAGGCCCGCAAAGGTCAGATTGCTGCTTCCCAGAAAGCCGATAGCGGGACTCACCGGATCGTGCCTAAACAACAAGTAGAGCTTCGCATGGAGTGTGTGGCGAAGATGCAGTTTGACGATGACCTTTTTGCCGTGAATCTGCGCGGCAAGCCGTCGTAGTCCCGCTTCGTCAGCATTTGTGGGAGCACCGAGAGTGAGTTGCAGGCGAAACTGCTCTGCGAGTGCTTTCTTGAGGCGAAGGGCAGTCTGGTTATCAAGTTCGGCATCTTGCTTGATGATGCCGTAGGCTTCGGCGATCTCCTGCTGGGGAAGTGTCTGCATCCCAACCAGGAGACGGCAGCATTCGCCCACGCCGCCAGCCCAGCTTTCAATGTGTTCATC
This sequence comes from Edaphobacter sp., assembly GCA_025462645.1. Lineage (GTDB taxonomy): Bacteria > Acidobacteriota > Terriglobia > Terriglobales > Acidobacteriaceae > Edaphobacter. Next base: position 24,904 of record JAOAPB010000058.1, on the reverse strand, counting down.
GAGCTGCCGCCAACCACGCAGGTTGAAATATCCGACACAAAAATCAGAGCGATGCGAGACGGACAGGGTCGTCTTTAGTGAAGGTCACGGTTAGCACACACTGTGCTACTGGATGGGCCTATGGTAATGAGTGCACGCAGATGGTTTGGGCCAGCAAGCTTGATTTGGGTCGTAGTACTGACGATATTTCTAGTCGTTCCGCTATTCCCGAAGCTATGGTTCTCTTGGGGCTGGCCCATTACGATACCGGTTCTCACTATCGTGGATATCATTGCTATGGGTCTGGCAACGAAGGCTGCTCTTTCGGTGAACCGATTATGGCGGTGGAGTGTCGGTGGCAGCTTGGTTGTTTGCGTCCTCCTCTTGGGTTCTGTTGGAGGCTCTTGATGGCCCAAGGGACGCTGCTACCGAACCATGCCGAAGTAAAGAGCCTCACCGTCGCACCATGCTGCAGGCTGCCAAAGCTGTCCAACAGAACAGCTTTATTGAAACTCTGAATCCTATTGTGGTTCCAGCAGATCCCGTCGAGACCTTGACGGTCAGGCACGAGAAGAGACATCGGCGTCACGGCCTCTATGAACAGATGAGAGCTCTGGTGGGAAGCGGTGTAAGTCAATCTGACGCCGCTCGCCAACTCGGCCTCAGCCTTCGCACAGTGCAGCGATGGGTCCGAGCAGGCGCGTTCTCAGAACGAACCCCGCGCATGTTCCCGAACTCTGTCGACAAGTATGCTGCTTATCTCGATCGACGCCTGCTCGAAGGTTGCCGCAACGTGAGCCAGCTTTGGCGAGAACTGCAGCAGCAGGGATTCCGCGGCCAGAACAGCAGCGTCTGGCATTGGCTTCGGCAACACCGTGGACACCGTCCGAAGACTTCCGAAAGTGTGCCCACTAAACCTACCTTGCGGGTTTCGTCTCAGCAGACGGCGTGGCAAATACTCAAGGGAACAACTTCAGCCCAGCCTACCTGGAGGAGCTGTTTCGTCGCTCACCAGAGATAGCTAGGCTGGCGCATCTTGGAAGAGAGTTCTTTCGTATCGTTCGCAACCGGGATCTTATCGCTTTGCCAGAGTGGCTTGAAGCCGCAAGGCAGACCTCCTTGCGCGGCTTCGTCGCTGGTCTCATGCGTGATCAAGAGGCTGTACAAGCCGCCCTGAGTCTGCCCTGGAGCAATGGTCCAGTTGAAGGTCAAGTCCACCGCCTCAAGCTGATCAAGCGACAGATGTACGGCCGCGCCAGATTCGATCTACTCAAGCTGCGCGTCCTCGAGAGTGTCTGAAAGAGGCCTAATCGCGAGCTCGACCCATCGCCAACACACCTCACCAAATGTACGGAAGAACCCAAATAATTCTGAAACTCTGCGCCAAATAATCTTGAAAGCTACAGTCATTGCCTCGCGTGTAAGCCCCAGGTCAATGATGAGATCCGATTTATGAACAAGCTGTTCGACATCGCTGCTTGATCTAAAAACCATCAACGCAAAACTGCGTCCAAGATAGTTAATGCAACAGAGCCGGCGGCGGACCATCCCATTAATAGCGCTCAAATATTTACGCCACATTGCACTCCAAGCTACACCTGCGTTCCCCATCCTCCGCCGCCCGGCGTCTCTACACGGACGACAGCGCCGGCAGCGGCATCGAAGCTGCACTTGCCTGGCAGTGCGGTTGTTTTGCCATCTGCAAGCAGAATGGATCGTCCTAGGGCCCCCGGTGAGCCTCCAGCCAGACCATACGGCGCAAATATTCTCCGATCCATCAGCATCGTGACCTTGGCCGGGCTTAGAAGCTGGATCTCGCGGATAATGCCATCTCCTCCGCGAAACCGACCGCTTCCTCCGGAATTGGGCCTGTACGAATAGGAACGCACTCGGAAAGGATAGGCATACTCCAGCGCCTCAACCGGCGTATTGAGGGAGTTTGTCATGTGAGTGTGAATGCCGGAGATGCCATCTGCATTGGGTCGCGCGCCCATCCCTCCGGCGATCGTTTCGTAATAAGCGAAGGGCTTACCCGTTCGGGCATCCACACCGCCGATAGTGAGATTGTTCATGGTCCCAGAGCTTGCTGAGGGAATGCGGCCCGGAAGGGCTTGTGCCAGCGCCTTCAGCAAAACATCGACGATGCGCTGAGAGGTCTCGACGTTTCCACCGGCGACCGGCGCTGGAAGCTTTGCGTCAACGATGCTTCCCAGTTCAGTAAGAACCCGGACCGGTCGCATCAAACCCGCGGTGGCCGGAGCGTCTTCCGGAAGAAGACAGCGCATAACGTAGTAGACCGCCGAATAAGTGATGGCATACACGGCATTGATGCTACTGGCGACCTGTTCGCTCGATCCTGCGAAGTCTACCGTGACCGAACGGTCTTGGGCGTCCAGTTTGATCGCCACGCGTATGCGGACGGGAACCTCGTTGAAGCCATCGTTATCGAGGAAGTCCTCCGCATAGACGCTTTCACTTTCAATCCCTGCGAGTTCCGCACGCATCAATCGTTCGGAATAGTCGATGAGGTCGGCGGAAAATCTTTTAATCGCCGAGATCCCGTACTTCCCGATCAACTCGTGAAGCCGGATCTCCCCGACCCGGCATGCTCCGATCTGCGACATGAGATCGCCACGACGCTCCTCGGGAGTACGTACGTTGTGCAGAATCATCTGCAGGATGCTTTCGTTCAAGCGGCCTGCTTCCACAATGCGTACCGGCGGGATGCGTAGGCCTTCCTGGTATATCTCGCGGCAGAGGCCCATGGATCCTGGGTACATTCCTCCAACGTCCGCATGATGGGCGCGGACTGCAATATACAGCAAGGGCTTTTCAGAAGCGGAGGGAGCGAAGACCCCAAGAACCATGGTTATGTCGGGAAGATGCGTCCCTCCAGCGTAGGGGTCGTTCAGGATGGCAACGTCTCCCGAACGAAGCGTCATGACATCCATGACTGCTTTAACTGACATGGGCATCGACCCGAGGTGAACCGGCATGTGGTCGCCCATGGCAATAACCTGACCAGTTCCATCGAAGACTGCGCAGGAGTAGTCTCGGCGCTCCTTGATGTTCGGGGAGAAGGAAGTCCGGCGGAGTGCGGCGCCCATCTCTTCCGCCACCGAGTGCGTAGCGCTCTTGAAGACCGCAAGCTCAATCGGATCACTCGCCACGGCAATGTCGACGGTATCGGGACTTGAGCCGATATTAGTGGAAGTTGACATTGATTACTTCACCTCAACAATCAGATTGCCGTAGAGATCGACCGTCGCCACACAGCCCGGAGGAAGCACTGTCGTCGAACTATACTCGGTGATCAGCGCCGGGCCGGAGATCGCGTCACCCGCAACCAGGAGATCGCGGCTATACACCATGCTTTCAAGCCATGCTCCGGAGAAGTAGATGGGCCGCGATTTCAGCACGGCCTGAGCACCATCTCCCGCTGCGGGATTGCTGACCGGAAGACGAACAGGTTTGTTCTGGACGACGAAGCGCAATCGCACGTTAACGATTTCAACCGCAGCGCTGCGGTTCGCATATCCGTATCGCTTCTCGTGGATGTCGTGAAAATCATCGAAGAGGGTCGGCGCATCAACTACGTTTAGCTCATAGCCCTGTCCGGCGTACCGGAGATCGACGGAGCGGACGGACTTTCCCTCGAGGCCTTCTTCCAGAAGGTCTTTTTTGCCACGCTCCTCCAATTCGACAAAAAATGAGTGAAGTTCTTCGCGTGTCGCCTGAGAAAGCATGACGGTTCGCGAATAATCCCGCACCGTGTCGGCCATGAGGATGCCCAGAGCCGAGAGTGCACCAGGCATCCGGGGGATCAGGACCCGTCCGATCCGCAGCGACTTGGCCATCGAACAGGCGTGCAGCGGGCCTGCACCGCCGAAGCTGAGGAGGGTAAATTCGCGTGGATCGTAACCACGCTCGATCGAGATCACGCGTACAGCCTTTTCCATCGCAGCCTCCGCAAGCAGCAGGATGCCCGAGGCGAACTGTTCGACCGTGGTGAGATTCCCCTTGGCCTGGTCCATCAACTCGCGGGTCCGTTTTGCCTCGAGTCGGACGCCGCCACCAAGAAAGAGTTCGGGGTCGAGGCGGCCGAGGAGGAGATTGGCATCCGTAACCGTCGGCTTCTCACCGCGACCGTAGCAGATCGGTCCCGGCATGGAACCTGCCGATTCGGGCCCGACGTGGAGGATGCCTCCGTGGTCGAACCGCGCAAGTGACCCGCCACCAGCACCGACCGTGTGAATATCCAGCATGGGAACGCTGACCGGCATCTCGGAGACGATAGCCTCACTTGTCGTGCGTGGGCCACCCTCGGCGGCGTCCATCAGTGAGACGTCGGTGGAAGTGCCTCCCATGTCGAAACCGATGATCTTGTCGAAGCCTGCCATACGGCCTAGCTGATAGGCTCCGATGACGCCACCCGCGGGCCCAGACAGAACAGTGCGCACCGGCTCCCTGGCCGCGAGGCGCGCGGAGACGATCCCTCCGGACGACTGCATCACGTGAATTGAGCTTTTGGGGAAAGCCTCAGTCAATCGACCTTCCAATCGGCTCAGGTAGATGCTGACCTTGGGGGCGAGATAGGCGTTCGTCACGACAGTCGAGCCACGTTCGAATTCGCGAAACTCAGGCAGAATCTGATGGGAAAGCGAGATCGGGAGTCCGAGCGGAGCAAGCGAGGCGGCAACAAGAAGCTCATTGCGTGGGTTCGCAAAGGAGAACAGTAAGGAGATGGCGATGGCTTCGGCACCGCTCCGTCCGATCGCATGCGCTAGCTGTTCGAGTGACTCCGCCGAGGGGCTCGTCAGGATCTCCCCGGACGAGCCCGTACGCTCCTGAACCCCAAAACGAAGATCCGGTGGAACGACGCAGGGCTGCGGCGAACGGAACCAATCGTAGAGGCTGGTTCGGGCCTGACGTCCAATGGCTATAGTGTCCTCGAAGCCGGCAGTCGTCACGAAGGCAACCTTTGCCCCCTTGCGCTCGAGCATCGCGTTCGTACCTACCGTCGTTCCGTGCCGCACCTCGGGAACTTCGCCGTTCGTGGCGATTTGCGTGACACAGTCCAGCACCGCCTTGCCTGGATCCTGAGGGGTCGAGAAGATCTTCAAGACATGCACTTCACCGTCCTTCACGTAGACACAGTCGGTGAAGGTTCCACCGCTATCAATCGCAATTCTCATACCAGCAAAACTCCATTCGGCTCGGGCAGGATCACATCGTACAGGCAACAACGGCAAGCTAGGGAGTGGGACGGCGCCCGCCAGGCACCCGGGGCATAGGGCTGGAGGTAAGCCCGGTCGAAGAATTCGGAACGTCGCGGGCTTGGCCAACACTCGGGATGGTGACGCGCGAGGTCCGTTCGATGGTGCGGATAACGTGCTCAGTCGCCCGGTCGCGGGCCTGCGCGGGCTTGCGCGCCTTGATGGCACGAACGATGGCGTGATGCTCGTCAACAAGCTCCTTGCCGTAGCTCGACATGGAGATGACGAGATAGAAGTAGCGGATGAGCCGGGTTTGGAGATGGGAAGTCATCTCGGCCATCAACTCATTTCCGCTCGCTGCTGCAATCTCAATATGTAGATTTCGATTCCATTCGAGGAAAGTCTCGTAACTCGCCTTTTGGCCTGCATGGTAGACGTAATTGGCCCAGCGCTCAATAGTGGCGATCTGTTCCTCCGTGGCACGCTCGGCAGCCATCGCAGCTGCGGCGGGATCGAGAACAAGCTGCATCTCGTTCAGATTTCGAAACTCGTCAAAGGTTAGGGGCGCGACGAAATAGCCGCGAAAGGGAACGATCTGAAGCAGCGCCTCTTCCTGTAGCCGCCGACACGCCTCACGGATGGGGGTCCGGCTGGCCTTATAGCGAGCACACAGCTCCGACTCGGAAAGCGAAGCACCAGGTTTCAGTTCGCAACTAATGATGTCGTTTCTCAGGGCAACATAAATGCGGAGCGATTCCGTCATGACGCCTACCTTCACATACAGACTGTATACAATTTCTTATTTTCTCGACAGACGATCTAACCAGTCAAGTTGCAAACACGTTTCTTATGGTTATATCGGGCATTTTTCGCGAACAGCAAGGAAATAATTATTGATTGACAAATAATTTCTAAATCAATATAAGCAAGGAACGCCGTTGTGAAAACCACATGAATTGGCGCTCCGTTGAAGCGGCAGCGTCAGGAGGATGCAATGCGTCTATCCCTTGGAACTAGGTTTTTGTTTGCCTTTGTCCTGGCTTTTTCCGCCGCTTCACTCGCCTCCGCACAAAGTACCTTCGGAGATATCGCAGGCACAGTCTCTGACCTTTCAGGCGCCGCGATTTCAACTGCCCAGATTACTTTGCTAAATACCGATACGGGCGTCTCGACCACCACAACCACCAAAGACGGAACATATCGCTTTCAGGCGCTTCCCCCGGCTCATTATCAGATAGCGTTTACAGCCGACGGGTTTTCATCGAAGACAGTGACGAAACTGACACTCGAGCTTGGAGGCCACATTCAGCAGGATGTTGCTCTGCCGGTCGGCACAACGACCGACAGCGTCACGGTGGACGGCTATTCTCCGCAGGTAAACGTCGAGTCCAATACGGTGGGCGGCGTGGTCACCCAGGACGAGATCGACAAGCTTCCCGTAAACACGCGCCAGTATCTGAACCTTGCTCTGCTTGTTCCTGGCACAAGCCAGGACGGCTCCCGATCGTTCTACAACAATGTTCAGATCGCTGGCGGTTCCGGCTACTACACCAACGGTTTTGTGGTGGATGGCGTGTCAAACATCTTCGCTGAGATGGGCGAGCCGCGCCAGAACTTCCCACAAGGTGGCGTGCAGGAGTTCAAGGTCAACATTACGCAATACCCTGCCGAATATGGGCTTTCGATGGGCGGACTCATCTCGGTGGTGACCAAGAGCGGCACGAATGGCTTCCATGGCGAAGCATTCGAACTCTTCCGTAACAAGTTCATGAATCGGCCGACCCCGTTCCAGACAACCAATCCCGAATTCAATCGGAACCAGTTCGGTGGGGACATCGGCGGTCCGATTCTCAAAGATCGGACGCATTTCTATGCTGCCTTCGAGCGCACCCAGACCAGCGAAACTTACACGATAGCAACTGGCTCTGCACTCTATGCGAGTAATGATGGAATCTTCGATAAACCGAGCCACGACCAGATGCTCACCGGTCGCGTCGACCACCAGTTCACCGACAAGCAATCCTTGTTCGTCCGCTATGCCCAGGAGTGGAACCTGCTCTCCTACCAGGTATGTGGTGGCCGAACCGTAAGAAACTGCTACAACGGCCAGATTCCCCGGCAGTCGCTGGTCGCCGGCCACACATGGACGCTATCGCCATCACTGCTGAATGATCTCCGCTTCCAGTACGCCTATGCGTCTTACCAACTCGGACCGCCGAACGCACCCATCCCGAGCGATCCCACCAACTACTCGCAAACGGTGCTAAACAATCTTCAGACGGCGTATGTGTTTCCGAGCTTCAGCTATGGATTCGGCTATGCTGACACTGGTGTGGAGAAGCGCTTCCAGGTTCTCGATAGCATCGCCTATGCCCGGGGCAAGCACAACATCCGCGCTGGATTCGACGTCAGCTATATTCCCTTCACCGACGGTGCAGCCAGCAACTACAACGGAACATGGACCTTCGGGACGGATCAGGCCTTCAACCCAAAAGACGCGGCAAGCATTTCGGCGCTGAAAAGTCCCACCTCCTACACTCAGACGATTCCCTTCCTCTCAACCAAGATCCCAACGACCCCACTCGGCATTTACGGCGAGGATGAATGGAAGATATCTTCACGTCTGATGCTCAACCTTGGTCTACGCTGGGAGCGACAGTTCGGCTCGTTCAACGAGCGCCAGAATCTGACACCAGCCCAGGCTGCAATACCGTTCATGAACAATCCCAAGACGCGCGGAGACAGCAACAACTTTGCTCCACGCCTGGGTCTCGTATGGGATCCCACCGGCAAAGCGCGCGACGTGATCCGGGTCGGCTACGGCATCTATTACAACAATATTCAAACCCTGCAGAATTTCTCCGAGCCGCGCAACCTTCTGAGTTGCTCGATTAGTATTGCGAATCCGAGTTACCCCGATCCTTTCGCCGGCAAGACGGCTGCACAGTTCTGCAGCACGAACAAGCCTACAGTGTCGTTCATGGCACAGAACTTCCAGAATCCCTATGCCCAGCAGTACTCCGCAGGCTACTCGCGGCAGATCAGCAATAATCTCTCGCTCAAGGTGGATGGACTGTATAGCTACAGCCTTCACGATTACCGGACAGTTGACCTGAACTACAGCACGACGGCCCCACGCCCTGTCACCGGATGGAACATCATCAATCTCCGGGCTCCGATCGGCGCCGCAAAGTACAAGGCGCTGTTCGTCAGTCTCGACAAGCGTCTATCCCACCGCTATCTGTACACCGTCGCATACACGCTCTCCTCGACACGGGATAACAATCCGCAAGCCACCATCACCAATCCTTTGAATCCCGGCCTCGACTGGGGTCCTGGCAACAACGACCGGCATCACTCGCTGGTCGCCAGCGGTGCGGTCCAACTCCCATATGGCCTGGTCGCCAGCGGCATTCTGACCCTGCGTTCCGCCCAACCGCTTAGCGCATACAGCGGGCTCGTCAATCTGGACTCGACGAGTCAATACGTGGCCGGGACAACCCGTAACCAGGTCAATCGCAACGTCGACTTCAACGCGATCAATGCATATCGCGCGACGAGGGGCCTTGCGGCAATCAACACCTCGCAGATTCAGAACAGTAACTATCAGTCCTTCGACTTCCGCCTCCTCGAATCGATCAAGCTTAGCGAACACAAGCGCCTGGAGTTGTACGGACAAGGTTTCAACCTCTTCGGCCACATCAATTACACAAACTCGACCATCACCACGACCGTCACTTCGGCTACCTTCGGCCAGGCATCCTCTGCGGGCAATATGCAGCAGGGCGAACTGGCTGCCCGGTTCATCTTCTAATCCGGGCCGGCAGTTTGCAAAAAGGCAAGCTGCCGACCCGCACACCGAGGAGACTGAAATGAGCCTGCGGTTGAAGAAGATTGGCTTGATTTGCTTGGCAGCACTCTCGCTCGGCACGCAACTGTTAGCTCAGGGGCGGGGCCACGCAGATTTAGCAAGCCGAATGGCTAGCTATGGGCGCACTCTATCGAAACCCTCCGTCCCTGAGTTTGGGACGGAGGAGGCGCTTGCGCTTGGAGCCTGGCCGCTCTCCTGTATCGATCATCCCCAGGCTGCTCCGGAGGGAGCGCAATATCTCTGGCTCTACGGATCGCGTCCGCAACTCCCAGCGGACTACGACAAGACGAGAGCCTTTTACGGCTGTTACGATTGGCACTCTGCCGTCAACTCCATGTGGATGATGGTCGCGCTTTCGAAAGACTATCCAAGGCTCTCGCTCGCTCCGTTGATGCGCGAGAAGTTAACCGAGCACCTCGACCAGAAAAACATCGCGGGAGAGCTCGAGTTTTTCAAGCAAGCCAAGGCCTTCGAAAAACCATACGGATATGCCTGGCTGTTGAAACTCTATGCCGAGCTGAAGACCTGGAACGATCCTGAGGCTGCTAAGATAGCGGCCAATCTCGAGCCCCTCGTGCATTTCTTTTCCGGAAAGCTGATCGAGTATTTTGATCATCTGCCTTATGCTTCGCGTACCGGCGTTCATCCAAACACCGCCCTATCAATGACGCTTGTGCTGGACTATGTGAGCACGGTGCCTGACCAGGCGCTGAACGACGCCGTCGTCCGGAATGCGAAGCGGTTGTTTTTGGCGGACCGTCAGTGTCCCACGGCCTTCGAACCCGGTGGGACAGAATTTCTATCCCCCTGCCTGGCCGAAGCTCAACTGATGAGTCGCATTCTTCCGGCCACCGAATATCCTGCCTGGCTCAACACCTTTCTTCCGCAACTCGATGCACCCGAGTACCAAACACTCGCGAAGGCAGTAGATGTCTCTTCGATTACGTCGAAGGAGGAGTTTGCCGGCAAGTCGCATCTGATCGGCCTGGCCTTCCAACGCGCAATGGCAATGGTGAAGATAGCCGACGCGCTTCCTCCGAAGGATCCGCGCATCCCGGTTCTTCACCAACTCGCAGACATCAACGCGAGTCACGGCTTCGGAGCACTCTCGGAAGCCGGTTATCTTGGTTCCCATTGGCTTGGGACGTATGCCGTCCTCTACTTGCGCGCAGCACACCATGCTGGACCACAGCCTACCGGACCTGCAACAGCTCTGCCACCCTCCTCCCATACAAATCCCGCGAATGAGGATCCGTCTCAATGAATCATAGTGTGCTCGCCGTTACTGCCCTGCTCGCTGTATCCCTCTTCACTCCCGTGGTGGCGGCTCAATCCGTGCCGAAGGCCCCTACGCCCGTTGAGAAAGAAAGCTTCATCGAGAACCCCTATCATCTCGGGTCCCTTCTACAAGACACCAATGCGGATGGTATTCCGGACACGGTATGTGGCCACATCATCGTGTCGGCAACCCCGTCAGCGGCGGAAAATGCGGCGGCAGCTAACCTAGCAGCGCGTATCGGCTACGAGAGCTCTGCACTCACCCTGCCAATCGTTGTGCAAAGCTCGGGGAACCCGGTGCCTGGCTGCACGGGCGAAGCGAAGAACATCTGGGTCGGTACGGCGTCCCTCCAACCGGCCACCGTCGCCTCGGTGAGGCCAATTCTCAACTCCCTGGGCCTGGGCGAAGGCGCAGTAGTGGCAGTAGACGGTGGAATTGCAGTAATTGCGCCCGATCCCGTCGGTTTGCTTGCAGCCGGCGATGCCTACGCCTCACGAGCCCCGTACATTTGGACAATTCCCGGCGATAAGACGCTCCTCCTGGCAAAGAACGTCAACGCCGCCTTCACCGCGGCCAGGCAGAACATCTCGGTCGAGCTAACGGCACTCATCTTCTCGCAAGCCACACCCGGTGTTCGGCGCGCGGTCCTACAACTCAAGGGCAGCACGGACTCGCTTGCGGTCCAGAAGCTGCTGCGTCCGGACGAGGGCACGCCGGTCTCACTCTCGTCAGCGCGCGAAGTTGAGATTATGCTGGGCGGCACTCCGCTGACACTCACAAACAGCAGTGCCAACGTCCGTGGCGGAGCTTTGCCTGCCATGCCCGACACCTCCGGGGGAGACACACGATCCCTCGATCTTGCACGTTTGTACACCATCAAAGGGCTTCTTTCTGGAAGTGCTAAAAAGCCCATTCCTTCAGGCACCGCCGCGAGACTGTATGTTCCCGCAGGAGTGCGTGGAGTGGCCATGGCCAATCTGGCTGCGCGTATCGGGCTGGAGACGGTTGGAATTACGCTCCCCATCGCATTTCCCGACTCGGGTCTCACCTCGTCGCAGGTGCAGAGCGCCTCGGTTTCGGTGGACGGATCGCCCGCGGCCGAGCACTTGAAAGACATCATCTCCGCCAAAAGCAATACCGACCTCGACAAGCTGACACCGGGCTCCTATAAGACCTCCACAACGGTCGCGCCGCTTGCCGCCGCCGAAGGAGAGTTGCGCGTCGTCGAACACGGTTTCGGAAAGGCCGATGCGATCTTTGTTCGCGGCGATGAGACGGGTGCATCGGCCGCGCTCAACTATGCGTCAGAACATCTGCCTTATCTATGGGAACCAAATAAGCGCTTCGCATCTAACGAAGAGATTCGCGACGACCTGCGCCACCTTTTCGGTTTGAAATCCGACATCGGCCAGGCAACCGCCGCGCTCTACCACCTCGACCAGTGGAGTCAGGAGCTTGCGAAGAGTCATCCCGACAAGTTCGCCAGCGTTCACGCCGAGATCGATGTGGATCAGGCGGATCCTGCGCTCCAGGGCTTTGTGAAGAAGCTTCTTGCAAGCCACCTGCACGCGGACACGATCGAGGTGGTCACCGGGAATCTTCATGCAGGTATCAAGTGCTGCGCCGGCGAGGTCCCTCAACATCTGCAATCGGATGTGATCCCCTTCAAACCTTCGGGTCCCACCTTCGCCGAAGATCTTACCCTCGAGTGGGAGGGCAAGCGCCTACTCGCTGCTGCGAGCAAGGCGATCACTCAAATCCCAGCCGGAGAACCTATCACTCTAGAAGCCGGAGTAAGCGAGGGCCCAGAACAGCGGAGGAAGCTTGCGGCCCAGCTCAAGACTATGCTCTCGAGCGCTGGCATCAAAAACACTCAGATCGAGGTTCTCTCCGCGTACAAGCAGGGCTACAGCTGGCTGATGGACAGCATCGCACCAGAACTTGCTGGCAAAGAGGCCGCGAAAATTACGATCGAGTTTGCTCCGTATACCGATTCAAGCAAGAAGTCGACAATGCGTACGGAAGAGCGTTGGGTGCAGGAGCTTTATCCAGTTGACGAGATGCTTGCGACCAGGCTGAACCTGCCTCTGGCTAACGTGACATTCGCCAAGATGCCGACCGATACAGGTGCTACCTACCGGATTCATGCATATGCAGCGGACGGCAAGGAACTCCTGATGCGCGAGTTCACTGAGCACCTCGCTCCGAAGCCTTATTCGAATGAATTCATCAACTACGAGCAGGTCGGAATCGAAACCGGCTGGATGCGTCTTTCCACAAACGGCAAGCTGCTCGCGAACGAGCGCATTGCCACGGATCTTGAGGAGTTTTGGGATCACTATCAGAACAAGACGCTCCCCAGGATCTACAGCACTGTACTGGCGCAGAACCAGGGCAAACCAAAGCTCGAATACCAGCCCCTCTTTGACACCATCAAGATCGACTTCCACATGAGCGAGCCGGACTACCAGCTTGGACTGGACCAGGAACGCATCTCTTCACTGGAAGGACTGCAGGAAGACCTGCTCTTCGCGACACAGAATGGCTTCTATATCTTTGGCAACACCTTCTCTACCGGTGCCATGGACTACATGGGTCGCATTCTCCCCGTGGCGCACCTCTCAGAGGATGGTCAGGACAGCCATGTGCGGATTGAGTTTTATGCCAACGATGCGGCACATCCTCGCGTTCAGATGAGCTGGAAGGAAAGCGCATCCGCACCTCAGCAGGAGCGGCTCCGCGATCTCCCTGCCATCACAACAGGTAATCCGCGACTGATCGCGGCACGCATCAAGGCAGACTCGGATACAGTTTCGCTACTCACCTGGCAGCTTCCTGTGGCCAGCCGCGAGGACAAGTTTGCTGAGTGGAGGCAGCTCGTGAACGAAGAGTCGCTCGAGCACTCAGTTCTATCCGCCGAGCAGGCACAGGCACAACTTACCTGGGTCGAGAAGCTCCATAGCGCCGGACTCTACCGGACTCGGCTCGCCTACCCACATCTCGCTTCCCTGGCGGTCGAGTTCCTGCTACCACTGGAACTTCATCCGGCCGAGCATACGAAGCACGAGATCGCCCTTGCTCAGATTGCGGTGGCGCAGCCGCAGCATCCACGTCCACAGATCGCCGATATAAAGCCCGCTGTCCAGCAGGCCGACAAGACCTTTGTCCAATGGGACCACCCTATCGGTCTGGCGGAGAATGAGCAGCTTCTCTCACGGCTCTCGACATTTCCAGGGGTGAACGTGTACTGGATGGGACGAAGCTATCTCGGGAACAACATCTGGGCAGCCGATGTAATGCTGCCCACGCCCTCCGTTCTGCGCTCCATGGCGAAAGAGACCACACTCAAAGCGGTCATCGTCTATTCGGGCCGGCAGCACGCCAACGAGGTTTCGAGCACAAGCCACATCCAAAAACTCGCCGAAGAGCTGGTGTTGAACCCTGAAACACGCAAGTCGCTCAACAAAGTGAATGTCGTGTTGCATCCTGTAACAAACCCGGATGGCGTCGAGCTCGCGATGGACCTGGCAAAGATCACTCCGGACAACATGCTGCACGCTGGATATCATGCATCGCTTACGGCCGACATGGCGACTGGGCAGTGGGATCAGGACCCTGTCTATCCCGAATCGCGAACCCGCAGGCAGCTCTGGGAGGCATGGCTCCCGGACGGCTTCCTGAATCCACATGGGTACCCGTCCCATGAGTGGGTTCAACCCTTCTCCGAGTACTCGGCCTGGGTCATCACCCGCACCGGTGCAGAACTGGGTCGCGCCTGGTGGATTCCTCGTGGCTGGTTTACCAGCCTGAACTACTTCGAAGATGAGGATCATCCACTCAGCAAGACCGTCACCTATTCCCTGCGCGACTACATAGTAGATTCCATGGGAAAGGCCCCCGGTGTTCTTGACATGAACGCCCGGATGAACGCGCGCTACTTCCGCTACGGACAGCAGTGGGATCAGCGAGCTTTCCAACAGCCCATCTACAAAGGGGTTCGCGTGTACATGGCGGTCGCTGGCAGCACGCCAGGGCCACGCTCTCCCGCCTTCAGCGCTCGCTTTCCTGACGTGACCTACGACGACGGATATACCGAGGCCCCAGATGAGACGGCCCGTGGCCCATGGTTGCATCTCGTCGCAGGGGCTGGTCTCGCCTACGACCACGCTCACCTGAAGTATCTCTCCGATGGTAAGTTCAAAATCAAGCGGACGCAGAAAGAGTTCTTCGATGGGGTACAGTGGCAGGTAAACCGTGATCGCCCCGTACTTCCGGAGGAACATCCGGCGACGCGGACAGGTACACCTGTCGTGCCGGGAGGATCAAACACCTCCACCGCGACTCCGACAGGAGTTGCCGGCGAGCCGCTGGACACGAATCCCGTGCCCGCACCTGGGGCCGCTAACCCAACGCAAGCTCAGCCCCAACACTGATCAAAAGACCCAGGATCTCGATGCCAGGCACCCTCAGCAACGCGCAGCGAACCGCCCCGCAGGCCACATTCTGGACGCTTGCGCGCGCGCCGTTTCGTCGCAATGCCCTGCTGGCGGCGTCGTTCGGATGGATGCTCGACAGCATGGACGTCATGCTGTATTCGATGGTGATTCCGGCGGCTCAGCGCGATCTGCATATGAGTTCGGCCACGGCTGGACTCGTGATGTCGCTGACACTGCTCGCCGCGGCGGGCGGCGGGATCTTCTTCGGCTTCGTTGCTGATCGCCTCGGACGCACCCGCGCGCTCTCCTTGAGCATTCTCATCTACTGCGTCTTCACCGGGCTGTGCGCCTTCGTTCAGAATGTCCCTGAACTTGCGATCTGCCGCATGCTGCTTGGGCTCGGCATGGGAGGGGAATGGGCTGCGGGCGCGGCGCTCGTCGCAGAGACCTGGCCGACGGAGCACCGCGCGAAGGCGCTTGGCCTTGTGCAGAGCGCCTGGGCGATCGGCTATGCGCTCGCGGCAGCTGTCGTAGCGCTCGTCATGCCTCACTTTGGCTGGCGCGCCGTTTTTCTGGTCGGTCTCCTCCCTGCCCTGGTGACCGTATGGATTCGCCGCCATGTCAAGGAGCCCGACACCTGGAGTCATGCACCGCAGGCCTCAGCCCGTCTTTTATTCAAGGGAGATCTGGGTCGCCGCACGCTCGTCATCACCGCAATGAACGCCGCAAGTCTGTTCGCCTGGTGGGGCTTGTTCTCCTGGGTGCCCTCGTTCCTTTCGCTGCCGGTTGCAAAGGGCGGGCATGGCCTCGACATTCTCCACACCTCGTCCTTCACGCTACTCATGCAGGCTGGGACCTTCCTTGGATATACCAGCTTCGGAATGCTTGCAGATCGCTTTGGCCGGAAAAAGGTATACATCACCTTCCTTCTCATCGCCGGCGTCCTGGTCCCCTTCTACGCCTTCGCCCATACGCCCATGGCAGTGCTTCTGCTTGGTCCGCTCGTCGGATTCTGGGGCTCGGGCTACTTCAGCGGATTCAGCGTTATAGCCAGCGAAGCCTTCCCTACCGCACTTAGGGGACGAGCCATGGGCTTTGCGTACAACCTCGGTCGCATTGCAAGCGCCGTCGCGCCCTACTTTGTTGGGTACATTGCACAAACCCGGGGCATAGCCTTTGGCCTGATGCTAACTTCTTCCGGCTTTCTATTGGCTGGATTGATCGCGACGCGCATCCGCAAGGAATGGTCCACGACATCCCCGTAGTGCTGAGTCGTAATTGATTCTTCTGATTTTCACCACTGACAAACATAGCCATCACTTCAAGAAAGATGGTGCATCAATAACCTCATCCCCGAGCGCGCGTAAATATGAAGGAAGAGTTAACGATGGAATCACTTGAGCCCATCGCTGAAGAGATCCTCGCAAGTTTTGGGGTCATTACAGATGCCGCATTGGCTGAATTGCGCAGCATCTCCGGCGGAAGAGGAGACGTTTTTGCAAATACAAGCAACTCTTCTTTCACAGCCACCAACTGAGCCTCGTTGACCCTTGATCACGGCAGTCGAATACAAAGAGAAAGCAACGAACTTCTGAAGCGGGAACCAGCAATAGCCCGCGTAGTAGCGAATGATGGCACAAAGGACTGTGTCAGCTACGTTTGTCGGGCGACTCCCCCAAATACGGCTGGATCGCTCGATCTCGTGAGTCAGCGGGCACCAAAAGGGCGTCTTGCATCGCTTCCCATCGGTGGTGTTCTGCGACTTCAAAGTGGCAAAGTGCTCACTGTGTTAAGTCGGACTGAACTACATCCCACAGAGACAGGAGACGGTTGCGCTATGGGGTATCGGACGGAATTCCTACGGTATCCATTGTGTAATTATGCCGTGCATGTACGAGGATTTGGATATTGGGATATTGACTTCCTGCGGTTGGAGCTCCACAGCGCAACCGAAGAATTGTTCAAAGCAATGGCAAACAGACCGAACGATGGTGATCCTCAAGAGTCCCTGGGCCGGAGTCCCTTCCGACGCCCGCGCTGAGTCCGAGGCAAGCCTGCGACGACACACGTTCGTGCGGTAGTCAACCCGCGTATGGAAGTTTGAGCGACTGTCGCTGAACGCCGCCCGGTTCCCGACCCGATGGGAACCTAAGAACAAAAGCAACTGCCCTGATGAAAGAAAAAGGCGCGGTGTGTGGATTCGTGCGCGTAGAGTGTCGTTTTTCTAATTATTTGGCATACTTCTGAGCTAATTATTTGGCACACTCATCCCTGTGAACGAGCTTTCTGCCATTCCGCAAGCGTCGCGTGAAGCTTCCGCCTCCTCGTTCGCTTGCTGACTCAAATGGAACGAATACTCGCTATCAACGGCTTGGAGCAGTTATCGGATGTCGTAGAGACTGCCTGCGAGAATCTTGTGATTGGCCAAGACTAAGGAGAGACCAAACGTACTTCGCTGCCCGAAACTTCACTTGTGTGCCAAATAATTAGCTCAGAAGTGTGCCACTTATTGCGACAAGCAACAGTTACGACGGTGTCGTGGGATGGTTGGAAGAAGAGAACGGCTATTAGCCGTACTCGAAGATTAGGAACCGCCCTTAATGTGTAGGACTTATTGATCCTCAGAGATTTGCTGTCTCTTCGGCCTGGCTAGATTTCCCTCTTCCATGCTTCTGCCTGGAGGCTCTTAAGGAGATCTTCGATCGCTTTCGGTACGACGTTGCGGAACTTTCCGTTATCGTCGGGAACGATGGCCACCATCGCGTCAATCATCTCCTTTGGATCCAGTCTTCCAGAGTCTTTCCCCAAGAGTTCATCGAATGCCTTCTGCACATCCGCTCTCTTATTGAAGTTCTTGCTGTCGTCGAGCCAGTGGAATGCCGTCTCGGCCATGGTCTCATTGAAGCCGGTCAGGTAGGGTCCAGGATTGACTGTCTGAATCTTTATGTTGAATGCCTTCAGTTCATCTGACAGTGATTCGGCAAAGGCTTCCAATGCGTGCTTCGTGGCGCAATAGCAGCCGAACCCTGCTGGCGTAAAGAGACCACCCATCGACGACGTGAAGACGACTTTTCCGGGGCGCTTCTCATCGATGAATTTGCGAATGATCTTCTGGGCGAACGCGAGCGGGGCAAATACATTCGTCTCAAAGTTGCTACGGACGAGATCCAGAGGAATCTCACTCACAGGTCCGGCTTCACCGATGCCCGCGTTGCTGAAAAGAATATCAATATCCCAACGCATGGCGTTGATGACATCATGCTGGTTTACGACATCCAACTTCTCGACACGCAGATTAGTAAGTCCCAGCTTTTTTCCTTTCTCACGCAGAGGAGTCACCTGAGCAGAAATGTGAGTTGTCGCGATCACGTCGTGCCCGTCCTGTGCCATGCCGATTGCAGCACCCTCGCCAAAGCCAGAACCTGCTCCAGTTATCAAAATTCTTTTCTTGCTCATGTACTTAGTCTCCTTGGTTGTTTACTTGCTCGTTATTGCTATTGCGGCGGCCTGTGCCACACTGAAGTCCTGCTGCACCGCTCCGCCGGACACTCCGACCGCTCCGATGACGGTACCAGCAGCGTCTCGAAGCGGAATTCCACCGGCAAAGACAATCAGACCACCATTAGTCTGCTCCAATCCGAACGATGGGGCACCAGGCTTACAGAACTCAAAGACAGCTTCTGTATTCATCTCAAAGAGGATCGCCGTCTTTGCTTTACTTTGAGCTATTTCAATGGAACCGAGAAGAGCACCATCCATTCGCGCAAATGCCTTAAGAAAGCCTCCTTGGTCCGTCACCACGATGTTTACGGGGACAGCAATGGCAATCGCCTTCTCCTTTCCTGCGGCGATCACCGAATCAGCTTGCTCCAACGTCAGACCCATATTCTTCTCCGCGTTTCTTGCGATTTCGAGCCGCATTTTCGAACATGCGGAATCTGGATGACTATTTCGACATGCCAGAGCAAGATATCTCCTTTAAGAGCGGTACGGCAGAACCTTTGAAGAACGCGCCACCTTAATGGCTGTCCGTTGTCTCCTGCAAGGGCGGGCAACCCGGACGTCCAATTTTGTCCTACGCGGCCTTCGAAATGGCGCGATCAAGGGCCTTCACAAAACACTTAGCCATTTCGTGGTCGGAAGGTGGGTTCTGGCCCGTGATGAGTTCGCGATCTTCGATCACAAACGACTTGAAGATACCTTTGTCCGAGATGGAGACGTCGCCGCCGGCGATCTTCAGAGCGTCGTTGACGTAGAACGGAATTTTTCCGCCACCCATGTAGTGTTCTTCTGCATAGTGCTCCTCGTCGTTCGAAAAGATCGTCATGCGGTAACCGGCATATTGCCAACCCTCCGCAAGCCTCTTTGCCTCTTCCGGTTTGTCTGCCACAAGTGCGGCGCGGAACTCCTTCGCCTTCGGCATCGCCGCCGCTATGGCAATCGGTCCATGACAGAGAAGCGCCGTCGTCTTTGCCGTGGAATGGGCATGACGAAGTATTTCACCAAGGTCCGGGTCCTGCATCAGGTCGACCATCGGTGGGTGTCCCCCTGGGGCGTAGAACCCAATGTATTTATCGAGGCCTTCCTCAATCACCGAACGGAATGAACGCGGTTTCTGCATCGCGGGGTGGGTGTTAATGAAGTCGAGTGCCTTTCGGAGGGCCTCTTCACTGCCGCCGAAATGAGCAGCTGTAGCCGATTGAGGATCCATGATCGGCTTGGTGCCATTAGGCGTAGCCAGAACCATTTGGTAGCCGGCATCGAGCGCTGCCTGCACAGGTATAACGAGCTCGTTGAGATAGTAGCCCGCGTGTTCTTTCCTGCCATCCTTGAGGGTGATCGAGTCAGCGTTGGAAGCGATGGCGAGTATTGTAGGTTTGCTGTTCATAAGGATTTTCCTTTCGTTGTGACTGCGATTTCCGACACAGTATGCATGCCGGTAAAAGACGGTGTAGTGACAAGTAGCCCAAACTTCGTCGGGATCTTTTGTTGCAAACAAACCTTTTATGTTCTTCCGTCCTCGTCAGTAGGGTGTCTGCCAGGCATGTGGCAGATACCGTTCTTCTAGCCGTGTCTTCTCAGAGGCTGTAAGTGAAAATATCCAGAGCAGCGATGGCGCCTTCCAGGTGTTTTAGCTTTGTGTCGCCGATGATGGTCGAAGACACACTGGGATGTTGCATAACTCAGGCCAATGCCACTTGCGCCTGCGATACGCCCTTTTCCGCGGCTACTTTTGTCAATCGATCAACCACCGGGCGGATCCAGTAATCATCCATATTTTCTGTGCCATGATCTTGTCTCCGTTCCTTAGCTCTCAGAAGTTGCAGTCGGAAAGTCAGTAGCTGTGTGCGATTGTTCTTTGGCGATCCACTCCTGCAAGAAAGCGGGACAATTCCTAAGCTCGACACCTTTGCGTTCGCAAGTTGCAAGAAAAACTACAACTTCGCGATCAACGAGCATCAGTTCCATAAGATCGAGGATTGCACCGTGGCATTCTTCTCCGATCAACTCCTTGATCGTACCCACGTGTTCCACCTGAACTTGCCCGCACACACGTAGCACGATCTTGCCATCGCCGCCAGTGTGCCGGTCGATTTTGCAGGTCATGGAGACCGCCTTAAACGCAACCGATTCTCGACATTATGCACTTAGCTCAAGTGCAAATGCGAAGATACGCTAATTCTATTGATGCTCCTACGAAATGCTCCCCCTCCACCTATCCGCGTATGTGGGTGCGTGGGTTCTAGCGTCGTTCATTCCTGGTATTTGTAGCCCGAGTTCAACGGAAGAAATGAAGTCGATGGCACCTACAGTCCCGCATTGATTCAGCATTTTTCCAACATGCAAAATCAATAACTGCACGCCGAAAGCCATTGTGTAAATATCTGAAAAGGAATGAAGAGAGCACGAGAAACCGTGATCGCAGTTTCGTGAAATTCGCGAAAACCACGATTTTCGTAAACCTCCTCCACAGATTATTCATAGCCTCCATGAAATGACTCTTATCAATCTTTAGCCTCTTGACCGTGAATTCAAGGGAGCAGGGAGGTGTTTGAAGAATGCCCAACTTCGTGGAGACCGGCAACACGGTTTCGTCTTTTCGTAAATGTGGTTTTCAATACACTGCTGGACCAGTTGACGCCTGTGGCTTCTTCGCGCCGGCTGCGAGGCTCGCTAAGCGTTCGCGTAAATGGACTTAACACCCGCATTATTCTTCCTGTAGTCCTTCTATGTTTCATTGGCTTAACATGATTGGTCGATCCTTACACTTCCGCCGGGTTCGGTCGCAACATCAACGGATCATAGAGTAAGCGCAAAGCTATTCGGAGAACGTCTGGCGGGTGGAGGCAATATGCAGGAATCAGATGGCCAGACTTTTCAGATCATTGACGCTGTTCCCACTTTGGCATGGTCGGCTCGTCCTGATGGCTCCGCTGATTTCTTCAATTTGCGATGGTTGGAATATACCGGTCTTTCTGCGGAGCAAGCACTTGGTTGGGGCTGGAAGGTCGCGATTCACCCGGACGACCTCGCACACATGCTAAAGGGCTTCCAGGATGCAGTTGAATTGGGGAAGCCGTTCGAGGCAGAGGGTCGCTTTCGCCGCAACGACGGAGAGTTTCGGTGGTTTCTCTTCAGGGCTAGTCCCTTACACGACGAGTCGGCAAGAGTTGTCAGATGGTATGGAACGAATACTGAGATTGAAGACCGCAAGCGCACAGAGGATGAGCTCAGATCGAACGAAGAGAGTTTCCGTCTGCTCGTCGACACCATTCCCGGCCTTGTCTGCACTATGAGTGCAGGAGGTGAGGTCGAACTCGTCAACCGCCGGATTCTCGACTACTTTGATATGACGCTTGAGGAATTGAAAAGATGGGGCACCAACGACGCAGTTCATCCAGATGACCGCCCTAATGCGTTGGCTTCATGGATTCACTCATTCGAAACCGGGGAGCCATACGACGTGGAACTACGTAACCGCCGCGCGGACGGTGTATATCGTTGGCACAACACACGTGCTCTTCCCCAACGGGACGAGACAGGTCGCATCATCCGTTGGTCCGTCCTGGTTACTGATATTGATGAACGCAAGAAAGCAGAGGAAAACCTCCGAAGAAGTGAAGCTTATCTCGCCGAAGCGCAGAAATTGAGCCAAACAGGCAGTTTCGGCTGGGCGATTTCCAGCGGAGAGATTTATTGGTCCCGAGAAACTTTTCGGATATTTGAGTGCGACCCGACAACTAAGGTGACACTTGAATTCATATTGCAACGAACTCACCCCGAAGATAGATCCGCAGTCCAGCAGCTCATCGAACGAATTACACGCGAGAAGCAGGAGTTCGATTATGAGCAGCGGTTGCTGCTCCCCGATGGGTCGATCAAATACTTGCGAGTGATGGGCCATCCCTCGCGGGCCCCGTCCGGTGACTTTGAGTTCGTGGGAGCGGTTTCGGATATCACCGAGAGCAGGCGCGCAGGGGAGGCCCTAAGTCGGAGTGAGGGTTACTTGGCGGACGCACAAAGGGTGACCCGTACAGGTAGTTGGGCGTGGAATCTGGAGACCAAGCAGAATGTTCACTGGTCGCAAGAACACTACCGCATATTTGGCTTCGATCCGGCGGAGGGCATACCTACAGATGAAATGTTCATTCAACGCATCCATCCGGAGGATCGGGATATGGTGGTCGGAGCTTTTGACAGAGCCTTGTCTCGTGATGGGGCGGAGTTCGAAATCGATTACCGAATCGTTCTCCCGGAGGGGGGTACGAGGTACATCTGCTCGATAGGTCATCCGGTTTTCAACTCATCCGGCGATGTCTCTGAATACATCGGTACCGCGATGGATGTGACCGAGCAGCGTGTGGCGAAAGCGGCTCTGGAGGCTGCGTTTGAACAAATAAAGACGCTAAAGGAGCAACTCTATAAGGAAAACGTGGCTCTCCGCGACGAAGTCGATCGGATTTCTATGTTTGAGGAAGTTGTGGGCAATTCACGAGCGTTGCAAGCCGTGCTTTCGCGCGTCATCAAAGTTGCTCCGACTGATTCCACCGTTCTCATCACTGGTGAGACGGGAACAGGCAAGGAATTGATCGCACGTGCTATCCACAAACAATCCCCTCGATCGCAACGCGCCTTCGTCAGCGTGAACTGTGCAGCTCTAGCGCCATCACTGATTTCTTCGGAGCTCTTTGGCCACGAAAAGGGAGCGTTCACAGGCGCAGCGCAGCGTCGTCTGGGCCGTTTTGAGCTGGCCGATGGAGGAACCATTTTTCTAGACGAAGTTGGTGAGCTGCCACCTGATACTCAGGTTGCGCTACTCCGAGTTCTGCAAGAACGGGAGTTCGAACGAGTCGGAGGTACACGACCGATCCAGGTCGACGTCCGCGTGATTGCTGCAACCAACCGCAATCTGGAAGCCGCGAAGGCGAACGGAACATTCCGATCGGATCTCTATTATCGGCTGAACATATTTCCGATCGAAGTTCCACCGCTCCGAGAGCGCAGGGACGATGTGCTGATGCTCCTGGAGTATTTCGTCCACCGTTTTGCCAAAAAAGCAGGCAAGCAATTCAGACAGATTGATAAGCGGACACTGGAACTATTTCGATCCTATGATTGGCCAGGCAATATCCGCGAGCTGCAAAATGTTGTCGAAAGGTCAGTGATCTTAAGTTCCGATGACGTGTTTTGCGTAGATGAAGCGTGGCTATCTTCGGACGCTGAGCAATCGTCGTCAAGACCGCCAACTTCCGAAGAAATGTCTAAAGACTCAAATTGCGAACGCCAAATCATTGAAGACGCCCTCACGAAAAGCCGAGGCCGAGTTGCTGGACCCAACGGCGCTGCGGCACAACTTCGAATACATCCCTCGACCCTCGAATCGAAGATCAGGAGTTTAAAGATCAGCAAGGATCGGTTCAAACTCGGATAAGATTTTTCATGTCACGCCTCGGTAGGCTTTTGGTGTTGTTGCGGCATAAGACAGAACGTGAAAATCAGTAATATCGCAAATTTCGCGGAAATGCTCGTTAGGCTCATACCCTTCCATCTCTCTTTTCAATTACTTGCCGAATGGACCGACGTTTGCAATTGAAGGAACGTAGGCCTGCTGAATAAGCAAAGCCTGATACCGGTTCTCCAAGGCGTAGACCATAGAGTGACGGAGCGGCCATGCTTCTTGATGACTACTTACCCGAATTCGATGTGCGATCGAGCTATGCCACCCGCATCGATGCGTCTCCTGCGAGGGTCTATGCAAGCCTGTGGACCGCTAACTTCGACTATTGGGGGGTAACGCGGGCACTTTACGCAGTACGTACGCTCCCATCATTTCAGTCTCGACCGTGTGAGACATGGCGCCGCTTCCGTGACGAGCTGTTTCGACAGCGCTTTGCTCTCGAACAGATGCTCTCGGAAGGCTTCGCTCTGCTTGAGGATCGACCCGGCGAAGAACTCGTGATCGGCGCAGTTGGTCGCTTTTGGCGCGCCCGTGGAGAACTGTGCGCAACCAGCTCAGTTCAATTCCGTGCACCCGCCCCTTCGGGAACCGCGAAAGCGGCATGGAACTTCGAAGTGGGTATACGGGCGGACGGCGCCACGGAGCTGAGGACCGAGACTCGAGTATTGTGCGCGGATGTCGCGACAAGGCGACGCTTTCGCGCGTACTGGATGCTGATCGGACCATTCGGTGGCCTGATACGGCAGGAGATGCTGGCCGCGGTCCGAAGCGCAGCGGAGTCGGGTAGGAGTCGAAGTGCTGATCTCGAATAAGAGATTGTCTACCCGTTGCGACCACACCGTGTTCCGATGACTGCGAGCGCGTTTTGGTCCGAGAGGCCGACCGATAAATGGCAGCATCGACTCTCTTCTCAAACCCCAACCGGCACCGAGCTTGCACCAAGACAGCTCATACAGAGTGCGCATAGAAACCCGGTGGAGAGCAACATGCGGCGCAACGAAAACCAAGAACAACAACAAAAGCAAAGGCCCTATGAAGGTCACACCAGTCGAATACAAGCGCCCCAAGCTTAAACGCTACTTCAACGAGTAGCGAACTTCCAGTGTTCGTAGAGACGCTTGAGTACAAAAGATTCGTAGAGTTCTGCGAAGCCTGCCGACGCGA